>CAZZVT010000007.1:0-31367 GCA_964657545.1 uncultured Jatrophihabitantaceae bacterium
TCGCCAAGCTGACCTACTTCGGGCTGTACGCGCTGCAGCACCGCGGCCAGGAAGCAGCCGGCATCGCGGTCAGCGACGGCAGCTCACTGGTGGTCTACAAGGACCTCGGCCTGGTGGCCCAGGTCTTCGACGAGGCCACGCTGGCCACCCTGCAGGGCCACATCTCCGTCGGGCACACCCGGTACTCCACCACCGGGTCCACGACGTGGGAGAACGCGCAGCCCAGCTTCCGCACCACACCGGCCGGCACAGGCCTCGCGCTCGGCCACAACGGCAATCTGGTGAACACCGCCGAGCTCGCGGTCGAGGCGCGTGAGGCCGGGATCAGCAGTGTCATGGGCGCCACCACCGACTCCGAGCTGCTCACCGCGCTGCTCGCCGCCCGCCCCGATGTCAGCCTCGAACAGGCCGCGATGGACGTACTGCCCAAGCTGCGTGGTGCCTTCTCGCTGTGCTTCATGGACGAGCACACGCTCTACGCCGCCCGCGACGCCCAGGGGGTCCGCCCGCTGGTCCTGGGCCGGCTCGAGCGCGGCTGGGTCGTGTCGTCCGAGACCGCGGCGCTCGACATCGTCGGCGCCAGCTTCGTGCGCGAGATCGAGCCCGGCGAGCTGGTCGCCATCGACGCCGACGGGCTGCGCTCACAGCATTTCGCGAACGCCGACCCCAAGGGCTGCGTCTTCGAATACGTCTACCTGGCCCGCCCCGACACCACCATCGCCGGGCGCAGCGTGCACTCGGCCCGCGTCGAGATGGGCCGCCGACTGGCCCGCCAGCACCCGGCCGAGGCCGATCTCGTCATCCCGGTGCCCGAGTCCGGCACGCCGGCGGCCATCGGGTACGCCGAGGCGTCCGGCATTCCCTACGGCGTCGGGCTGGTCAAGAACTCCTACGTCGGACGCACGTTCATCCAGCCGTCGCAGACCATCCGTCAGCTCGGGATCCGGCTCAAGCTCAATCCGCTGCGCGACGTCATCCGCGGCAAACGCCTCGTCGTCGTCGACGACACGATCGTGCGCGGCAACACCCAGCGGGCCCTGATCCGGATGCTGCGCGAGGCCGGCGCGGTCGAGGTCCACGTCCGGATCTCGGCGCCACCGGTCAAGTGGCCGTGCTTCTACGGCATCGACTTCGCCTCCCGTGCCGAACTGGTGGCCAACGGACTCGACGACGAGGGCATCCGGCGTTCGATCGGCGCCGACTCCCTGGGCTACGTCTCGCTCGAGAACACCGTGGCGGCCACCGAGCAGCCGAAGTCGCGGCTGTGCACCGCCTGCTTCGACGGGCACTACCCGATCGCGCTGCCCGACGCGATGGGCGGCAAGCACGTCCTCGAGGGGATCGAGAAATCGGTGCAGCGATCCGGGCGAGAAGCCGAGCACAGCGGCGCGTACTCGGCAGCGGACGCCCTCACCCGGCCGTGAGCGCCCCCCGTGGCGTGACCGGTTACGCGGCAGCCGGCGTCGACATCGAGGCCGGTGATCGTGCCGTCGAGCTGATGAAGGTCGCGGTCAAGCGCACGGATCGACCCGAGTCCCTGGGCGGCCTCGGCGGGTTCGCCGGGCTGTTCCGCCTTGATCTCGCGAAGTACCCGCAGCCGGTGATCGCGACGTCCACCGATGGGGTCGGCACCAAGCTGGCGATCGCCCAGGCACTCGATCGGCACGACACGATCGGCATCGACCTGGTGGCCATGGTCGTCGACGACCTCGTGGTGGTCGGCGCCGAGCCGCTCGTGCTCACCGACTACATCGCCACCGGCAAGGTGATCCCCGAGAAGATCGCGGCCATCGTCGGTGGCATCGCCGAGGGCTGCGTGCAGGCCGGCTGCGCCCTGGTGGGCGGCGAGACCGCCGAGCATCCGGGCGTCATGGCTGCCGACGACTACGACATCTCCGGCACCGGGGTCGGCGTGGTCAACGCCGACGCCGTGCTGGGCCCCGAGCGCGTGCAGGCCGGTGACGTCCTGATCGCACTGGGCTCGTCGGGCCTGCACTCCAACGGCTACTCGCTCGTGCGGCACGCGCTGTTCACCCAGGCCGGCCTGGCCCTCGACGCGAGGCCGGACGTGCTCGGCGGGCGCACGCTGGGCGACGAACTGCTCGTCCCCACCCGCATCTATGCCCTGGACTGCCTGGCCCTCGCGCGGGACTGCGGTGCGCGGACCTTCGCGCACATCACCGGCGGCGGGCTGGCCGGCAACCTCGCGCGGGTGCTGCCCGCCGGTCTGGCTGCCGACGTCGACCGGGCGACCTGGTCGCCACAGCCGGTCTTCGACCTCGTTCGCGGCGCCGGCGACCTCACGCGTGCCGACCTCGAACTCGCGTTCAATCTGGGGGTGGGCATGGTGGCCGTGCTGGCGCCGGACCGGGTGCAGGACGCACTCGACCTCCTTGCCGCCCGCGACGTACCGGCCTGGCCCTGCGGTGCGATCTGCACCTCGCAGGACCCCACCGCCACCGCAAGCGTGACTCTGCACGGCGACTACGCCGGGCCGGCGGTCCACTGGCGGTGAACAACCGTGCGACCCGGTGTCGCCGTGTCAGCGGCACTCCGCTCGCCGCGGCGCGCGATGGACGGGTCGCTGAGAGCTCCAGCGGGTCCGCCGGGCGGGGTCGACGACCTGCGGCCGACGGTGTCCGAGCAGCTGCCCGACGCGATCAGCGTTCGGTGCCGGTCCAGTCCTCGTAGCCGTCATCGTCGGCATCCGGTTCCTGGGCCGGCACGCGTCCGCCAGGGTCGGAGGTCCCGAGCTCTCGCTGCAGCGAGTCCAGATCCGTGAGATGCGTGTTGTACTTCAGGTCACGGGCCACTTTTTGTTGCTTGGCTTTCGCCCGGCCTCGCCCCATGGCTAGACCCCCTCGCTCGCGCTTATCCGGTTATCGGCCGCTTGACGAGAGGGTTAGCGGGCGCTACCGGGGATTTTGTCATGTCGTGTCGTCAGCTTAGCGCGCGTTGTCCTACCGCGACGCGGAGGCGGGTGTCGACCACCCGCTGTCCTAAAGTGGCCGGGAACGCCCGATTTGCCCCCACGAAATTCAGCCCGCAACTTCCTGCATGGCACAGAGTGGACAGTTCAGTGCCTTTCTCTGGGTCCGTCGCTTCACCTTATGCATACTTGGGGTGTTCGCACGGAACAGGACTCCGCGTGATTAATCCACCAGAAAGGTGGCCCCACCATGACCACGGCTCGCCATCGGCCCGACACCGAAGCACTGCTCACCCCGTCCGAGGTCGCGACGCTGTTCCGCGTCGACCCCAAGACGGTGACGCGCTGGGCCAAGGCCGGCAAGCTCACCTCGATCCGCACGCTCGGCGGTCACCGCCGCTACCGCGAGTCCGAGGTCCGCTCGCTGCTCGACGGCAACACCGCGTCGATCGAGGCCTGAACCTCGCGCGACGACCCGTGCCGCACCGGACCCTCACCATGGGTCGGTGCGGCACTCGTGTCGAAAGATCTTCACAGCAGCGTGACCCAGCACACTTAGTGTGAACGCGTGAGCATTCCGCACCCCACTGCTGCCGCCGTCCCAGATGCCGACGTCCCGGATGTCCAGCTGTCTTATGCCAGCGGTACGTCCGACCTCCCGCTGCTCGGCCAGACGATCGATGCGAATCTGCGCCAGGCCGTCGCCCGGCATCGCGATCGCGAGGCGCTGGTCGATGTCGCGGGCGGGGTCCGCTACACCTATGCCGAGCTCGATACCGCGATCGACGAGCTCGCCGCCGGCCTGATCGCCCGGGGGATCGGGCGCGGCGACCGGGTCGCCATCTGGGCGCCGAACTGTGCTGCGTGGTTCCTGACCCAGTACGCCACCGCGCGCATCGGCGCGATCCTCGTCAACATCAACCCCAGCTACCGCACCCACGAGCTCGCCTTCGTGCTGAAGCAGGCCCGGGTCGGCACGGTCATCGCCGCCGTGTCGTTTCGGACCAGCGAGTACCGCGCCATGATCGAGCAGGTTCGTCCCGAGCTGGCCGGGTTGCGCGAGGTCGTCTACCTCGACGACCCGAGCTGGGATGCGCTGCTCGCCGACGGCCGCAGCGTGTCGAGCGAGCAGGTCGCCGAACGCTCGGCACAGCTGGCCTTCGACGACCCGATCAACATCCAGTACACCTCGGGCACGACGGGCTTCCCCAAGGGCGCGACGCTCTCGCACCACAACATCCTCAACAACGGCTTCTTCGTCGGCGAAGGCATGAGCTACACCGAGCTCGACCGCATCTGCGTGCCGGTGCCCTTCTATCACTGCTTCGGCATGGTCATGGGCAATCTGGCCGCCACCAGCCACGGCGCATGCATCGTCATTCCGGCGCCGGGCTTCGACCCGGCCGCGACGCTGCGCGCGGTGCAGGACGAGAAGTGCACCTCCCTGTACGGCGTTCCGACGATGTTCATCGCCGAGCTGGCGCTGGACACCTTCGCCGACTACGACCTGTCCAGCCTGCGGACGGGCTGCATGGCCGGCTCGCCGTGCCCCGTCGAGGTCATGAAGCGGGTCATCAGCGAGATGAACATGGACGAGGTCACCATTGCCTACGGCATGACCGAGACCTCTCCGGTGTCGACCCAGACCCGCAAGGACGATTCGCTCGACCGGCGCACCGGCACCGTCGGGCGGGTCCATCCGCACGTCGAGGTGATGGTCGTCGACCCCGAGACGGACCTTCCCGTTCCCCGCGGCGAGACCGGTGAGCTGTGCACCCGGGCGTACTCGGTGATGATCGGCTACTGGGACGAGCCGGAGAAGACGGCCGAGGTCCTGCGGCACGGGTGGATGCACACCGGCGACCTGGCCGTGATGGACGACGAGGGCTACCTCAACATCGTGGGGCGCATCAAGGATCTGGTCATCCGCGGCGGCGAGAACGTGTACCCGCGCGAGGTCGAGGAGTTCCTCTACACCCACCCCGACATCGTCGACGCCCAGGTGATCGGCGTGCCCGACGAGAAGTACGGCGAGGAACTCATGGCGTGGGTGCGCCTGCGCAGCGGCGCCGACCAGCTGACCGTCGAGGGTCTGCGGGCGTTCTGCACCGGCAAGCTCGCGCACTACAAGATCCCGCGCTACGTCCATGTCGTCGACGATTTCCCGATGACGGTCACCGGCAAGGTGCGCAAGATCGAGATGCGTGCGCAGGCAGTCGAGATCCTGGGGCTCGAGTCGGCGAACGCTATTCCGCACGCCTGAGCACCAGCCAGGAATCACGCTTGCGGAATGGCCGAGGCGGGTACATGGTTGTATCGAGCATCTACTTGCCCCCGTCTGATTGCCGAGGACACGCATGACCGATCTGGCCGAGAGGCCGGCCGCCGCGACCCGGCTGGGTATCGAAGAGGTCGCCGACAGCTTCGTAGTGTTAATGCAGACCTTCGTCAAGGCCCGCAACCAGATGCTGGCGACGGCCGACACCGAGGTCGAATGGTCGGCACACATGATCCTGCGGGCGTTACGCGCCGAGGGCCCGATCCGGGCCGGCGCGCTGGCCGAGGTCGTCCGTTCCGATCCGTCGACGGTGAGCCGTCAGGTTGCCACGCTGGTGAAGCACGGCCTGCTGGAACGCCGCGCCGACCCCGAGGACGGCCGGGCCGCACTGCTGGTGCTCACCGATATCGCCCGCCGGGTACTGGCCGAGCAGGACAAGGTGCGGCTTGAGCACTACGCCGCCTCGTTGGACACCTGGACCGATGACGAGCTCGGCCAGTTCGCGGCGCTGCTGCGCCGTTTCACCGATGACTACGACCACGCCAACAACCGCAGGATGAGCGAGCGCGACGCGCGCGGCGCAGCCCGTTCAGGAGGACGCAACTGATGTCAACGATCGAATCCACGCCGCGCGCCGTCGACGCTGCGTCCAGCGACGGCGGCCTGAGCCACCGGCAGATCATGACGATCCTCTCGGGGCTCATGCTGGGGATGTTCCTGGCCGCTCTGGACCAGACCATCGTGTCCACGGCCATCAGAACGATCGGCGACGACCTCAACGGCCTGTCGGTGCAGGCGTGGGTCACCACCGCCTTCCTGATCACCTCGACGATCGCGACGCCGCTGTTCGGCAAGCTGTCGGACATCTACGGCCGCAAGCCGCTGTTCATGATCGCGATCACGATCTTCGTCCTGGGGTCGGCGCTGTGCGGTCTGGCGCAGTCGATGTACATGCTGGCTGCGTTCCGCGCCTTCCAGGGCATCGGCGCCGGCGGCATCATGCCGCTCGCACTGGCCATCATCGGCGACATCATCCCGCCGCGCGAGCGTGCCCGTTACCAGGGTTACTTCATGGCAGTCTTCGGGACGTCCTCGGTGCTCGGCCCGGTCATCGGCGGTTTCCTCGCCGGTCAGGCGCACATCCTCGGCGTCCCCGGCTGGCGCTGGATCTTCTACATCAACGTGCCGGTCGGGGCCATCGCGCTGTTCGTCGTGCAGGCCGTGCTCAAGCTCGACCACACGCGCCGGCCGAGCCGCATCGACTGGGGCGGCGCCGCCGCGCTGGCCGCCGGCCTGGTGCCACTGCTGATCATCGCCGAGCAGGGGCGCACCTGGGGCTGGGCGTCCGCCGGGGCGTTCGTCTGCTACCTGCTCGGCGCCGCCGGGTTGTTCGCGTTCGTGTTCGTCGAGCTGCATATGGGCGACGCGGCGCTGCTGCCGATGCGGCTGTTCCGCAACAAGGTCTTCGCGCTCGGCTCGATCCAGGCCACCATCATCGGCATGGGGATGTTCGGCGGCATCGCCTCGATCCCGCTGTACCTGCAGATCGTCAAGGGCGCGTCACCGACCAAGTCCGGCCTGCTGCTGCTACCGCTCATCGGCGGCCTGATGGTTGCCTCGCTCGCCGCCGGCCAGGTCACGTCGCGCACCGGACGCTACAAGATCTTCCCGGTCGTCGGCTCGGTGTTCATGGTCGTCGGCATGGGCCTGCTGACCCAGATCGGTGCCGACACACCCCTGTGGCAGACCGACGTCTACATGGCCGTCTTCGGCCTCGGGTTGGGCATGAACATGCAGACGATCGTGCTGGCCATGCAGAACTCGGCCGACGCTCGCGACATGGGCGTGGCCACCTCGTCGGTCACGTTCTTCCGGCAGGTCGGCGGCTCGCTGGGCACCGCGATCTTCCTGTCGATCCTGTTCTCGCGGGCCGCGACCAACGTGCCGACCGAGCTGGCGAAGTCGGGCGTCAAGCTGCCGGCCGGGCAGGGCTTCGACCTCAACGACACGAGCGGGATCGCCAAGTACCCGGAGCAGATCAGGCACCCGATCCTCGTCGGGTTCAGCAACGCCATGGACACCGTGTTCCTGGTGGCAGCGATCGTCCTGCTGCTGGCCATCGTGGTGTCGTCACTGATGAAGGAGGTACCGCTGCGCACGGTGTCCGGTCAACAGGCCGCCCGCTCTGCCACGGCAGCCGCCGCGCCTGCGCCGTCGGTCAACGGCGTCGTCGACGCGGAGACGCCCACACCGGCTCACCGCGCGCCCGCCGGTGCGGATTCGCCGACCTTGACCGTTGAGCCGACGGGCGCGATACCGACTGACTAGGCTGCCCTCAGCCGCAGCACGGGCCTCGCGGCGCCACAACGACGTGAGGTGGACGAGGTGAGGTGGAATGGCCAACGACAAGCGTGAGCTGATCTCGAAGCTGCGCGGGTACGCGACGTTCGCCGACTGTGACAAGGCCGATGTCGAGGCCCTGGTCGAGGCGGGCGGCGCGTTCAGCCTGCCGGCCGGTTGGCCCCTCGTGCAGGAGGGCATCCCTGCCGACGCGGTGTACGTCCTCACCGAGGGCGAGGCCCGGGTCTTCCACCAGCGCCAGGAGATCGCCACCATCGGAGTCGGTGATCTCGTCGGCGAGATGGCGCTTCTCCAGGGCGGCCAGCGGCGGGCGACGGTGACCTCGGCCAGCCGGGTCGCCGGCCTCCGGGTCGACTTCGACAAGCTCAAGCCGGTACTGGCCAAACGTCCGAAGCTGGCGTCGGCGTTCGACGCGGTCTACGCGGCCCACAGCGGCTGAGCAGCTGTTCACCTGACCGCGGCCGACCGGCCACCGGTTCGCCCCGTCACAAGACGGAAGAACCGGATCAACTACGCACATGGTGCGACGGAGTCGCGCGGGTATCGCCGCGCTCGGTGTCCTGATCCTCTCTGTCGCGGCGGCCGCGCCGGCGGCCGCCCTCGGCTTGCCCCTCGGCCCGAAGGTGGGCACCGCGCTGACGACCAAGACGCCGTACCCGCCCCAGGCCGGACCGTCGAGCTACCGGTCGCCGCCGGTGGGATACCAGGCGGTGTTCACCGAGAACGTGTCACGACACGGCGCCCGCACGCTGTCCGACAGCAGCGACGGCGATGCGATCGTGGCCCTGTGGTCGCGGGCGAAGGCTCAGGGCGGGTTGACGAAGCTGGGCGCAGGGCTCGGTCCCGAGGTCCAGCGGTTGCTCGCAGCGAACGCCGCGGACGGTTACGGACTGCTGACCGACAGCGGCAAGCAGTCGCTGCGGCAGACCGCCGAGCGGATGGAGCAACGTCTTCCCGGCGTCTTCGCCGCGGCGGCTCACCGCCCAGGCACGTCGTCGCGTATCGAGGTGCTCTCGTCGTCGCAGCCGCGCGCGATCCAGAGCGCGAACGAGTTCGTCGCCGGTCTCGAGCAGCTGCGCCCCGGGTTGGCCGCGACGATCAGCCCGGACAAGCCGGACGACAATCTGCTGTACTTCCACAAGGCCAAGATCAACGCCGACTACCAGAGCTACGTCAAGAACGACCCGCGCGTCGCCTCTGCCGAGGCCACCGTGCGCAACGATCCGCGCACCGCAGCCGCCGCCCGTCTGCTGCTCGAGCGCAGCTTCACGCCCAGCTTCGTCGCGCGGCTCGCTGCCGGTGACGACAGCGCCGAGTTCCCCGATGCGATCGCTGCGGCCGAAGCGGTCTACAACCTCTGGGCGGTCACCAAGGACATGCCGGACGAGGGGCCGTGGCACCTGGACCGCTACCTCTCGCCCGCCGAGGAGTCCTGGTTCGGCTACCTCGACGACGTCACGTCGTTCTACGAGAACGGGCCGGCATTCAGCGGCAGCGACATCACCTACAGGATGGCCGGTGTGCTGCTGACGGACATGTTCGGCCAGCTCGACGCGATCCGCAGCGGCACCAGCGACGCTGCCGCCGTGCTGCGGTTCACCCACGCCGAGGAGATCTTCCCGCTGGCAACGCTGCTGGGGTTGCCCGGCAGCACGAAACAGCTTCCTGGCGGCACGCTGTTCACCTACCAGGACGATCCGTTCCGGGGCGCAACCGTCGCGCCCATGGGCGCGAACATCCAGTGGGACCTGTTCCGTCGCGGCAGCACCTATCTGGTGCGCATGCTCTACAACGAGAAGCCCACGGCGTTCAAGGCCGGCTGCACGCCCGTCAGTCGTGGCAGCCAGTTCTACGAACTCAGCACGCTGGAGCGCTGCTACGCGATGACCTGATCGCAGCGAGCCGGGCGGCCACGACGTCGAGCACCTCGGGGTCGGTGGCCATGCCCACGTGCCCGGCGGTGACCTCGACAAGGTCGGCGGCCGGGTCGAGGCACGTCCGCCAGTCCAGGATCGCGTCGGTACGCGAGTAGACCGACGTGAACGGCAGGCCGGTGGGCACCGGCTCAGCCAGCTCGGCCGCGACGCGGGCCGCGCAGTCGCCGGTGACGCAGTCGGTACCCAGAACCTGACGGACCCCGCGCCGGTGCAGGCGGAACAGCAGTTCGAGCTGCTTGCCGACGTGTGGCGCGACGCTCAGCGACCCGGTGATCGGCGCCGCGAGGGTCACGACGCCGGCGACGAGGTCCGGACGTCGGCGGGCGGCCAGCGCGGCGACCATGCCGCCGCGGCTGTGCCCGACGAGGGCGACCGGACGTTGCTCGGCCGCGGCCACCGTCTCGAGCCGCGCGACGAGCCGTCGCACCATCGGCTCGGTGCAGCCGACGTTGGCGCCGATGTCACTGCGGAAGGTGCGGTGACCGCGCCGGCGCAGCTCGCGGAACAGCAGGGTCAGCGAGACGTCGCCGGACAGGAAGCCCGGTACGAGCAGCGCCGAAACCCCGTGCTCGGCTGCGGGCTGCGCCACGGGTCGTCCGACCATGCGCACCATCCGGCGGTAGGCGCGCAGCTCACCGGCGCGGGCACCGTCGGCGGGTACGTAGTCCTGGGCGAAACCGGGTGCGGTCAACAGGGCGGTCATGGGGGTTCCTCCGGTGGCGTCCTCGCCATCCGGTGCACCGTACGGCTCATCAGTTCGACGCTGCGGCGTCACCTGATGTTCCCGTATTCGACAGGTTGTGGCCAGGGGCGGGGTCGAACCGCCGACCTACCGCTTTTCAGGCGGTCGCTCGTACCAACTGAGCTACCTGGCCGTACCGGCTACGAACGTGCCGCAGCCGAACTCGAGCGAGTCTAGCCGACCCGTTCTGCGTCATTCTGCGCGAGCGCCTCGTCGTAGCGCGTCCAGATGAGTTCCACGAGGGCCGGGTGGACGCCGATCGGATCGCCGACCGACGTCGCGTCATCGGCCGCCTCGCGCACGGTGCTGACGAACTGGCCCTCGGCGAGCAGGTAGGTGAGCACCTGCAACGGGCGCGGCAGCGCCCCGAGCGCGGCCGGCAGGTCGTCGGCCATGGTGAGCACCGCGACCTCGGTGCCCGTGCGTTGGCCGACCAGCCGGGCGACCGAGTCGAGTTCAGTGCGCGCCTCGGGCCGGCTCGAGCCGGCGGCGACGAGCGCCGTCGCGACACCGGGGCGAGCCTGCGCCAACCGGTCGAACATGGCGTCGACGAGCAGGGGGTGCGGGCCCAGGTGACGGGCGAGCCAGGTCGACGGTCGGCTGCCGATGGCGTCCGGGATGTCGCACTGCACGTGGTAGCCGGTCGACAGCAGGGCGGGCACGACGACTGCCGGGCGATCATCGGCGGCCAGCACGTCGGGCAGCCGCGGGTCGACGACATCGAGGTAGCAGAGCTCGACCGAGATCTCGGGACGAGCGGCGGCGACCGCATCGCGCACTTCGCGGGTGGTCTGCACACCGACCTCGGACTGGGTGCCGTGCGCCACCAGCAGCAGACGAACCTGCGGTGACTCGACGAGCTGTTCGTTCATGGCGACCCCGACGGGACTTGAACCCGCGACCTCCGCCGTGACAGGGCGGCACGCTAACCAGCTGCGCTACGGGGCCTCGGCGGCCCCACGTACGGGCCGATCTGGCTCTGATCTCTTGCGACGTGCGTGCCCCCAACGGGATTCGAACCCGTGCTACCGCCTTGAAAGGGCGGCGTCCTGGGCCTCTAGACGATGAGGGCGGCGAACCGCATCATGCTAGCCCCGCTGGCGGACGTCCCCAGCATAGGGGACGTCGCCGGATGCGCCCACACCGGTTCCACCTCTGCTCGACGGGCCAGGGTCAAGCCCGGTGGTTCGCATGGCTCACCCGGGGAAGGTGCAGGGTGAAAGTGGTGCGGCCGGTCGCGGACAGCGTGAGCGTTGCGCCGTGCAGCCTGGCGTTCTCCAGCGCGATCGCGAGCCCGAGTCCGCTGTGCGCACCCTGAGACGTACGCGCCTCGTCCGCACGCACGAACCGGTCGAAGATGGTCGGGGCGATGTTCGGCGGCACCCCGGAGCCGTCGTCGGCAACGCTCACCGTGACGGCGTCCAGGTCACGCCCGTCGACGACGACGTCGACGGGCGGAAGTCCGTGTTGAAAGGCATTCGACACGAGGTTGCGCAGAACGGTGTGAATGCGGCGGACGTCGACATCGGCGGTGGTGTCACCGAGACGGGTGATGCGAACGTCCTGGTCCGGCGCGATGGTGTGGACGGCGTCTGCGGCGAGCGCCGCGAGATCCACCTTCTCGTGGTTGACGCTGGTCTGGCCGGCATCGAATCGCGACATCTCCAGAAGGTCATCGACGATGGTGACGAGCCGTCGGGTTTGTCCGCGAACGAGCTCGATCGATCGGCGGCGGGCCTGCTCGTCGCCGCTGTCGAGCCCTTCGTCGGCGGCGATCATCGCAGCGAGGGGCGTTCGCAATTCATGCGACACGTCAGCGACGAAGCGCTGCTGCAGGGTCTGCGACTCGTGAAGGTCACGCAAGGTGTCCGACAGCTGCGCCGCCATCGCGTTGAACGATGTGCCGAGGTCGGCGAGTTCGGTCCTACCGCGGGCCGGTAGCCGAACGTTGAGTTCGCCGGCGCCGAAGCGGCGGGCCGCGGCGGTGGCTCGGCGAATGGGCCGGGTGATCGCACCTGCGGCAGCGAAACCAAGGACGAGCGTTACAGCAAAGCTTGCAAGACCGATCCACACGACAACATGGCGAAGATTCCCAGGGTTGTAACGAGTGCTTCTGAATACGACGACGGTCATGGTGGCGGAGACGACAAGGACAGTTGTAACGAGAAGACCTGCGATGCGGACCGGCAGTCGGTCACGGAATCGCCTCACGGCAATTCCAACCGGTACCCCACCCCACGGACGGTCTGGATGAGCTGCGGCGTCGACGGGTTCTGCTCGACTTTGGCGCGCAGACGCTGCACGCAGGCGTCGACGAGACGCGTATCGCCGACGAAGCCGTACTCCCATACCCGCTCGAGAAGCACCCGACGAGTGAGAGCCTGCCCGGCATGGTGCAGCAACTCGAGAAGAAGCCGAAGTTCCGTGGGAGTGAGCTGCACCGGCTCGCCGTCTCGGGTCACACGCATCGCAGCCTCGTCGATGACCAGGTCGCCCAGATGGTTGACAGACCGCTGCGGCTCGGGCGAGGCGCGGCGCAGGACAGCCTTGATGCGCGCGTCCAGGACCCGCGGCTCGACCGGCTTGATGACGTAATCGTCTGCTCCACACTCCAGTCCGACGACGATGTCGATCGGATCGCTGCGCGCGGTCAGCAGCACGAGGGGCAGCGGGCGGGTCGCGCTCACTCGACGGCACAGCTCGAAGCCGTCCATACCGGGGAGCATGACATCGACGATCGCCAGGTCGGTCGGCGTCCCGTCATCGAGCATGGCGAGCCCCGGCTCTGCTGACCTGGCAGTGCGTACGACGTGCCCGAGTTGGGTCAGAGACAGCTGCAGCGCTTCGGCGACCGCATCATCATCTTCGATGATGAGCAAACGCGGCATGGAACTCCTTCGTCGGCAAGAGCCAATGATCGGCTGATCGCCGTCGCGGCCAGGTCACGAGATCGTCACAAGCTGTCGACAAAGCCACTACTCCGCCGCCGGCGAATTGTTGCACGACCAGGACGCCGCAGTCGCGAGGTGATCACTGGGCGCCGTGAGGCTGCCGGCCGTGTTCATAAATCAACGCCCCAACGGCCGGTTGCCCGTGACTCCTCCCGCTCCTGTCCGGGACGGCGTCGCCGGATATCGGATCTCATGCGAATCTGCCGTCCTCGCGATCACCATCAGCCTGGCTGTCGCCGTCGCCGTGTCTCACGCCCACCTCGGTGATGTCCGCGTGTACAGGGCAGGCGGGCAGGCGATTTTCGGCAACGGTGACCTGACTGCGGTGCGCGTCGGCGCCTATGGATTCACCTATCCGCCCTTCGCGGCTGCGCTGTTCGCCGCAATCGCCTGGCTTCCCTTGAAGCTGATGTTCGCCGTGCTGACCACAGCATCAGCGGCGGCGCTGTTTGTCGTACTGCGCCGCTCGGCACCGAACATCGACGGCAGTCCCCGGGCGGCGGCCGGCCTGTCTCTGCTGGTGATGACCCAGCCGGTGATCGCAACGCTGGCCTGGGGCCAGATCAATCTGGTGCTCGCTGCGCTCGTCCTGCACGACCTGCTCGTCCGCCGCAGCGGCGTACTGGTCGGCATCGCCGCCGCTATCAAGCTCACTCCGGCAGTCTTCGTGCTCTATCTCCTCGTGTGCGGTCGAAGGCGCGAGGCGCGGACGGCGGTAGTGACCTTCGTCGGCGCGGCATCCATCGGCGCGATCATGGCGCCGAACGCCTCGTGGCGGTACTGGACCCACGACGCCTTTGTGGGTTCGGGAGTCGGCGGGTTCGACCACGTGGGCAACCAGTCCGTCCGCGGCCTGGCCGAGAGAGCGTTCGGGTCCGGGGCCGGTACAGCCGTGTGGCTGATCACGGCCGTGCCACTGCTCGCCGCCGGACTCCTACTGGCACGGCGCGCGGCGCTCGGTGGCGATGACGTCCTGGGCGCAGGGATCGCTGGGGTGACAGCGTGCCTCGTGTCGCCGGTGTCGTGGATCCATCACTGGGTGTGGTGCATCCCATGCCTTGCTCGGCTGCCTCGCGTCGCCCGAGCGATCATCGGGGCCCTGTGCATCCTGCCGCTGACCTTCGGCCACGTGATCGGCGCTGGCTATCCCATCGTCGCTCTCGCTGCATTTGCCGGCGGTGGGCCGAGACCAGATCGTGCCCCGGTCAGCGCGGCCGCATTCCCAGCAACCGGGGGCCGTCGTCCTCGTGCAGGACGGCGGTGATCCACCCGCCGCCGCGGCCGTGCTCGACCAGAATCGCTGCGTCGGCCGGGAGTTCGACGGGCTCGACGTGGCGGTGTTCCCAGTTGACGCGCGCGGCGTGCCCGGCGTCGGCGAGGGTGCGGACGGAGCCGCCGTCGAGCAGGGCGTCGCGGGCACCGACCAGGTAACTGATCGCGTCGTCGAGGGCGGCGGGAAGAGCCGGGTTGTCGTCGCACCACGTCGTCACCAGCTCGGGGCGGGTGCGCGCCACCCGCGAGCCGGACATGTAGGAACCGGCCGCGAGCGTCAGCCCGAGTGGCCCGCCGGCGAGACCGGTGAGGGCCAGCGCCTCGGCCAGCACGTGCGGCAGGCCGATGACGCGTGCGACGGCGGCGTCCTGGTCGGCAGCGGTGGTGGGTACGGGCCGGGCTCCCAGATCGCAGACGAACGACGCGAGGCGCAACCAGTCGTCGAGGTCGGTGTCGGGTTCGAGCACGAGCGACCAGGAGGCGTCGCGGAACAGCGCCGGCTGCGCGGCGGCCCACCCGGTGTCCTCGACGCCGGCCAGCGGGTGGCCCCCGACGAACGAGACGTGGGGCAGCTCGGCGCGCACCGCGTCGACGACCGGTTGCTTGAGCGTGCCGACGTCGGTGAGCACCGCAGCCGGCTCGAGGTGACCGCGCAACGCCGCGGCAGCGTCGCGGACGGCTGGTAGTGGCATGGCCAGTACCACCAGGTCGGCGCCGCGGACTGCAGCCGCGGTGGTGGGTGCGACCACGAACCCGTCGGCGCTCGCGGCGTCGACGGCGGCAGCGTCGACGTCGAAGCCCACCCCCTCGACGCCCGCGCCGCGCAGCGACTGCAGGATCGAGCCGCCGATGAGGCCCAGCCCGAGGACGGCGACGCGGGCGAAGCCGACCGCGAAAGGGGTACGTCGCACCTGGGGGTCCACGTTGCCGACCGTAGCGGCCACGACGTACCGGCTTCCTGGCACCGTCCGAACGTGCCAGGATCGTCGGACGTACGCCTGATCGGCGAGGGAGGTGAGCTGTGGCTGCTCGTGGATTCGCGGTGGCGGCGTTCAAGGACGTCGAGACGGGCACGGGGAGTTTCAGCGGTGCCGAGTGGCGCCTCGAGCCGATGCCGCCGACCGTGCTCGATGACCTCGGCGTGCTGCTCGCCGTGCTGCGCTCCCAACCGCCGGAGGGTGGCCCGTTCGTGATCGCGTGCGTCGAGGAGGAATTCTTCGTCATCGCTCGTCAGGAGGGCCGGCGCATCGCGCTGCTGCTGTCCGACCTCACGGCCGCCGTCGAGTTCCCGCTGGCCGAGCAGGCGATCACCCGGCTCGGCGAGGACCCGCCCAACGACGACGAGCTCGACGAGATCTGGCCCGTCGGCGACCTCGAGCTGTTCGAGGACCTCGGTCTGGGTGAGGACGAGATGGAGGAGATCCTCGACGATCTGGACGCCCTGCCCGAGGACATGCTGGACACCATCGTCGCGCGCCTGGATCTGAGCGAGCCCTTCGCGCGGGCGACGGACGCGGCCTGGGTGAGGTGACCCCGGCCGACCTGTCGGCCATGGGCGCGGCACTCGCCCTGGCCGCCGCGGCCGGTGACGCAGGTGAGATCCCGGTGGGCGCGGTGGTCCTGGCGCCCGATGGCGCGATGCTCTCCTCGGCCGCCAACACCCGGGAGGCGAGCTCCGACCCGACCGCTCATGCCGAGGTCGTGGCGTTACGACAGGCCGGCGCCGTGCTGGGCGACTGGCAGCTTTCCGGCTGCACCCTCGTCGTCACGCTCGAGCCCTGCACGATGTGCGCCGGCGCTCTGGTGCTGGCGCGGGTCGCCCGGCTGGTGTTCGGTGCGTGGGACCCGAAGGGCGGCGCCGTCGGGTCGCTGTGGGACGTCGTGCGTGACCGTCGGCTCAACCACCGGCCCGAAGTCCTCGCAGGTGTTCGCGAAGCCGAGTGCGCGGCCCTGCTCGAGGCATTTTTTGCCGCTCGCCGCTGACCTGTAACCTCATCGGCGGTGGCGTGTCCGAGCGGCCAAAGGAGCACGCCTCGAAAGCGTGTGTGGGTGAAACCACCGTGGGTTCGAATCCCACCGCCACCGCCAGGAGTTGAGCGACGTCGTAACCCCTCAGGTGTCGAGCAGCTCGACGTCCAGCCGTGCGCGTAGCTCGTCGACACCGATCCCGTACGTCGCGATGACGCGCACGCCGTCGGCGTCGATCGCGAAGATCGCGTGGTTGGTGAAGACCCGGCTGACGCAATTCTTGCCGGTGAGCGGGTACGTGCACTCGGGCACCAGCTTGGCCTCACCGCCACGGGTGAACAGCGACATCATCACGTAGACGTCCCTGGCGCCGATCGCGAGATCCATGGCGCCACCGACGGCCGGGATCGCGTCGGTCTCGCCGGTGTGCCAGTTGGCGAGGTCGCCGCGCCCGGAGACCTGGAAGGCGCCGAGGACGCAGACGTCGAGGTGACCGCCGCGCATCATCGCGAACGAGTCGGCGTGGTGGAAGTAGGACGCCCCGGGCGTCTCGACGACCGGGATCTTGCCGGCGTTGATGAGGTCGGGATCGATCTCGTCGTCGGTCGCGGCCCGGCCCATGCCGAGCATCCCGTTCTCGGTGTGCAGCGTGACGCCGCCGCCGATGGGCAGGAAGTCGGCCACCGTGGTCGGCTGCCCGATGCCGAGGTTGACGTAGGACCCGGCCGGGATGTCGGCCGCCACGAGTCGGGCCAGCTCGCGCTTGTCGAGGGGCCCACGATCGGCGTGCTCCGCGGCGGGCGTCATACGACGACGATCGAGTCGACGAAGATCCCGGGCGTGACGACGACCTCGGGGTCGATGTCGCCGGCGCGGACGAGCTCGGCCACCTGCACCACGGTCGAGGTCGCGGCGGTGGCCATCACGGGCCCGAAGTTACGGGCCGTCTTGCGGTAGACGAGGTTGCCGGCCTCGTCGGCCCGATGGGCCCTGATCAGCGCGACGTCGCCGCGGATCGGGTGCTCGAGCACGTATTCGCGTCCGTCGATGGTGCGGGTCTCCTTGCCCTCTGCCAGCGGGGTGCCGACGCCGGTGGGCCCGAAGAACGCCCCGATTCCGGCGCCGGCGGCCCGCATGCGCTCGGCCAGGTTGCCCTGCGGCACGAGCTCGAGTTCGATGGCGCCGGCTCGGTACAGCCGGTCGAAGACCCACGAGTCGGACTGCCGCGGGAACGAGCAGATGATCTTGCGTACCCGACCGGCGGCGAGCAGCGCGGCCAATCCGACGTCGCCGTTGCCGGCATTGTTGTTGACGACGACGAGGTCACGCACGCCCGAGCGGACCAGGGCGTCGATCAGCTCGACCGGCTGGCCGGCGGCACCGAAACCGCCGATGAGCACGGTCATGCCGTCGGTGACCCCGGCCACCGCCTCGTCGGCGGATTCGACGACGGTCGGGGTCACCGGTTCGCCGCTCGTCGGGACTGCACCTGCGCGAGCCTAACGACCCGCACCGATCACGGGGGTCAGGCGGACTTGATCGCAGAGATCTCGAACTCGAGCGTGATCTTGTCGCTGACCAGCACCCCGCCGGTCTCGAGGGGCGCGTTGAAGCTGACGCCGTAGTCCGAGCGCACGATCTGCGTGCTGCCCTCGAAGCCGATTCGCGAGTTGCCCATCGGGTCCTTCGCCGCGCCCTGGAACTCCAGCGGGAGGGTGACGGACTTGGTGACGCCCTTGATCGTGAGGTCGCCGACGACCTCGAAGTCGTTGCCCGAGGTGTGGCTGATGGCCGTCGAGACGAAGGTGATCTCCGGGTGGACCGCGGCGTCGAGGAAGTCGTTCGTGCGCAGGTGGCCGTCGCGCTGCTCGTTGCGGGTGTCGATGCTGGCGACCTTGGCCGTGACGCGAACGCTGGACGCGGAGGGGTTCTCGCCGTCGAGGGTCAGGGTGCCCTCGAAGTCGTCGAACCCGCCGCGGACCTTGGTGACCATCGCGTGTCGGGCGATGAAGCCGAGGCGCGAGTGCGCGGGGTCGAGCGTGTAGGTGCCGGTGAGGCTGACGAAGTCGGTGGCGGTGGTCATGAATGCTCCTGGGTCGAGGTGTCGATGCCGGATTGGAAGGCGTCGATCGGACATTATCAGAACAGGATGACGTGTCAACCACGTGCGTATGATGAACTGATGAGCATGACCTCAGAGGGCCTCGGCGTCGATACCCCGGCGCGCTGGCTGACCGATGCCGAGCAGTCGGTGTGGCGGTCGTTCCTGAGCATGAAGACCTTGCTCGATGCCCAGCTCGGCCGCGACATGCAGGACGAGCAGGGGCTGTCGATGGCCGACTTCTCCGTGCTCGTGCCGCTCAGCGAGCACCCCGACGGACGCATGCGCATCCTCGAGCTCGCCCGGGAACTGCAGTGGGAGAAGAGCCGGTTGTCCCACCAGCTGACCCGCATGCAGCAACGCGGACTCATCGATCGCTCGAACTGCCGCGAGGACCGGCGCGGGGCGTTCGTCGTGCTCACCGACCGGGGACTGCGCGCGGTGCGCGCCGCCGCGCCGCGTCACGTCGCGTCGGTGCGTCAATACCTCTTCGACGTGTTGAGCGTCGAGCAGGTGGAGGCGCTGGGCGACATCGCGCGGACGGTGCAGCAGCGCCTGACCGAGCAGTGCGGCGGCCGCGACACGGCGTGTCAGGACACCGACGGCGCGTAGCGCACCCAGCCACGCGCGGGAGCGTTTGTGGGCTCGGGCTGTGCGTCGCGGGGTCGTCGGGCAGATGGGCCGCCGGGCCGGTTAGAACCGTATTGGGCGGGGGAATGGTCGGTGCATGACAGCGCATGTGGGCTCCTTGTCCGTTGACGGAACGCCGATCTCGCGGACCGATCTGGCCCGTATCGAGGCCGAGGAGACGCTGCATGCCGAGCAGCAGCGCAAGGCCGTCCGCGTCGTGGCCGCAGCCGCCACCGATGTCGACGATGCCCGCATGCTGCTCGCCATCCTGGGCCTCGACGACACGGTCGTCGGCAGCGCCCGGGCACATCTGATTTCGGAGTCGGCCACGTCCGTTCCCAAGCGAGCACGCAAGCGCGCAGCTGCCTGATCCCTGTAGTTCTCACTCTCTGGGACCGGGGTCTCTGCTGGTGAGATGATCGTTACGCTGGGCGGCATGTCCGATCGGCGGCGCTGGACAATCCTGGCCGTCGGCACGTACGCCCAGGCGGCGACCTGCTCGTTCCTCTACGGCATGCCGCTGCTGGTCCCGGCCCTGCAGGACCGGGGTCTCAGCCTGGTGCAGGCCGGACTGCTCGTATCGGCACCGGTTGCCGGCCTTCTCTGCACGCTGATCCTCTGGGGTGCGGCCGCCGACCGGCACGGCGAGCGGGTCGTCATCATGTCCGGCGTCGGCATGGCCGCGGTGCTCCTGGCCGGTGTCTCGCTGACCCAGGGGCCCGTCGTCTTCGGGCTGCTGCTCGTCCTGGCGGGTGCGGCCGCCGGATCCGTGAACGCCGCTAGCGGCCGCATGGTGCTGGGGTGGTTCCCGGTCGGCGAGCGCGGGCTTGCGATGGGCACCCGACAGACCGCGCAGCCGTTGGGGGTGGCGCTCGCGGCACTGGTGCTGCCCGCCCTCGCTCGCGGGCACGGGCCGTACCTCGCGCTGTTCTTCCCGGCGGTCCTGTGTGCGGTGGCGGCGGTGCTGGTGTTCGCGTTCGTGCTCGACCCCGCGCGACCGGCACCGGTGGCCGGTGCCGAGCCGGCACGCTCGCCGTACCGCGGGTCGAGGGTCCTGCTGCGCGTGCACGGCTCGAGCGCGTTGCTGGTGGTGCCGCAGTTCGCCGTCAGCGGGTTCACGCTGGCCTACCTGGTGGCCGAGCGGCACTGGGATCCGGCCGCGGCCGGGCGTCTGGTGTTCGCCTTCCAGGTCGCCGGGGCCGTGGGACGGGTGGCTGCCGGGGTGTGGTCCGACCACGTCCGCAGCCGACTGCGTCCGATGCGCCAGCTGGCGGTGGCCAGCGCGGCGCTGATGGCGGTGATCGCGCTCGGCGCGGCGACCGGGTTGTGGTTCGTCATCGCCGGATTCGGTCTGGGGGCGGTGATCACGGTGGCCGACAACGGGCTGGCGTACGTCTCGGTGGCCGAGTTCGCCGGCCGCGACTGGTCGGGCCGGGCGCTGGGGCTGCAGAACACGGTGCAGAACGTGGCCGCGGTGATCACCCCGCCTGCGCTGGCCGCGGTGGTCAGCGGCGCGGGCTACGGCTGGGGCTTCGCGGTGGTCGCGGTGTTCCCGCTGCTCGCGATCCCGCTGACGCCGGTGCGGGCCGAAGCATGACGCCTCGACCCGACCCGTCGGCGGAGGATATGGGATTTGAACCCATGAGGGGTTGCCCCCAACCCGCGTTCCAGGCGAGCGCCATAGGCCACTAGGCGAATCCTCCGTCGACGAGGATACGGGCACCGGCCGGTGCCCTCGAACACAGCCCGTAGAGTGAGCGGCCGACCCCCCGTGCGGCGTATATCCCGCGAACCTCCCCAGGGCCGGAAGGCAGCAAGGATAAGTGGGCCCTGACGGGTGCGCGGGGGGTCCCACTGCTTGACGCGCGGGTCGCCCGGGCGGCGTGGCGGGTGTCGGTGGCGGTGGTTACGGTCGTCGAGTGAACCAGCCGGCCCCGACGAACCTCGCGCTCTACCGCAAGTACCGCTCCGCGACGTTCGCCGAGGTCATCGGCCAGGACCACGTCACCGTTCCGCTGCGGGCAGCGCTGTCGGCCGGGCGGATCAACCACGCCTACCTGTTCAGCGGCCCGCGCGGCTGCGGCAAGACGTCCAGTGCGCGCATCCTGGCCCGCTCGTTGAACTGCGCGCAGGGCCCGACGCCCGAGCCCTGCGGCGTCTGCGACTCGTGCCGCGAGCTGGCCCCGAACGGGCCCGGCTCGATCGACGTCATCGAGATCGACGCGGCCAGCCACAACGGTGTCGACGACGCCCGCGACCTGCGCGAGCGTGCCTTCTTCGCGCCCGTCCGCGACCGCTACAAGGTCTACATCATCGACGAGGCGCACATGGTGACGACGGCGGCGTTCAACGCGCTGCTCAAGCTCGTCGAGGAACCGCCGGACTTCCTGGTCTTCATCTTCGCCACCACCGAGCCGGACAAGGTGCTCACCACCATCCGCTCGCGCACCCACCACTACCCGTTCCGGCTCATCCCGCCGCAGTCCCTGCGCCAGCACCTCGAACAGATCACCGCGGCCGAGGGCATCCCCGTCGAACCCGCGGTGCTGCCCCTGGTGGTGCGGGCCGGCGGTGGCTCGGCCCGTGATTCGCTCTCGATCCTCGACCAGCTGCTGGCGGGCGCCGGGCCCGAGGGCGTCACCTACTCCCGCGCCGTCGGGCTGCTCGGCGTCACGGACTCGGCCCTGCTCGACGACATGATCGACTCGCTGGCCGCCGGCGACGCGGGCGGCGTCTACGGCACCGTCGATCGGGTGGTCGAGGCCGGCCACGATCCGCGCCGGTTCTCCGTCGACCTGCTCGACCGCTTCCGCGATCTCATCCTGCTCGACGCCGTGCCCGACGCCGGCGAGCGCGGCCTGCTCAACGTGCCGCAGGACCAGCTCACCCACATGGCCGAACAGGCCGTCCGGCTCGGCGGCGCCACGCTCACCCGCTTCGCCGAGATCGTGCACACCGCGCTCATCGAGATGCGCGGCACCACGTCGCCCCGCCTCGTCCTCGAACTGCTCTGCGCGCGGATGATGCTGCCCGACGCCAGCACCGATGCCGGGTCGCTGCTGCAGCGCCTCGAACGGCTCGAACGGCGAATGACGGTGGCTGCGGAGTCGAGCGGGCCGGTTGCGCATCGGGTCGCCGAGCCGATGGCGGCGACACCCGAGCCCGAGGCACCGGCGGCCGCGCCGCAACCGCCGGCACCGACGCCGGTCGTCGAACCGCCCGCCCCCGGTGCTCTCGACGCCGCGGCGCTGCGGCGGCTGTGGCCGGAGACCCTCGAGGTGGTGAAGAAGGCGAGCCGGCGCACCCGTGCGCTGCTCGACAACGCGCAGATCACCGACGTCGACGGCGAACTGGTCCGTCTCAGTGCGCCTGCCGCGCTGGCCAAGATGATCGGCGAGGACAGCAACACCTCGGTGCTCAAGGACGCGCTGTCCGCGGTCGTCGGCGGGACGTGGCGCATCGAGGTCGCTGCCGGGAGTGCTGCCGGTAGCGCCGAGGCCGGTCCGTCCGCGGGCCCGTCGCAGCAGGCGTCCGCGCGCCCGCGGTCGGGCGAACCCGACCCGCGCGACGAGGCGGACTTCGACGCCGGCCCGCCGTCGGACCAGGCGGCCGACGTGCCGGCAGCACTCGACCCCGAGGCCCTGGCGATCAAGCTGCTCAGCGAACAGCTCGGTGCGCGGCCCGTCGAGAGCGGTTGAGCGGCGGTTACGCTGGCGTTCGTCGCGGACCAGACCAGCCAAACAACGACAGAGGTAGGACGACGTGAGCCAGCGTGGCGCAGGATTCGGCGGCGGAGGCCCCGGCAGCCAGCCGAACATGCAGCAGCTGATGAAGCAGGCCCAGAAGATGCAGGCCGACCTCGCCGCGGCGCAGGCCGAGCTGGCCGAGGCCGAGGTCACCGGGTCGGCCGGCGGCGGGCTGGTCACGGCCACCCTCACCGGCGACGGCGAGCTCATGGCGCTCGTCATCGACCCGTTGGCCGTCGACCCCGACGACGTCGAGACCCTGCAGGACCTCATCGTCGCTGCCGTGCGCGACGCCCATCGTGCGGTCGGCGAGCTCGCAGCCGAGAAGATGGGACCGGTCACCGGCGGGCTCGGCGGCAGCCTCGGCCTACCCGGTCTCTGACCGCGCCGAGCGACACACACCATGTACGAAGGTGCCGTCCAGGACCTCATCGACGAGCTCGGACGGCTGCCGGGCGTAGGGCCGAAGAGCGCCCAGCGCATCGCGTTCCACCTGCTGGCCACCGAGGCCGTCGACGTCGAGCGGCTCGCCAGCACGCTGCTGCGGGTGAAGAACGAGGTCAAGTTCTGTTCGGTCTGCGGCAACGTGGCGCAGGCCGACGTGTGCCGGATCTGCAGCGACGACCGCCGCGACGCCGCGGTGATCTGCGTGGTCGAGGAACCGAAGGACGTCGTCGCGGTCGAGCGCACGCGCGAGTTCCGCGGCCGCTACCACGTGCTGGGCGGTGCGATCAGCCCCATCGACGGCATCGGGCCCGACGACCTGCGCATCCGTGAGCTGCTGACCCGGCTGCGCGACGGCGTCGTCACCGAGATCATCCTGGCCACCGACCCGAACCTCGAGGGCGAGGCGACCGCCACCTACCTCGCCCGGATGCTGTCACCGATGGGCCTCACGGTCACCCGGCTGGCCAGCGGGCTGCCGGTCGGCGGCGACCTCGAGTACGCCGACGAGGTCACCCTCGGGCGCGCGTTCTCGGGCCGCCGGCGCGTCGACTGACACCACATGGTGCCCGACGTGCCGACGATCGGCCCACCGCGACGACCCTGGCTGTTCTGGCCGGCGCTGCTCGTCGCGGGTGCCGTGGTCGTCGGTGGGGTGGTCGAGGCGGCGACGAGCTATGCCCGTTCCGGTGGCCCCGACGGCGTGGTCCGGACCTACTTCCAGGCACTCCAGCACTCCGACGCCGCGGCCGCCCTCGGTCTCGGCGAGGTGCCGAGCGGGTCGCGCACGCTGCTGACGTCCGCGGTGCTGCAGGAACAGCAGCGGGTCGCGCCCATCGTCGACCTGCGGATCGGATCGGTGCGGCGGTCCGGAGCCCGCGCCGATGTGGCGGTGTCGTACGTCCTGCGCTACGGCGACGGGGACAGCGCGGTGTCGGCGAGCGTTGCGGTGCACCGCTCCGACGGCGACTGGCGCCTGGACGACGCCGTCGTGCGCACCCGCCTGACGCTGGGGTCGGCGTCGCAGCGCGCGACGGTGCTCGGGCGGCAGGTGCCCGCCGGTGAGGTGCTGGCCTTCCCCGGTGCACCGCCCATCAGCTTCGACACGAGCTACCTGATGCTCGAACCGGACGTCGGCATCGTGGCGGGCAGCACGGCCGCCCGGGTCTACTCGGTCACCGTCACGAGTGCTGGCCGCGCAGGCATGCGGGCCGCCGTCCGCTCCGCCGTCAGCGCGTGCGTGAGCGCGACGCAGCCCGCCACGACCTGCCCGCTGCCCACCGAGCGCTACCTGCCGGGCAGCGTGCACGGCTCGCTCGCCGGTGAGCTGTCGGACGTCAGAGTCTCGCTGACCGCATCACCGCTCGGGACGCTCGACCTCACAGCCGAGGTCCCGGTGCTGGCCACCAGCTACCGGCGTCTCGACTTCCGGAACCGGGTCGACGCCGGGCAGGGCCGGGTGACGCTGGCCCTGCACGCCGTCGCGGCTGCGCGTGCGCCGTTGTCGATCAGCTGGCTGGCGCCGTGAGGCGTCGACTCCTGCTGCTGTGGATGGTGCTGCTCGCGATGGGCGGGCTGACGACCGTCCCGGCCGCTGCGGCCCCGGGCCCGGCCGACGCGCCCGAGTACTGGTTCGACAGCTGGAACGTGCCGGGTCTCTGGGCGGCTGGCGCCCGTGGTCAGGGGGTCACGATCGCCGAGATCGACACCGGGGTGAATGCCGCGCTGCCGGAGCTGGCCGGTCGGGTGCTGGCCGGCACCGACCTCGGCACCGGCGGCAACGGGCAGGTCGACCGCGAGGTCAGCAGCTTCGGGCACGGGACGGCGATGGCCTCGATCATGGTCGCCCGCGCGGGGCTGCTGGACATCACCGGCCTCGCACCCGGCGCGAAGATCCTGCCCGTCGCCGTGCCGTTGCGCGGGACCACCGACGCCGCGCAGCCCGACCGGTTGCCCGACGCCATCCGCTACGCCGCCGATCACGGCGCCAGGATCATCAGCATGTCGCTGGGGGGCCTGCGCGATCCCAGGACCGACGACACGCCGTGCCCGGACGACGAGCAGCAGGCGGTGTTCTACGCACTGCGCAGGGGCGCGGTCGTCGTCGCCTCGGTCGGCAACACCGGGCCGACCGCGAACTCGGTGGAGGAGCCGGCAGCCTGCCTGGGCGTGGTCTCGGTGGGTTCCGTCGACCGGCAGGGGGTCGTCGCGTCGTTCTCGGCCCGCGAGCCTTTCCTGACGCTCACGGCGCCGGGCGTCGACGTCGCGTCGCTGGGTCGTACCGAGGGTGACGCGTTCTCCGGCGACGGCACCAGCCAGTCGACGGCGCTCGTGTCGGCCGCGCTCGCCCTGGCCTGGTCGGCGCACCCCACCCTGACGAACACCCAGCTCGTCGCCCGCCTGCTCGCCACCCTCGACGGCCGCCGCACGACGCCGAGCAGCGACTACGGCTACGGGACGCTCGACGCCGGCGCGTTGGTGCGCGACGACGTCCCGAGCACCGCACCGAACCCCGTCTGGTCCGAGGCGTCGCTGTTCAGCGACCGCGACAACCGCCTCAGCCACGTGACACCGCGCCCGCCGAAGCCGGCCGCCGACACACCGCTGCCCACCGGCGGCTACTCCGTCGCCGGTCAACCGCGTATCACCGCACGGGTGCGGCAGGGGGCGGCGGTCACCGCGATCGGCGTGGTGGCGTTGCTGTCCGTCCTTGCGATCGGCCTCGAGCGGCGTCGCCGTCGGCTCGGTATCAGCCGAGCCGGCGGGACTCGCGGTTGACGGCGCTGACGACGGCCCGCAGTGAGGCCTGCGTCGTCGACTCGCTGATGCCGACGCCCCACAGCACCGTGCCCTCGGCGTCGCCGAACTCGATCTCGAGGTAGGCGGCGGCCTCGGCGTCGCGGCCGGAGGTCAGCGCGTGCTCGTGGTAGTCGAGCACCCGCACCGAGAGCCCGCCGTAGCCGAGATCCACCGTGGACAGCGCGTCGCAGAACGCCGACACCGGGCCGTTGCCCACGCCGCTGATCTCGTGCTCGGTGCCCTTGACCCGGACGACCGCCGTGATCCGCTCGGTGCCCCCGTCGCTGGACGAGGACAACCGCACGAGCTCGACGTCACCGGGCTGCAGGTACTCGTCGGAGAAGATCCGCCACATGGCGGCCGGCTCGACCTCGCCGCCCTCGTTGTCGGTGTGGCTCTGGATGACGTGGCTGAACTCGATCTGCAGCCGCCGCGGGAGGTCGAGCTTGTGGTCGTTCTTCATGATGTAGGCGACCCCGCCCTTGCCGGATTGCGAGTTCACCCGGATGACGGCCTCGTAGGAGCGGCCGACGTCCTTGGGGTCGATCGGCAGGTACGGGATGTGCCACGGCATCTCGCCGACGGGTCGGCCGGCCTCGTCCGCCTGCCGGGCCAGATCGTCGAAGCCCTTCTTGATCGCGTCCTGGTGCGATCCCGAGAACGACGTGTAGACGAGGTCGCCGGCGTACGGGTGCCGCTCGTGCACGCCGATGCGGTTGCAGTACTCGGCGGTACGGCGGATCTCGTCGATGTCGCTGAAGTCGATCATCGGGTCGATGCCCTGGCTGTAGAGGTTCAGCCCCAGCGTCACCAGGTCGACGTTGCCGCTGCGCTCGCCGTTGCCGAACAGGCAGCCCTCGATGCGCTGCGCGCCGGCGAGGACGGCCAGCTCGGCGTCGGCGGTGGCAGTCCCGCGGTCGTTGTGGGTGTGCACCGACAGGCAGATGTAGTCGCGCCGGGAGAAGTGCCGCGACATCCACTCGATCTGGTCGGCGTAGACGTTCGGCGTCGAGCGCTCGACGGTGCAGGGCAGGTTCAGCACGATCTCGCGGTCGGCCCCGGGCTGCCAGACGTCCATGACGCCCTCGCAGATGTCGAGGGAGAAGTCGAGCTCGGTGTCCATGAAGATCTCGGGTGAGTACTCGAGGCCGAAGTCGGTGTGCGGCAGATGGATGTCGGCGTACTTCATGATCGCCTGGACGCCGTCGACGGCGACCGCGCGGCACTGCGCGCGCCCGTCGCCGTCCCACCCGAAGACGACCTTGCGGAAGACGGGGGCGGCCGCGTTGTACATGTGCACGGTGGCCTGCGGGGCGCCGACGAGCGACTGCACGGTGCGTTCTATGAGTTCCTCGCGGGCCTGCGTCAGGACCGAGATGCGGACGTCGTCGGGGATGCGCCCGCCCTCGATGAGGCTGCGGACGAAGTCGAAGTCGGTCTGGCTCGCGGCCGGGAACCCGACCTCGATCTCCTTGTAACCCAGGCGTACGAGCAGGTCGAACATGGCGTTCTTGCGGGCCGCGTTCATCGGGTCGATGAGCGCCTGGTTGCCGTCGCGCAGGTCGGTGGACAGCCAGCGCGGGGCAGCGGTGATGGTCTTCGTCGGCCAGGTGCGGTCGGGCAGGTCGACGCTCGGGAACGGCCGGTAGCGATGACATGGCATGCCCGAGGGCTGCTGCGGGCTGGGCTGGTTCGTTCGAGTCATGACGGTGCTCCTCGCGGAAAGGGAAGGCGGAGCGGTCGGCGCGGACGAGCTACCCGCGGCGAGGAAGCGCGACCGGAGCTGGTGCTCAGCTGTCCAGTGCCTCGCCGCGGCTCGGAAGCAGGAGCGCGCGTGTCATGGTGGGTCGAGAATAACGGATCGCGCTCACCTCACGGTGGCCCTACACTCTGGACACTGCCTGCCAACCTTCGGAGGACGGCGTGCCGAGCGCTCTCATCACCGGAATCACGGGTCAGGACGGGCTGTACCTCGCCGAGCTCCTGCTCGGGCGCGGGTACGAGGTCTTCGGGATGGTCCGCGGGCAGGACAACGCCAGGATCGACTATGCACGTCGCGAGGTCCCCGGCGTCACGGTGGTCGGCGGGGACCTGACGGACGTGCCGAGTCTCGTGCGGGCCATGGACACCGCCCAGCCCGACGAGGTCTACAACCTCGCCGCGGTCAGCCACGTGGCGCAGTCCTGGGCGCAGGGCGCGTTGACCACCGACGTCACGGCCAAGGGTGTCCTGAACGTGCTGGACTCGATCCGGCTCTATGCCGGCGCCGAGGCGCCACGTGTCCGCTTCTACCAGGCCTCGAGCTCGGAGATGTTCGGCAAGGCTCAGCAGTCGCCGCAGACCGAGCAGACCCTGCTGTGGCCGCGGTCGCCGTACGGCGTGGCCAAGGTCTTCGGTCATCACATCACGATCAACTACCGCGAGTCCTACGGGATGCACGCGTCCAGCGGGATCCTGTTCAACCACGAGTCGCCGCGCCGCGGCCCGGAGTTCGTCACCCGCAAGGTCTCCCTCGCCGTGGCTCGCATCGCATCGGGCGCCCCCGAGAAGCTGTTGCTGGGCAACCTCGACGTCAGCCGTGACTGGGGATTCGCCGGTGACTACGTCGAGGCCATGTGGCGCATGCTCCAGCAACCAGTCGCCGACGACTACGTGATCGCCACCGGGCGTACCCATTCGATCCGGGATCTGCTCGACGCCGCTTTCAAGGTCGTCGACATCGATGACTGGACGCCGCACGTGGAACAAGACCCGGCCCTGTTGCGGCCGGCCGAGATCCAGGTCCTGGTCGGGGATGCGTCGAAAGCGCGTTCAGTTCTAGGTTGGCAGCCGGAGGTCGAGTTCGACGAGCTCGTGGCCATGATGGTGGAAGCGGATCTCAAGCGTCTGTAACCATCTGCAATCCGAAGCCGAAACACATCACTACGACGGAATCCGTTGTTGTGGGCCCCCACTGCCGCCGGTAGCGTTCCCGGCGTGAGCGACAAGACGGTGGTCCGGAACTTCATCAACGGCGAACAGGTCGACGCGGCCGACGGTCGCACGCTCGACCTCGTCGACCCGAGCACCGGCGAGGTGTTCGGCACCTCGCCGCTGTCGGGCGCGCAGGACGTCGACCGCGCGTACACCGCGGCGGCAGCGGCGTTCGAGGGCTGGCGCGACACCACGCCCAGCCAGCGCCAGCAGGCCCTGCTGAAGTTCGCGCAGGCGTTCGAGGACCGCGCCGAGGACGTCATCGCCGCCGAGTGTCGCAACACCGGCAAGCCGATCGAGATGACGCGCTCGGAGGAGATCCCGCCCGCCCTGGACCAGATCCGCTTCTTCGCCGGCGCTGCCCGGCTGCTCGAGGGCCGCGGCGCCGGCGAGTACATGAGCGGCTTCACCTCCTACGTCCGGCGCGAGCCGATCGGCGTCGTCGGGCAGGTGACGCCGTGGAACTACCCGATGATGATGGCCGTCTGGAAGTACGCGCCGGCCCTGGCCGCGGGCAACTGTGTCGTCCTCAAGCCCAGCGACACCACGCCGGTCAGCTCCGCGCTGATGGCCGAGATCGCCAGCGAGTTCTTCCCGCCCGGCGTCTTCAACGTCATCTGCGGCGACCGCGACACCGGCCGCGAACTGGTCGCGCACAAGGTCCCGGCCATGGTGTCGATCACCGGGTCGATCCGCGCCGGCTTCCAGGTCGCCGACGCCGCGGCCAAGGACCTCAAGCGCGTCCACCTCGAGCTCGGCGGAAAGGCGCCCGTCGTGGTCTTCGCCGACGCCGACCTGCAGGACGCCGCCGAGAACATCGCGATCGGCGGCTACTTCAACGCCGGGCAGGACTGCACGGCCGCCACCCGGGTGCTCGTCGCGGCCGAGGTCGCCGAGGAGTTCGCGGCGCTTCTCGCCGAGCAGGCCCGCCAGACCGTGGTCGGGCCGCCGTCGGACGAGGACGCGTTGTTCGGCCCGCTCAACAACGCCACGCAGCTGGCGCACGTCGGCGGCATGATCGAGCGGCTGCCCGACCATGCCGAGGTGCTTGCCGGTGGCACGCGGCACGGCGACAAGGGCTACTTCTGGCAGCCCACCGTCGTCAGTGGGCTGACGCAGGACGACGAGATGAGCCAGCACGAGGTCTTCGGGCCCGTCATCTCGATCCAGACGTTCGCCGACGAGGCCGAGGCGATCCGCTACGCCAACGGCGTCGAGTACGGGCTGGCGTCCTCGGTCTGGACGAAGGACCACGGCCGGGCCATGCGGATGACCCGGGCGCTGGACTTCGGGTGCGTGTGGGTCAACTGCCACATCCCGATCGTGGCCGAGATGCCGCACGGCGGGTTCAAGCACTCGGGCTACGGCAAGGACCTGTCGGTCTACGGGCTCGAGGACTACACCCGCATCAAGCACGTCATGCACAACATCGAGATCTGACGTTGCACCATGATGCGATGATGTGCTGATGCGGACGACAATCGATTTGCCCGACGATCTGCTGGCCATCGCCCGGTCACTGGCGCGTGGCCACAAGCAGACGTTGAGTGAGGCTGTGGCGGAGCTCATGCGACGCGGAATCGACCCGCCGAAGCCTGCGGTCCTCACACGGTCACCGATTAGCGGCTTCCCGGTTCTTCAGACGAACGGCCGCACCATCACCAACGAGGACGTTCGCGCCATGGAGGACGAAGAGGATGAGTACGTCATGTCCTTCATGCGATCTTCCGGACGAAAGTAAATGGTCTGCGTGCTCCTCGACAGCAGCGTTCTGATCGCTGTGTCGCTCACCCGCCACTTGCACCACGACGCCGCGAACACGTGGTTGGGCGCCACCGAGCACCGGATCGCCACGTGCCCGATCACCGAAGGCTCACTTGTTCGGGAGGTCGTGCGCGGCGGTGACGGCTTCACTGCAGCCACCGATCTGCTGCAGCAGATCGCCAGCGATCCGCGCCACGAATTCTGGGTCGACGACGTGCCTTTCACCGATGTGCGCACCGCAGGTCTCGTGGGCCACAAGCAGGTCACGGATGCCTACCTCGCTCAACTCGCCCGCCACAACGAGGGCAAGGTGGCCACGCTTGATCGCGCCATGGCGGCGCTGCATCCCGACGTCGCCGAACTGGTGCCGACCTCATGAGCCACGTGCTGGCTGCCGAGATGGTGGCGACGGTGCATTCGGTGACGGTGCAGATCGGCGAGTCCGAGTCGGAGGCGATGAAGGCGCCGTACC
>CAZZVT010000007.1:31377-38488 GCA_964657545.1 uncultured Jatrophihabitantaceae bacterium
CTCGGTGACGGTGCAGGTCGGTGACGTGGTCAGGCCGGACACCATGGTCGTGTTGCTGGAGTCGATGAAGATGGAGATCCCGGTGCTGGCCGAGGTCGACGGCGTCGTGGGTGAGATCGCGGTGGCTGCAGGTGACACCATTCAGGAGGGCGACGTGATCGCCGTCATAGAGGAGACGTCATGATCGAACAGCGCCGCGTGCTCACCACCGCGATCCCCGGCCCGCGCTCGATCGAGCTGCAGGCCCGCAAGAACGCTGCGGTCGCCTCCGGAGTCGGCACGACGCTGCCGGTCTACGTCGAACGCGCGGGCGGCGGCATCGTCGCGGACGTCGACGGCAACCAGCTGATCGACTTCGGCTCGGGCATCGCGGTGACCACGGTCGGCAACGCCGCGCCGCGGGTCGTCGAGGCCGTGCAGCGCCAGGTCGCCGAGTTCACGCACACCTGCTTCATGGTCACGCCGTACGAGCCGTACGTCGCGGTGGCCGAGAAGCTCAACGAGCTGACACCGGGTGATCACGACAAGCGCAGTGCGCTGTTCAACTCGGGCGCCGAGGCCGTCGAGAACGCGATCAAGATCGCGCGGCACCACACCGGCCGGCAGGCCGTCGTCGCGTTCGACCACGCCTACCACGGGCGCACGAACCTGACGATGGCACTGACCGCGAAGTCGATGCCCTACAAGAGCGGGTTCGGGCCGTTCGCCGGCGAGATCTACCGGGTGCCGATGGCCTACCCCTACCGGTGGCCGACGGGTCCCGAGAACTGCGCGACCGAAGCATTTGCGGCTTTCACTGAATTGGTGCACTCGCAGGTCGGCGAGCAGAACACCGCAGCGGTGATCATCGAGCCGATCCAGGGCGAGGGCGGCTTCATCGTGCCGGCGCCGGGCTTCCTGGCCCGCGTCGCCGACTGGTGTACCACGCACGGGATCGTCTTCATCGCCGATGAGATCCAGTCCGGGTTCTGCCGCACCGGCGACTGGTTCGCCTGCGACTTCGAGGGTGTCGTCCCCGACCTGATCACTACCGCCAAGGGCATCGCCGGCGGCCTGCCGCTGGCCGCGGTCACGGGTCGGGCCGAGATGATGAACGCCGTGCACGGCGGTGGACTCGGCGGCACCTACGGCGGCAACCCGGTGGCCTGCGCCGCCGCGCTGGCCGCGATCGAGACCATGCAGGCCGACGACCTGTGCGGCGCGGCGAAGCGGATCGAATCGATCATGCTTCCGCGGCTGCAGGCGCTGGCCGAGAAGTACGAGGCCGTCGGCGACGTCCGCGGCCGGGGCGCCATGTTGGCGCTCGAACTCGTCGAACCGGGTGGGTCGGCCCCGAACCCGGCACTGACGGCAGCGGTCGCGAGTGCCTGCCATCGCGAAGGTCTCATCACCCTGACGGCCGGCACCTTCGGCAACGTGCTGCGCTTCCTGCCGCCGCTGGTCATCGGTGACGACCTGCTGCACGAGGGTCTGGACATCCTCGACGGCGTCTTCGCCGCGCAGGCCTGATGGTTCAGGGCCCGGGGCCACGATGACGGATCAGTCGTTGATCGGCGCGACGGGCGTGCTCATCGTGCCGACGCGCGGATCGGGCGGCCTGGGTGAGGTCGAGCTGTCTGTCCGCGGCGGCACCGAGACCTACCTGGCCCGCTCCGAACAACCCCTGGCCGAGGGCGTGCCCGTACTTGTCGTCGATCTGCGCGGGGCGCGCACCGTCCAGGTCGAACCCGTCAGCGATTTCACCGCCTGATCGTCAGAAGGAGCTCATCCATGCTCGGTTACAAGGTCCCCGCGCCCGACGAGGCGATGCTCATCTCCGGTGGCAAGAACAAGGGTGCGACCCCGTTCAAGGTGGTCACCGGGCACGGCTCGTTCGTGCTGCCGTTCTTCCGCAAGGCGCGCTTCCTGACGCTGTCGATGAACGAGGCCGAGGTCGAGGAGCGCTGCGTCACCAAGCAGGGCATCACCCTCAACGTCCGCGCGGTCATCGCCTTCAAGGTCGGCAACGACGAGTCGAGCATCGTCAACGCCGGCCAGCGGTTCCTGTCGGACCAGAACCAGATGTCGGTCCTCACCGGGCGGATCTTCGCCGGGCACCTGCGCTCGATCATCGGGTCGATGACGGTCGAGGAGATCGTCACCGAGCGGCAGAAGCTGGCCAGCGAGGTGCTCGAGGGCTCGAAGGCGGAGATGGCGCGCATCGGGCTCGCGGTCGACGCGCTGCAGATCCAGTCGATCGACGACGGCGACCTCGGTTACATCGTGGCGATGTCGGCCCCGCACACGGCCGCGATCCAGCAGGCTGCGCAGATCTCGCAGTCCAACGCCCGCCAGCTGGCGGCGCAGGCCGAGCAGGACTCGCAGCGCAAGCAGGCCGAGTACGCGCGGGAGACTGCGATCGTGCAGGCCCACTACAAGGCCGAGGTCGACAAGGCCCAGGCCGACGCCGGGCAGGCCGGCCCGCTCGCCGCGGCGCAGGCCCAGCGCGAGGTGCTGCAGGCCCAGACCGAGCTCGCCCAGCGCAACGCCGAACTGCGCCAGCAACAGCTGGTGGCCGAGGTCGTGAAGCCGGCCGAGGCCGAGGCCGAGAAGGTCCGCGTGCTCGCCAAGGCCGACGCCGAGCGGATGCGTATCCAGGCCGAGGCTGCGGCGTCGCACAACCGTGTCGCGCTCGACCGCATGCTCATCGACCAGCTGCCCCTCATCGTCCGGGAGGCCGCCGCCGGGCTCAACGGCGCCAACGTCAACATCCTCAACGGCGCCACCGGTCTCGGCGAGATGGCGGCATCGCTCGTGGGGCAGGGTCTGACGATCTTCGAGTCGATCCGGGGCAACCTCGGCCAGACCGACGAGAACGACGGGATCGACGACGAGCCCGACCGTCCGGCGCTCGGTGGTGGCACCGGCGGGCAGTAGCCGCGTCGCGCCGAGACCTGGTGATCAGCCGGGACGTCGAGGGCAGCGGTTACCGGCGAGCCAGGTCGTTTGCCGGGTGCAGCACAGCCGATGCGCGGTAGGACAATTCGAACTGGATCCACCAGGTTGCGGCCTGCGCCGGAACTGCGACGGCGATCGCGATCGCAACCCCCTTGGCCCCGTCGATCGCACCGCCCGGGATGACGCAGCCCAGGGTGATGGCGATCGCTGCTGACCGTGCCCGCAGAGTTCGTGCGGCGTCGGCCAGTGCTCGCAGACCGGCCACCGCGGTGTTGACGAAGCTGCCCGCCACCATGCCGACGCCGATGTAGAGCAGCAGTGGGGTCGACTCGCTCCAGCTCGGCCCGAAGAGGGTCACCCCCACCGAACGGGGCATAACGAGGATCGCGACCAAGAACATGGTGCTGACGACGAACAGTCCGACAGCGATGAAGTACAGGGCGCGGCGCATCGCGGCCGGCGATGTCGACCTCAGCCTCACCAGCTCGGGCAGGACGGCCGCCTGCAGGCCCTGACCCAGCAACGCCGGCGGCGTGAACGCGGTCTGCGCGGCACGATATCCCGCAGCCGCAGCGAGTCCGGAGAACGCTGTGACGACATAGGCAGTCCCTTGCTGTGCGGTCTGCATGGCGAGGTTGTCCAGGGCCAGTCGAGTGGCGAGGTCGGACTGGCGCCACATGGCGCGGAGGGCGACCGGATGCGGTCGTAACCGCAACAAGGCCAGTCCGCCGACGCCGCCGAGGAAACTGGCTGCACACCACGCGACCAAGAAGACCGTCGCCGATTGCTCGCCGGCGGCAATGACGATGATTGCAGTGACGCCCTGCACGATCAGAACGACGATGTCGTTGCTTAGCGCCACTACCGGGCGGGCGGCGGCCAGTGCCGCATAACGCACATAATCCTGGACGAACAGGAACGGCACCGCCGCAGCAAAGGTGATGCCGAGGGCAAGAAAAGCTGCCGGCAGCAGCCACAGGGTGACGAAGCAGAGAATGACTGCGACGGTCAAGCCCCAGGCGAACGAGAGCGCCAATCCCTCCTGTGTCGCAAGCTGGCATTCGCGTGCTGATGAAGTGCTGAATCTGACGACCAGAGGCTCGGCCGCCAGACCGCGATTAACGGCTGCCGCGATGAGGTACGTCGCGTACAGAACGGCGAACCGGCCGAATTCGTCTGCGGTCGAGTAGTGCGCCACCAGCAACGTCATGACGAAGCTCGTCAAACTGTAGAGAATTTGATCGGCAACGCCGATTGTTGCTCGTTTGGCTCCGCTACCTGCCATCGCGTCGTTCGAACGTGTGCTCGGTCGGCAGGTCTACGTCAGGACCGGCAGGCGTGGCGAGGCGGGTCGTCAGCTCTCGAGTCATTTTGCCGCCCATCCTGGTCCGTGGCCTCAGCCTACTTCCGGGCCGCTCGGCGCGCGCTTCGATATTCGGCCAGGTTGCGCCCTCACGACCGTTTGCGGCGAATTGCCCTGAAGTAACAGACGACTGCTCGGTTCGTTGACCATAATGAGCTCGACGAGAAGCGTCGACCCGAGGTGCGGCAGGTCAGATGGGGCAGTTAGCCGGAGTGATGTCGAGGGTCCGGCGCACTCTGGGCCCGCGCGCCCGACGGTTGGCGAATCGCCTCGACAACCCCGAGGTGCGGGCCGCCCGCCGTCTGCTGGAAGCGCTCGACCGTGGGCCCCTGGACGTCGTGCATTTCGGCGCCTCGGAAAGTTTGTTCGTGTCAACTGTCGACGCCGATAACCGTTCCCTGGTCAGGATGCTCTCGGACGAGCTGGCCCCGGACCTGAGTATCTACTCGGTAGTCGGCGCCGGGTACCACCCGCGACTCATCAGCGAGTACGTCCGACTCATGGGTGCGGCACCGGCCCCGCGGGTGGTGGTCGTCGGCATCCCCGTCCGGGTCGGCTACCGGCCCTGGGCACACCACCCGCTCTACGGCTACTCACGCGCGGTCGACACGCTCGCGCTGATCGCACCTGGCACGTCGACATGGCGTGTGCGGCGTTCGCTACCCCTGCCGAACGCGGCGGAGATGACCGCATTCGACACGACTCCGTACAGCTGTTTGGTGGGTGATTCCACGATCGGCGATCTCCGGCGACAGCTGAAGAATCCGGCCGGCCACGGGTTGTCACAAGCCGACGCGGCCCGCGTGCTCTACGGCTACCACCACACCGCCCTCGATGGGCTTGACGAATCGTGGTTGGCCGGCATCACCGCCCTTGCGACCGAGCTGCTTGCCCTGGGTTCACAGGTGGTCCTCTATCACCCGCCGATCCCGATCGGGAGAGGGGAGGCGCTTTTCGGGCCCGAGGTTCGCAGGATCAACGAGGAGAACCTCGCCGTTGTTCATGAGCGGTTTCGCGCGGGCCTGCCCGGGGTCTCGATACTCGATACAGCCCTGTCGTTCGCCGACGATTGCTTCATCGACCTCGACGATGCGACCGAGCACGTCAACGAGTCGGGGCGCGTACTGCTGACGCGCCTCATCGCGACCGAAGTGCGGCGGCTCGTGATCGCTGCCGGGGGGCCTGCCGACCTGTCAGGGCAGATGTTTCCCGCGTCCACGTGACGCGGGCCGGGCTCAGCGTGCCGGATTGGGGCGTGCAGCGGCCCGGTACGATCGGGCTTCCGCCAGCAACCGTTCGTCAGGGGTCAGCGCAGTGAGTCTCGTCGTGCAGAAGTACGGCGGTTCGTCCGTCGCCGACGCCGAGCGGATCAAGCGGGTCGCCGAACGCATCGTCGCCACGAAGCGCGATGGCCACGACGTCGCCGTCGTCGTCTCGGCCATGGGTGACACCACCGACGAGCTCATCGACCTCGCCGAGCAGATCGTCCCTGTTCCCGAGGGCCGCGAGTTCGACATGCTGCTCACCGCCGGCGAGCGGATCTCGATGGCGCTGCTGGCCATGGCCATCAACTCGCTGGGCTACAAGGCCGAGTCGTTCACCGGTTCGCAGGCCGGTGTGCTGACCACGTCGGTTCACGGCAAGGCCCGCATCGTCGACGTCACGCCCGGGCGCATCGAGAACTCCATCGCGCAGGGCAACATCGCCATCGTGGCCGGCTTCCAGGGCTTCTCGAAAGAGACGATGAACATCACGACGCTCGGCCGGGGTGGCTCCGACACGACGGCGGTCGCCATCGCGGCGGCACTCAAGGCCGACGTCTGCGAGATCTACACCGACGTCGACGGCGTCTACACCGCCGACCCGCGCATCGTCCCGAACGCCCGCCGCCTCGAGCAGGTCACCTTCGAGGAGATGCTCGAGCTCGCCGCCTGCGGCGCCAAGATCCTGCACCTGCGCAGCGTCGAGTACGCGCGCCGTTACGGCATGCCCATCCACGTCCGGTCGTCGTTCTCGGCGAAGTCCGGAACCACAGTCAGCGGATCGATGGAGGACCTCCCGGTGGAACAGGCGATCATCAGCGGCGTCGCGCACGACCGCAGCGAGGTCAAGGTGACGGTCGTCAACGTCCCGGACAAGCCCGGCCAGGCTGCGGCGATCTTCCGCGAACTCGCCAATGCCGAGATCAACATCGACATGATCGTGCAGAACGTGTCGACGGGGGGCACCGGTCGCACCGACGTCTCGTTCACCCTGCCTGCCACCGACGGCACGACGGCGTTGACCTCGCTCAAGCGCATCCAGGACGAGGTCGGTTTCTCCGACCTGCTCTACGACGATCACGTCGGCAAGCTGTCGCTGGTCGGCGCGGGCATGCGGTCGCACCCCGGTGTCTCGGCGCGGTTCTTCACCGCGCTGTCCGAGGCCGGCATCAACATGGAGATGATCTCGACGTCCGAGATCCGCATCTCGGTCGTCGTGCGCGACACCGATCTCGACGAGGCGGTTCGCGTCGTTCACGACGCGTTCGAGCTCGGCACCACCGATCCGGGCGACACCGCCGTCGTTTACGGCGGGACCGGCCGATGAACCACCCCACGAAGTCGCTCCGCACACCCCGCTCCACGACTCCGCGGGGACCCCGATGAGAGTCGGAATCGTCGGGGCCACCGGCCAGGTCGGCACGGTCATGCGTCGCCTGCTCGCCGAGCGCGGCTTCCCGGTCGACGAGATGCGCTACTTCGCCTCGGCCCGCTCGGCCGGCAACACGCTGACCTGGGAAGGCGTGGACGTCCGCATCGAGGACGCTGC
>CAZZVT010000008.1:0-9346 GCA_964657545.1 uncultured Jatrophihabitantaceae bacterium
ACCTGCAGGATGTCGCGCAGCAGCACGCGCAGGCTGTCGATGCGCTCGTTCACCTGGGTCACGTGGTCGGCGACGTCGCGCAGCGAGCGCCGCAGGTCCTCGTCGACGTGGTACTTCTCGAACCCGCCCTCGAGCGCGGCCAGGATGGCGGTGAGCGGCGTCGACGCGCGCTGGAAGTCCACCACCTCGCGCGAGAGCTCGTAGATGCGCCGCGACACCGCGGGGTCACCGTCGAAGACCTGCACCTCGATCTCGTCGACGTCGTTCTCGATACCGGCGACGACCGGCCCGTACCCGTCGACGACGGCGTCCAGGATCGCGTAGAGCACGGCCTCCGTGCCCAGACCCAGCAGCTCGGGGTCCTGCTCGAGACGCCCACGGACCACCGACAGGTCGGGGGATTCCGCATGCCGAACGGTGATGACGAAGTCGCGGCCGAGGAACACGTGCAGCTCGCCGAACTCGACCTCCTCACGCTCGTCGACGTAGCGGGCCGCCCGCAGCACCACGAACAGCGTGTCGCCGTAGCGTTCGAGCTTGGGACGCTGATGGGCGGTGATCGCGTCCTCGACCGCCAACTCGTGCAGGTCGAACTCGTCGGCCAGCGATCGCAGTTCCTGCGAACCGGGTCGGTACAGGCCGATCCAGGCCATGCTGTCGGGCTGCTCGCGTAGGGCGTCGTAGCAATCCGTCAGCGAGCTGGCCGTGTGCCGGCGCTGGCCGCCGCAGTAGACCGCGCTGTCGACGATCCCGGAGCGCAGCGCGGGGTCGTGCTCGGGTTCGTGGCGGGTCTCGGACGGGTCGCCCGAGCCGTGATGACGGCGACGCCGAACGAGGTTGGCCGGCGCCTTCGTCAGGTGCAGTCGATCGCCCATGGCGCCGACCTTATGTCCCGCAGGGATACATCGGCGATACTGGACGGGTGACCACGATCTATGACATCCCGCTCGAGACCCTCGCCGGACGGTCCACCACCCTCGCCGAGTACCGCGGGCATCCGCTGCTCGTCGTCAACGTCGCCTCGAAATGCGGCCTCACCCCGCAGTACACCCAACTGCAGGAGCTCTACGACCGCTACCACGGTCAGGGACTCGAGGTCCTGGGCTTCCCCTGCAACCAGTTCATGGCGCAGGAGCCGGGGTCGGCCGAGGACATCGCCGAGTTCTGCACCGCCAACTACGGGGTCACGTTCCCGATGTTCGCCAAGATCGACGTCAACGGCGAGGGCCGGCACCCGCTGTACGAGACGCTCGAGCGCGAGCCCGACGGCGCCGGCGAGGCCGGTGACGTGCAGTGGAACTTCGAGAAGTTCCTGATCGCGGCCGACGGCACCGTCAGTCACCGGTTCCGTCCGCAGACCGAGCCGCTCGCCGACGAGGTCGTCGTCGCCGTCGAGGCAGCACTCACCGCAGCGTCCTGACACATCCGCGAAACGCTCACCTCCTAGGTTGATTCGATGGGAGATCTGCGCACCCTCGGCGTCGAGGAGGAGCTGCACGTCGTCTCCCTCGAGTCCGGGCAGCTCGTCACCCGCGCGCCGCAACTGTTGCGCGAGTTGCCGTCGGCCAACTTCTCCGTCGAGCTGCAGCGCAGCACCGTCGAGACGAACACCCCCGTCTGTCGCACCCTGGCCGATTTGCACGCCGAGATGCGGGGGCTGCGCGACCAGGTCCACGACCTCGCCGAGTCCAACGGGCTGGCCGTCATCGCCAGCGGCAGCGCACCGTTGTCGAAGGCCGAGGACTTCGGGCTCACCACGCTCGGGCGTTACAGCCGGATGCAGCAGGACTACCGCTCGCTGGTCGACGAGCAGCTGATCTGCGGCCTGCAGGTGCACGTCGGTGTCGACGACCGCGACGTCGCGGTCCGGGTCGCCCAGCGGGTCGAGCCCGGCCTGCCGGCGCTGCTCGCGATGTCGGCCAGCTCGCCCTACCTGCACGGCAACGACACCGGCTACTCCAGCTTCCGCAGCATGATCTGGCAGCGCTGGCCCACGGCCGGCTCGTTCGGCCACGTCGAGTCGGCGGCGGAGTACGACCAGCTGGTCGCCGATCTCATCGAGTCCGAGGTCATCTCCGACGCGAAGATGGCCTACTTCGACGTCCGCCCGTCCGCCCACGTCCCCACCCTCGAGCTGCGGGTCTGTGACGCCACACCGAACCTCGACGACGCCCTGCTGATCGCGGGTCTGTTCCGGGCCATGGTCGAGGAAGCCGTCGCGGCCGACGAGCGCGGTGACCCGCTGATCGGCGCGACCGAGCCGATGCGCCGGGCGGCCATGTGGCGGGCGGCGCGGCACGGCCTGCGCGGGGTGCTGCTGCAACCGGGCCTCGGGCCCACGCCCGCGCCCGCGAGCGAGGTGATCCGCGACCTGGTGCAGCGGTTGCGGCCCTGGCTCGAGGGCAGCGACGACTGGGACGACGTCAACGAGCTGGCCACCGCCCTGCTCGCCCGCGGTGAGTCCAGCCACCGGCAGCGGGCCCGTTACGCCGAGCGCGGCAAGATCACCGACGTGGTGTCGCTGCTCGTCGCCGAGTCCAGCGGGCACGTGGTCCCGGTGGCCGACACCCCGGCGCTCACCGCCAAGTACCCGGAATCGCCGGAGGACGAGGCGATCGCGGTGTCCGGCATCCCGTTCCCCGTCTACCGGCCGCTGCTCGAGATCCTCGACGAGCTGGGCCCCGACGAGCTCGCCCACCGCAGCGACGTCGCCCGGGCGAAGTCGCTCGCCACCAGCTTCACGTTCGGCGTCGCCGGTGAGCAGCAACCCTTCCCGGCCGACCTCGTCCCGCGGATCATCCCCTCCCACGAGTGGGCCGTGCTCGCCACCGGGCTCACCCAGCGCGCGCGGGCCATCGAGATGTTCCTGCGCGACGTGTACGGCCCGGCCCGCATCGTCGCCGACGGTGTCGTCGAGCTCGAGACCCTGACCGACTGCCCGGGCTGGCGACCCGAGGCGCTCGACCTGCCCGACGACGTCATCCGCGCGCCGATCGTCGGCTTCGACCTCGTGCGCGACGCGGTCGGCGGCTGGCGGGTGCTCGAGGACAACGCGCGGGTGCCTTCCGGTGTCGGGTACGCGCTGGGCCTGCGCGACCTCATGCGCACGGCACTGCCCGAACTCAGCGACGACTCGGTGCTCGACCCGTACTCGACGCTCGAGCTGATCGGCCACACCCTGCGGTCCTGCTCGGCGCGGCCGAACCCGACCGTCGCGCTGCTGTCCGACGGCGCCGACAACTCGGCCTGGTACGAGCACCGGATCATCGCCGAGGGCGCCCGGCTGCTGCTCGTCCAACCCGACGACATCGCGGTCACCGACGCCGGCGTGTACGCGGGTGGCAAACGCATCCACGTCGTCTACCTGCGGCTCGGTGTCGAGCTCGTCGACCTCGTCAGCGCGGCCGGTCACCCGGTCGGGCGCGAGATCATGGCGGCCGCGCAGGCCGGTGCGGTGGTGCTCGCCAACGCGCCCGGCGCCGGCGTGGCCGATGACAAGGCGATGTACTGCCTGGTGCCCGACATCATCGAGTACTACCTGCACGAGCGGCCGCTGCTGCAGCCGGTGCCCACCTACCGCTGCGCCATCGAGGCCGAGCGCGGGCCGGTGCTGGCGCGCCTCGACCAGCTCGTCACCAAACCGGTCGACGGATACGGCGGCAGCGGCGTGCTCATCGGGCCGCAGGCGACGGCCGCCGAGATCGCCCGGCGCCGCGTCGAGATCGAGGCCGACCCAGCCGGTTGGGTGGCGCAGGAGGTCGTCGCTCTGTCGACGCACCCGACCCTCGTCGACGGTGTGCTCGAGCCGCGGCACGTCGACCTGCGCGCGTTCGTCTACCTGACCGGGATCGAGCCCGGGTCCGCGCACCTCGCCGACCTCGCGCTCACCCGCATGGGGCCGCCCGGCAGCATGGTCGTGAACTCGTCACGCGGTGGCGGGGCGAAGGACACGTGGATCGTCGTCGATCCGGCCGACCCCGGCAATGACAACGAGAGGACGGGTGCGCGCGGTGTGCGGACTGGCCGGTGAGATCCGCTTCGACGGGCGCGGTGCCGATGTCGCAGCACTCGAGCGGGCCTGCGAGTGCATGGCGCGTCGCGGGCCCGACGGCAGCGGCATCTGGTCGCGCGGGCCGATAGCCCTCGGCCACCGGCGCCTGGCGATCATCGACCTCTCCGTGGCCGGCGCCCAGCCCATGGTCGACTCCGAGCTGGGCCTGACGGTGGTCTTCAACGGCTGCATCTACAACTACGAGCAACTGCGCGACGAGCTCGCCTCGGCGGGCTACCGGTTCTTCTCGCACTCCGACACCGAGGTGATCGCCAAGGCCTACCACCACTGGGGCACGGCCTGCGTCGAGAAGTTCAAGGGCATGTTCGTGTTCGCCGTCGTCGAGCGCTCGGGCCGGCTGGTGCTGGCCCGCGACCGGCTCGGCATCAAGCCGCTGTACCTCGACCAGACCCGCGAACGGTTGCGCTTCGCCTCGAGCCTGCCCGCGCTGCTCGCCGCCGGCGGCGTCGACACGAGCCTCGACCCGACCGCACTGTCCTACTACCTGAGCTTCCACTCGATCGTGCCGGCGCCGCGCACGATCCTCAACGGGGTCCGCAAGCTGCCGCCGGCGACCGTGCGTGTCGTCGAGGCCGACGGCACGAGCACGGACACGCTCTACTGGGACCCGCCCTTCGCCCGTGACCCCGAACGCGCCGACTGGTCCGAGCGCGACTGGCAGGACTCGCTGGTCGACAGCCTGCGCACCGCCGTGAAGCGACGCATGGTGGCGGACGTCCCGGTCGGGGTGCTGCTGTCCGGCGGCATCGACTCGAGCCTCGTCGTCGGGCTGCTGGCCGAGGCGGGCCAGACCGGCCTGCAGACGTTCAGCATCGGCTTCGACTCCGCCGGCGGCGAGGCCGGTGACGAGTTCGAGTTCAGCGACATCGTGGCCCAGCACTTCGGCACCGAGCACCACCGGATCAAGATCGACTCCTCGAGACTGCTGCCCGGCATCGACGGTGCGGTCGGGGCCATGAACGAGCCGATGGTCAGCCACGACTGCGTCGCGTTCTACCTGCTCAGCGAGGACGTCTCGCAGTCGGTGAAGGTCGTGCAGTCCGGGCAGGGCGCCGACGAGATCCTGGCCGGCTACGACTGGTACCCGCCGCTGCGCGACGTCCCGCTCGGGAGCGCGGTCGACGCCTACCGCGACGTCTTCTTCGACCGGCCCTTCGACTCGCTCACCGCGTTGCTGCAGCCGCACTGGCGCATCGGGCGCGACGAGCCGCGTGAGTTCGTGGCCCGGCAGTTCGCCCGGCCCGGCGCCGAGACAACGCTCGACGCCGCGCTGCGCAACGACACCACCATCAACCTGGTCGACGACCCGGTGAAGCGGGTCGACAACATGACCATGGCCTGGGGCCTCGAGGCGCGGGTGCCGTTCCTCGACCACGACGTCGTCGAACTCGCCGCGACCATCCCGTCGGAACTGAAGCTCGCCGACAACGGCAAGGGGGTGCTGAAGCGCGCCAGCCGCGGCATCGTTCCCGACGCGGTGATCGACCGGAAGAAGGGGTACTTCCCGGTGCCGGCCATCCGTCAGCTCGAGGGCCCGTACCTGGCCCGTGTCCGCGAGGCCCTCACCGACCCGGCCGCGCGCTCGCGTGGTCTGTTCGAGCCTGCCGCGGTCGAGACGATGCTCGCCGACCCCAACACCACCCGTACCAACCTCGGCTCGAACGCGCTGTGGCAGCTCGGCCTGATCGAGATGTGGCTGCAGGCGATGGACATCTCTTGAGCGAGGTGGATACGTACTCCGAGGTATGGAACGACGTCGAGGACCTCGCGCGACAGCTCGTCGACGCCTACGGCGCGTGGGCGCCGATGATGACTTCCGACGCCTCGCGGGTCGCGTTCGTCAGCGATCGCACCGGCAGCCCGCAGCTGTGGGTGCAGGACGTCCCCGAGCCGGGCGGTGCGCTGCCCGAGGCGCGGCTCATCCCGCTCGGACCCGACCCGGTGCTCGCGGTCGGCTGGTCGCCCGACGACCAGTGGATCTCGTGCTCCGTCGCCACCGGCGGGGGAGTGCGCACCGAGGTCTGGGTGACCCGGCCCGACGGCACCGATGCGCGGCGGGTGGCCGGTGGTGCGCACCCGGTCCACGGCGGTCACGCGGTACTCGGCCCGTGGGCGCGCGAAGGGCACGGCCTGGTCGTCACGCTCGCCCACGACGCCGCCCCCAGCACCGGTGAGACCGTGCCGCACGAGTGCATCCGCATCGACCCGTCGACCGGCGAGCGCACCCTGATCGCGCGGGGCGGCCTGATCTCGATGCTCGACCTCAGCGCCGACGGCCGGTTCGCGCTGCTGCGCGACGGCACCCGCGGGCAGCAGTTCTGCCGGCTCGTCGACCGGGACTGCGACGAGGACTACCCGCTGCTGCCGTGGGCCGAGACCGGCTCCACCGACGTCGGCTTCCTACGGCCGCCACCGCCCGGCGACGACGCCGACATGACCGTCTACCTGGTCACCGACGCCGGCCGTTCCCGGCGCGAGCTGGTGGCCATCGGGCTCTACGACGGCGGCCGGCGCTCGGCGGCCGGCACCCTGGCCGCACGCCACGATGCCGAGCTGGAGTTCGCCGACGCCGACTCCGCCGGCGAGCGGGTGCTGTGCGTGTGGAACGTGCACGGCCGCAGCGAGGTCGAGTTCGTCGACACCGCTACCGGCACCCGGCACCCGGTGCCCGACCTGCCCGGCGAGGTCGTGTCGACGTCGGTGCTCTCGCGCGACGCGAGCTGCGCGGTGCTGGCCGTCGAGGGGCCGTCGCAGCCACGACGCCTGTGGCGCCTGGACTGCGTGAGCCTGGCCTGGACGCCGGTGACCGCGTCGAGCCTGCGCCCCCGCGACGACCTCGTCGAGCCGCAGCTGGTGGAGTTCGACGCCCACGACGGGCTGCCGCTGTCGGCCTGGCTGTACCCGGCGCGTCGGGTCGGCGCGGCGATGATCAGCCTGCACGGGGGGCCCGAGGCGCAGGAGCGACCGGTGTTCTCCCCGCAGCACCAGGTGCTGGCCGCGGCGGGTATCACGGTGCTGGCGCCGAACATCCGCGGCTCGTCGGGGTTCGGGCGCGCATTCGTCCATGCCGACGACCGCTGGGGGCGTTTCGACGCGATCCGCGACGTCGCCGACTGCGCCCGGATCCTGGCCCTGCGCGGGCTGGCCGACCCGCGACGCATCGCAGTGACCGGTCGCTCGTACGGCGGCTACGCCACGCTGCTGGCGCTGGCCCGCCATGCCCCGTTCTTCGCCGCCGGCGTCGACATCTGCGGGATGTCCAACCTGCACACCTTCTACCGCGACACCGAGCCGTGGATCGCGGCCGCGGCGACGTCGAAGTACGGCGACCCGGTGCGTGACGCGGCGCTGCTGGCCCAGATCTCGCCGCTGCACTCGGCCGCCTCGATCACCGTGCCGTTGCTGGTCGTGCACGGCGAGCTCGACACCAACGTGCCGCGCGGCGAGGCCACCCAGATCGTCCAGCGGCTGCGCTCGCTGGGTCGCGACGTCGAGTACCTCGAGCTCGCCGGGGAGGGCCATGAGTACCGCCGTGCGGACTCACGTCTGCTGCTGCTGCGGACGCTGACCGGCTTCCTGGTCGGTGCCCTCAGCCGCCGCTGACCTGATCATCAGCGATACCGGCTAGCGTCAAGGTATGAAACTTGGGTTGCACGTCGCCGACTTCACCTACTCCGGAGGCCCGGCCGCCCTGGCCGACGACCTCACTCGCATCGCCGTGGCCGCCGAGGACGCCGGCTTCGCCAAGCTCAGCGTCATGGACCACGTGTGGCAGATCCACATGATCGGCCCGCCCGAGCACGAGATGCTCGAGGCCTACACGACGCTGGGCTACCTCGCCGCGCGCACGTCGCGCATCGAACTGCTGGCCTGGGTGACGGCGGCCATCTACCGGGCTCCGGGCCTGCTGGCCAAGCAGGTCACGACGCTGGACGTGCTTTCCGGCGGCCGTGCGTGGCTGGGTATCGGCGCGGGCTGGAACGAGGAGGAGTGCCGCGGGCTTGGTCTGCCCTTCCCCGACATGTCCGAGCGTTTCGAGCGCCTCGAGGAGGCGCTGCAGATCTTCATCCAGATGTGCAGCGACGACGAGGGCCCGTACCGCGGCACCCACAACACCCTCGAGCGCACGCTGAACTCACCGCAGAGCCTGCAGCGCCCGCACCCCCCGATCCTCATCGGCGGCAGCGGCGAGAAGAAGACGCTGCGGATGGTCGCCCAGTACGCCCAGGCCTGCAACCTGTTCGCGGGTCCCGACGTCGCGCACAAGCTCGAGGTCCTGCGCGGGCACTGCGCCAACCTCGGCACCGACTACGACGCCATCGAGAAGACCGTGATCGCGCCGTTCGACATCGGCACGAACGGGGAGAAGGCCGACGAGCTGCTCGAGCAGCTGCGCGGCTTCGCCGACCTGGGCATCCAGCACGTGCACGGCGGGTTGCCGAACGTCGCCGGCATCACCCCGATCGAGATCATCGGCGAGAAGATCATCCCGGTCGCAGCCGGTTTCTGAGCGTTCACCGGTCTGCCAGAATGGGAAGGCCTGACGAGAGCGGCATCACGGCCCGCCCGCTTGCTACTCGTCGGTAACATGGGCAGAGTGTTTCTGGAAGATGTCGTGACGACCGGCGCACCGTTGTCGCCCGTCGTACGCCCCGCAGACGTCACCTCCGCGGGAATCCCGACTGGAAGGTCAGCGAACCTATGAACATCGTGGTGCTGGTCAAGCAGGTGCCCGACACCGAGGGCGACCGCAGGCTCGACGCCTCCGACAACACCGTCGATCGCGCGGCCGTCGACCCGGTCATCAACTACATCGACGAGTTCGCCATCGAGGAGGGCCTGCTGCTCAAGGAGGCCCACGGCGGCGAGGTCACGATCCTCACCGTCGGCCCCGAGAAGGCGACCGAGTCGATCCGCAAGGCGCTGTCCATGGGTGCCGACAAGGCGGTGCACGTCACCGACGAGGCGATCCACGGTTCCGACGCGATCGCCACCGCCAAGATCCTGGGCGCTGCGTTGAAGTCCGTCGAGTGGGACGTCGCGATCTCCGGCTCCGAGGCCACCGACGCCCGTGGCGCGGTCGTCCCGGCGCTGCTGGCCGAGGTGCTCGGAGCCCCGCAGCTGACCCAGGCCCGCAAGGTCACGATCGACGGTTCGACGGTGACCATCGAGCGTGTCACCGACACCGGCTACGAGGTCGTCGAGGCCTCGACGCCGGCCGTCAGCGGCGACACCATCCTGCGCCGCTAGCGCCTAGCCGAAGCGGCCGGTGAC
>CAZZVT010000008.1:9356-13323 GCA_964657545.1 uncultured Jatrophihabitantaceae bacterium
GCGTCGTGGAGAAGATCAACGACCCCCGCTACCCCTCCTTCAAAGGCATCATGGCGGCCAAGAGCAAGCCGATCACCGTCATGTCGCTGTCCGACCTCGGGCTCGACGCCGGCGAGGTCGGCCTCGGGAACGCGTGGACGGCGGTCGAGTCCTTCGAGAACGCCCCGCCGCGCGAGGCCGGGCAGGTCGTCAAGGACGAGGGCGACGGCGGCACGAAGATCGCCGACTTCCTGGCGTCCAAGAAACTGATCTGACCCGCGACCGACGATCGTCAAGGAGACAACAGTCATGACAGAGGTCCTCGTTCTCGTCGACTCGCTCGACGGCAAGGTCAAGAAGCCCACGCTCGAACTGCTCACCGCCGCCCGTCGGCTCGGCGAGCCCAGCGCGGTCGTCGTCGGTGCTCCCGGCACCGCCGCACCGTTGAAGAACCAGCTCGCCGAGTTCGGTGCGGCCAAGGTCTACGTCGTCGAGAGCGACGAGATCGCCGGCTTCACCGTGGCTCCGAAGGCCGAGGCGCTCGCCGCGGTCGTCGAGCAGGCCGCACCGGCCGCCGTACTGCTGCCCTCCTCGCCCGAGAACAAGGAGGTCGCAGCCCGACTCGCGTTCAAGATCGGCGGCGGGCTGCTCTACGACGCCGTGGGCATCGAGTCCGACGGCACCGTCCTGCAGCAGATCTTCGGCGCCTCCGTCGAGGTCAAGGCCAAGGTCAGCAAGGGCACGCCGGTCATCACCATCCGGCCGAACTCGTTCGCGCCCGAGCCGCAGTCTGGCGCGGCCGACGAGGTTGCCGTCTCGGTGTCGCTGTCCGACGCCGCGAAGGCCGCGAAGATCGTCGACACCGTCGTCGAGGAGAAGGGTTCACGCCCGCAGCTCGCTGACGCCTCCGTCGTCGTGTCCGGCGGCCGTGGCATCGGCAAGTCCGACAACTTCGGGATCGTCGAGAAGCTGGCCGATTCGCTCGGCGCAGCCGTCGGCGCCTCGCGGGCCGTCGTCGACGCCGGCTGGGTGCCGCACTCGATGCAGGTCGGCCAGACCGGCGTCACCGTCTCGCCGCAGCTGTACCTCGCGGTGGGCATCTCCGGCGCGATCCAGCACCGCGCCGGGATGCAGACGTCCAAGACGATCGTGGCCATCAACAAGGACGCCGAGGCACCGATCTTCGAGATCGCCGACTTCGGCGTCGTGGGCGACCTGTTCGCCGTCGCGCCGCAGCTCACCGACGAGATCACCAAGCGCAAGAACTGACCCTCGCGCCCCGGCTGCCCACCCCTGGTGGGTGGGCAGGAAGGTACGCACGGCTGCCATCGATCATGCAGCCGTGCGGCGGTGACGGGCGATCCGGAGGTGGGGAGCGCGATTCAGGCATAGTGAGGCCGTGAGCGAGACGCGGTCGATCTTCGCTCCCGAGGTACGGGCCACGAGCGTCGGCCTGCTGATCCTCATCACGCTGATCGCGTTCGAGTCGATGGCCGTCTCGGCCGCGCTGCCGACCGCTGCCCGTGAGCTGCACGGGCTCGGCAGCTACGGGTGGGCGTTCACCGGCTTCCTCATCGCCAACATCGTCGGGATGGTCTCGGCAGGGGAACAGACCGACCGCCGCGGCCCGGCCGTCCCGCTGACGGCCGGGTTGATCGCGTTCGTGGCGGGTCTGCTGCTCGCAGGCACGGCGTCCACCATGCTGCAGCTGGTGGCCGGCCGAGTGGTGCAGGGCCTCGGCGGCGGGCTGATGATCACCGCCGCGTACGTCGTGATCGGCGAGGCGTTCGCCGACAGCCTGCGTCCGAAGCTGTTCGCGGCGATCTCGAGCGCGTGGGTGCTGCCGTCGCTGCTCGGCCCGGTGATCTCGGGCCTGCTGAGCGAGCACGCCAGCTGGCGGTGGGTGTTCCTCGGGCTCGTACCGTTCAGCATCGCCGGCGGTGTACTGATGGTGCCCGTACTGCGTGCCATGGCGCGCAACAGCGCGGTGCCCGACACCCCCAGACGTCCCGGACGACTGGGGCGCGCTGTGGCGCTGGCCGTGGGGATCGCCGCGCTCGAGTACACCGCACAGCACCCGTCGGTCGTCCTCATCGCCGTCGCGGCCGTAGGTGTGGTCCTGATGGCCTGGGGACTGCGCTCGGTGCTGCCGGCGGGCACGCTGCGGGTGTCCCCGGGTGTCCCGGCACCGATCGCGCTGCGCGGCTTGCTCGCCGGGTCGCTGTTCGGCGTCGAGGCGCTGGTGCCGTTGTCGCTGACTGTGCAGCACGGGTACAGCGCCACCGCGGCCGGACTGCCGCTGACGGCGTCCGGCGTCACCTGGGCGTTGGGCTCCTGGTGGCAGGGCCGCGCGGTCGAGCACGACGGCACCCGTCGCCGCGTCGCGCTCATCCGGGCCGGCTTCATCTGCCTCGCGGTGGCCGCAGCCGCGATGGCGTTCGTGGCGCTGCCCGCCACCCCTGGCTGGCTCGCCTACCCGGCCTGGGGGATCGGTGGTCTCGGCGCCGGATTCGCCATGTCCTCGCTCGGGGTTCTGCTGCTGCGCTTCACCACCGACGAGACCCGGGGCAGCGACTCGGCGGCCCTGCAGCTGTCCGACGCGACCGCCGGCGCCCTGACCACCGGCCTGGCCGGCATGGTGGTCGCCGCAGCCGCGCGGGGGACGATCGCGCACACCACGGCCTTCGTGATCCAGGACGTCGTCATGTGCGTGGTGGCCGGATCGGGGGTTGTGCTCGCAGCCCGGGCTCGGCCCCCGATGAGCGCCGAGCACGCGGCCCCGGCGGTGGATCGGCTCAAGGCCTAAACTCGATCCGATGCCCTACCTGGACCACGCTGCCACGACCCCGATGCTTCCCGACGCCGTCACCGCCGTCGCCGAGGCCATGGGTCAGGTGGGCAACCCCTCGTCGCTGCACGGGGCCGGCCGCGCCGCGCGTCGGCGGGTCGAGGAGTCCCGCGAGCAGCTGGCCGCGTCCCTCGGCGCGCGCCCGTCGGAGATCGTCTTCACCGCCGGCGGCACCGAGTCCGACAACCTCGCGGTCAAGGGCATCTTCTGGGCCCGCCGCGACGCCGACCCGCGCCGGCGCCGGATCGTCGTCAGCGCTGTCGAGCACCATGCCGTGCTGGACACCGTCGACTGGCTGGCCGAGCACGAGGGCGCCGAGATCGTCACCCTGCCGGTCGACGCCCACGGCCGCGTCTCGGCCGACGCGCTGCGCGACATCGTGGCGGGCGACCCCGACTCGCTCGCGCTGGTCTCGATCATGTGGGCCAACAACGAGATCGGCACGATCCAGCCGATTGCCGAGCTGGCCACGGTCGCCCGCGAGTTCGGCATCCCGATGCACACCGACGCCGTGCAGGCGGCCGGACCGCTCGCCGTCGACTTCGCGGCCAGCGGCGTCGACGCCCTGACCATGACCGCTCACAAGCTCGGCGGCCCGCCCGGTGCCGGCGCACTGCTGCTGCGCCGCGACGTCGCGTGCGTGCCCCTGCTGCACGGCGGCGGCCAGGAGCGTGAGGTGCGTTCGGGCACGCTCGATCTGCCGGGCAGCGTCGGCCTGGCCACCGCCACCGCGCACGCCGTCCTCCACCGCGATACCACCTCGGCCCGCATCGCCGCTCTGCGCGACGAGCTCGTGGCCGGCGTCCGCGCCGCGGTGCCCGACGTCAGGGTGCAGGGTCACCCGACGTTGCATCTGCCCGGCATCGCCAACCTGACCTTTCCCGGCTGCGAGGGCGACGCGCTGCTGATGCTGCTCGACGCGCGAGGCATCGAGTGCTCCACCGGATCGGCCTGCTCGGCCGGCGTGGCGCAGCCGTCGCACGTGCTGCTGGCCACGGGGGCCAGCCCGGTGGAGGCCCGCGGCTCGTTGCGGCTGTCGTTGGGTCACACCTCCACGCCCGATGACGTGCGTGCCGTGCTGGACGCGATCACGCCCGCCGTCGAACGGGCCCGTCGCGCGGGGCTGACGTCGGTCGCCTC
>CAZZVT010000008.1:13423-20717 GCA_964657545.1 uncultured Jatrophihabitantaceae bacterium
GCCCGCGCGGTCGACGCCGGGCACGACGTCACGGGCGTCCACCTGGCGTTGTCGGCGAATCCGTCGACGTTGCGACACGGTGCACGCGGCTGCTGCACGGTCGAGGACGCGAACGACGCCCGCCGCGCCGCCGACACGCTCGGCATCGCCTTCTACATCTGGGATCTCGCCGAGCGGTTCCGCGCCGACGTCATCGACGACTTCGTCGACAGCTACGCCGCGGGCCGCACGCCCAATCCCTGCCTGCGCTGCAACGAGAAGATCAAATTCACGGCCGTGCTCGACCGGGCGCTGGCGCTCGGCTTCGACGCCGTCGTCACCGGCCACCACGCCCGGCTCGTCGACGGCCGCCTGCGGCGCTCGGTCGACGCGGGCAAGGACCAGTCCTACGTCCTGGCCGTGTGCACCGCCGAGCAGTTGGCGCATGCGGTGTTCCCGCTCGGCGACTCGACCAAGACGCAGGTGCGCGCCGAGGCCGCCGAGCGCGGGCTGGCCGTCGCCGACAAGCCCGACTCGCACGACATCTGCTTCATCGCCGACGGCGACACCCGCGGCTTCCTGGCCGGGAGACTCGGCGCGCAGCAGGGCCCGATCGTCGACGCCGTCACCGGCGACGTCGTCGGCGAGCACGCCGGCTCGTTCGGCTTCACCGTCGGGCAGCGTCGCGGTCTGAACCTGGCGCAGCCCGGCCCCGGCGGCGACCCGCGGTACGTGCTCTCGATCCGCCCCGCCGACAACACCGTGGTCGTCGGTCCCCGTGCCCTGCTGCGGGCCGACGTCGTGCACGCCGAGCACGTCGTGTGGACGTCCGGGGTCGCACCGGCCGAGCTGCTCGACGGTGGGCTGCTCGGATGTCACGTCCAGCTGCGCGCCCACGGCATGACCAGCCCGGCCACCGTCCGCATGGACGGGTCCGGGGTCGTCGCCGCACTGCACGAGCCGCAGGTCGGCGTGGCCGCGGGACAGGCGTTGGTGCTCTACGACGGCGACACCGTCCTCGGCTCGGCGACGATCACGGCTGCTGTCCGGGTCGATCCCGTTCCGACGGCATGAGCCGTCCCTGGACACCTGGTGCGGTCACCGGCATCGGGTCGCTGCCGGGCACCGATCCGCACGAGGCCACCGCCCTCGTGCTCGGCGAGCTGCCCGACCTCCCGCACCTGCCCGAACTGCCCGCTCGGGGACCGGGCGCGGCGATGGTCGGCCGCTCCGCGTCGCTGCTGACAAACCTGCCCGTCGAACTCGTGCCGACCGGGTGGCGGCTGACTGCCGCCCCGGGGCGCGAGCTGCGGGCCGCCCGTGACGATCTCTCCCGCGACCTCGACGCGCTCGAGGAGCTCGGCGCCGGCTACACCGGTCCGCTGAAGCTGCAGGTGGCCGGGCCCTGGACGCTCGCCGCCTCGCTCGAGCTGCCCACCGGGCACCGGGTCGTCACCGACCACGGCGCCGTGCGCGACCTGGTCGAATCGCTGGCCGACGGGATACGCATGCACCTGGCCGACGTCGCCTCCCGGGTGCCGGGCGCCCAGCTGGTGCTGCAGCTCGACGAGCCCTCGTTGCCCGCCGTGCTCGACGGCCGGGTGCCCACACCGTCCGGCTACGGCACGGTCCGCTCGGTCGAGCAGCAGATCGTCGGGCAGGCGCTGCAGGACGTCCTCGAGGTCGGACCGGCCGGGGGGCGGGTGGTCCACTGCTGCGCGCCCGACGCCCCGCTGCGACTGCTGCGCAGCGCCGGCGCCGACGCGCTGTCGCTCGACGCAGCACTGCTGACGACCGCCCACTACGACGAACTGGGCGAGGCGGTCGAGGCCGGCGTGTCGCTCTGGCTGGGTCTGTTGCCCACCACGCAGGCGCCGTCGCTGGAGGCCGCCCGCACCCGCGTGCACGACATCTGGCGCGAACTCGGTTTCAACTCCGACCAGCTGGCCGCGTCGGTGGTCCCCACGCCGGCATGCGGTCTGGCCGGCGCGAGCCCGGCGCAGGTACGGCGGATCCTGGCCGTGTTGCGCGACGTCGGGGCCTCGTTGCGCGACGAGTCGTGATCAGCCGGGGTCGGCGGGAGGCTGCGGCTCGGTGCTGAGCCAGACGTCCGTGCCGGCGAAGCCGACCACGATCCCGCCGGGCCGGGTCGTGACATCGGTGAACGTCATGTCCGCGGGCAGCGCCAGCGGCAGCACGAACTGGGGTAACCGCGAGGACAGCATGCTCAGCAGCGGCAGGCCCTCGAGGTGGCCGAAGCTGACCACGATCCGATGGTTCTCGACCCGCACCCGCGCACCGGCGGTCACGGGCAGGCGCCGCCCCAGGACCTCGACGCTGCCGGTGATCCGGATCCCGCCGTCGGTGCCGTCGGACAGCGCGAGTTCGGGCCGGGCGATGCCGGCCATCCCGCCGACGAGCTGGTCCAGGGCCTCGGGCCGCGCCAGTGCAGCGGTGAGGTCGGCCAGGCTGACGGTCATGGTGCCGGTGATGCGCTCGGCCGACTGCGGGGCGAACGAGGTCGCGCCGCGGGCCAGGCGCAGGCCGGTGACCTGGACGTCGAGTGCTGCGACGCGGATGCCGGACCGCGAGATCAGGAAGTCCATGTTCATGTCGACGACGACGCTAGCCTGCGCCGGCGTCCTGTCGGACGCGGCGGTTACATTCGCCTCGTGAGTGAGGACGTGAGTCAGGCACCCGATCCGGCACCCGAGCCGGCGACCGTCGACGCGCGTGACGAGCACGCCCGCCTGTCGCAGCAGCTCGACGACGACCAGTACCGCTACTACGTCCTGGACACACCGTCGGCCAGCGACGCCGACTACGACGCGCGGATGCGGCGCCTGCAGGAGCTCGAGGACGACCACCCCGACCTGCGGACACCGTCCTCACCCACCCAGCGGGTCGGCGGCACGTACTCCACGTTGTTCACGCCGGTCGATCATCTCGAGCGCATGCTCAGCCTCGACAACGCCTTCAGCACCGAGGACGTCGCGGCGTGGGCGCACCGTGTCGAGCGCGACGCCGGCCGCGATGCCGATTCGGCGCCCGCCTACCTCTGCGAGCTGAAGGTCGACGGACTGGCCGTGAACCTGCTCTACGACCACGGCCGCCTCACCCGCGGCGCCACTCGCGGCGACGGGCGCACCGGCGAGGACGTCACCCCCAACATCCGCACGATCGCCAACATCCCCGAACGCCTGGTGGGCGAGAACCTGCCCGAGGTGCTCGAGGTCCGCGGCGAGGTGTTCTTCCCGGTCACCGAGTTCGAGGCGCTCAACGCGGCGCTCGTCGAGGCGGGCAGGACCCCGTTCGCGAACCCGCGCAACACCGCGGCCGGGTCGCTGCGGCAGAAGGACGCGCGGGTCACCGCGAGCCGCAACCTGGCCATGGTGGTGCACGGCGTGGGGCGGGTGGTCGGTGGCCCGACGGTCACCACGCAGTCCGGCTGGTACGCAGCCCTCGCGTCGTGGGGGCTGCCGACCTCGGCGCGCGCCACCGTCGTCGACAGCCTCGACGAGGTCGAGGCGTTCATCGCCCACTACGGCGAGCACCGGCACGAGGTCGAGCACGAGATCGACGGCGTGGTCGTGAAGATCGACGACCTGACACTCCAGCGTCGGCTCGGTTCGACGAGCCGCGCGCCCCGCTGGGCGATCGCCTTCAAGTACCCGCCGGAGGAGGTCAACACCGAGCTGCTGGCGATCGAGATCAACATCGGGCGGACGGGCCGGGCCACGCCCTACGGGATCATGGCGCCGGTCAAAGTGGCCGGCTCCACCGTCGAGAACGCCACGCTGCACAACCAGTGGGAGGTCGCGCGCAAGGACGTCCGCGTCGGTGACACCGTCGTGCTGCGCAAGGCCGGCGACGTGATCCCCGAGATCGTCGCGCCCGTCATCGCCCTGCGGCCCAAGGGCCTGCGGAAGTGGAAGATGCCCACGAAGTGCCCGTCGTGCGCCGCCACACTCGCCCCGGAGAAGGACGGCGACAAGGACTACCGCTGCCCGAACACCCGCAGCTGCCCGGCGCAGCTGCGCGAGCGGTTGTTCAGCCTGGCCTCCCGCAACGCGCTCGACATCGAGGCGCTCGGGTACGAGGGTGCGACGGCCCTGCTGCAGTCCGGCGTGCTCACCGACGAGGGCGACCTGTTCCGCCTCGCACCCGACGCCGACGGCGACGAGACCCGGGCTCGCGAGCTGCTCGCGGGCGTGCCGCTCTACACGCGGGCGGCCAAGGACGGCCGGGTGCTCTCGGCGAACGGGGAGAAGCTCGTCGCGAACCTGGCCGAGGCCCGGACCCGTCCGCTGTGGCGCGTCATCGTGGCGCTGTCCATCCGGCACGTCGGGCCTACCGCGGCTCGCGCGTTGGCCACCCACTTCCGCGATCTCGAGGTCATCGGCGCCGCCGGCGTCGAGCAGCTCGCCGAGGCCGAGGGCGTAGGCGGCATCATCGCCGAGGCGGTGGTGGAGTGGTTCGCCGTCGACTGGCACCGCGACATCGTCGACAAGTGGGCCGCCGCGGGCGTGCGCACGAAGGACGACGTAGACACCTCGATTCCGCGCACGCTCGAGGGACTGACGCTCGTCGTCACCGGATCGTTGGCCGGCCTCTCGCGCGACGAGGCGAAGGAGGCCGTCCTGGTCCGGGGCGGCAAGTTCTCGGGTTCGGTGTCGAAGAAGACCGACTACGTCGTGGTCGGCGACAATGCCGGCAGCAAGGCCGAAAAGGCAGAACAGCTGAGCGTCCCGATCCTGGACGAGGCCGGTTTTCGTACGCTGCTGGAGCAGGGCCCGCCGGCGACGTCGGGCGACGATACGGCAGCGGAATGAGCCGTTGCCAGTGCCGTACGTCACTTGCGACGCAGGTGCACGGCCGCCGGCCAGGTACTTCACAGGTTGCTATGGAAAGAACAATGCCGTGGTCCCATCCGACGTCTTCACCGCTCGGCAGCGCCGCCGGGTGATGCGTCGACCGTCGCGTCGGGTGATCGCCCTGGTGGCCCTGCTGCTGGTGTACCTCCTCGTGACCCTCGGGGTTGTCTACCGCTCACCGCTGTTGACGCTCGACACCGACCTGTTCAAGCTCGATCTGCAGCGTCGTTACCCCGACTGGCGGCCGTGGGTGAAGGCCTACGTCATCCTCGGCCAGCGCGGCCCGGCCACCCTGCTGTTCCTGCCCTGGTTCTGCTGGGTCGGCTGGCGCAACCGCACGCCCCGCCCGTTGATCACGCTGGGCGTCGGGCTGGTGCTGCTCAACCTGAGCGTCGGTGTCGTCAAACTGGCCACCGGACGTCTCGGGCCGCTGCAGACGTCCAACACCCACAGCATCTTCGACGGCGGGAACATCTACCCCTCGGGTCACGTGTCGAACGCCGTGGTGCTCTACGGCGTGGTCGCCATGATCGCGGTGAACCACCGGCGCCTCGCTGCGAGCGCAGCCGCGTTCCTGTCGGTCACCGTCGGCCTGGGCACCGTCTACCGCGACACACACTGGTTCAGCGACGTCCTCGGCGGCTGGGTCGCCGGTGGGCTGGTTCTCGTCACGATCCCGTGGGCGATGCCCTGGGCCGAGCGGGCCTGGAACTGGGGCTGCAGCCGACTCGAGCCACGCGCTCCGTGGGTCGGTCGGCTACGCATCGAAGCTGAGCCCACTTCCGAGCCTCCCGCGGACCCACCGGTTCAGCTGCCTGCCCCCGATCGTGCCGAGCCCGCAGCAGCGGTTGCGGGTCAGCCGGCCGAGACCCCTGTCAGTTCGCTCGCCGCAGCCCACAACCTCTCGGCGGCCAGCGTGTCCTTGGATGCCCGCGACGAGTCGACCCGGCACGGGAACCCACGGAGCTCGCCGATCCCGTCCGGGCCGTAGAACTCGCCGGTGCGCACATCGGGCATAGTCGCGGCGTAGAGCGTCGGCAGCGCACCGTCGACGGCACTCTGGGCAAGGATCTTGTTGCCCAGCCCCATGACCGCGTCCTGGATCGTGTCGGTGTGCGACTGCAGTTCGGTGGCGGCGTAGCCCGGGTGTGCTGCCACCGAGCGCACCGACGATCCGGCGGCCGTCAAGCGGCGCGCCAGCTCGTAGGCGAAGATCAGGTCGGCGAGCTTGGACTGGCCGTAGGCCGACCAGCGGCGGTAGCGGCGGCGCTCCCAGTTCAGGTCGTCGAGCTCGATCTTGCCGATGCGGTGCGCGCCGCTCGACAGCGTCACCACCCGGTCGGTGATCCGGTCGAGCAGCAGCCCGGTGAGCGCGAAGTGGCCGAGGAAGTTGGTGCCGAACTGCAGCTCGAAACCGTCGGCCGTCCGACCCTGCGGCACGGCCATGATCCCGGCGTTGTTGATCAGGACGTCGACCGGGCCGGTGGCCTCGGCGAACGAGCGGACCGAGGCCAGGTCGGCGAGGTCGAGGGCCCGCACCGTGACGTCGCCGGTCATCGCGGCAGCAGCCTTCTCGCCCTTGGCGGTGTTGCGGCAGGCCAGTACCACCGCGGCGCCCGCGCTCGACAGCGCGCTCGCGGTGGCGGCGCCGAGGCCGCTGTTGGCACCGGTGACGACGATGCTGCGCCCTGTCTGGTCAGGGATGTCGGCGGTGCCCCAGCGGGTGCGGGCGGACGAGCGCAGAGAGACCATGCCACACCGTAGCGGCGCAGACTCAGCGGCGTAGGGCGTAACGGTCAGCTCTCGGCCTGGATCGGCGCGACGGTCGCCGCGATCGCGGCCAGGTGCTGCAGGCGCACCAGTTCCGACGGCACCCAGCTCAGCGTCGGCCGCCCGACCAGCAGGGCGTGCTCGCCGAGCGCCGTGACGGCCAGTTCGGTGCCGAGCCGCCCCCAGTCCGAGGGCGCCCAGGCGTCGTCGGGCTCGAGCGGGCGGGTCGGCGACGGTGGCCACCAGGGCGCCGCCACCGACGTCAGCTCGGGCGCTGCGCCGCCGGCGGCCAGCACCGCGCCCAGGCCGTCGACCGGAGCGGCGATCACCAGCGCCCAACCGGCCCGGAAGACCCGGGCGCAGCCGTCGGCCAGCACCGCAAGCGGGTCCGCAGGGTTGCGCCCGAGCTTGTCGAGCAGCTCGAGCTCACGGTGCGGGTCGATCTGCCCGGCGTAGGGACGGATCGACTCGACGTGCACCCCCTCGACGGTGGCGGCGGCGGAGACCAGCGAATCGGCCAGTTTGTCCGGCGGCAACTCGACCACGAAGTCGTCGGTGGCGCTGCCGGGCAGGCGCTGGATCACGTCGACACTGAGGATGTCGGCACCGACGGTGCCGAGCGCGGTGAGGGAGACGGGGCACCAGTTCACCATTCGCTTGCCGCGATAAAT
>CAZZVT010000008.1:20727-38079 GCA_964657545.1 uncultured Jatrophihabitantaceae bacterium
ACGGTGGCCACCGCGCCGAGCGCACCCGGCCGGTCGGGCAGCACGAGCCGCAGCAGGAAAGACACGCGCACAGGGTGCCGCACGGACGTGTCGCAGTCATTACGGGGGGCGTCCGTAGACTCAGAGTTCGTGCCCGAAGACAATGCAAGCGCCGCTCATCTCACCCGTGCCGATGTCGCGCACCTGGCGCATCTGGCCCGGCTCGCCGTCACCGACGCCGAGCTCGACGTCTTCGCCGGGCAGCTCGACGACATCCTCGGCGCGGTCGCCCGCGTGGGGGAGGTGGCGGCCGCCGATATCCCGCCGACCTCGCACGCCGTGCCGATGACCAATGTCTACCGTGCCGACGTCGTGCGCCCGTCGCTGCCGCGCGAGGACGTGCTTGCCGGCGCCCCCGCCGTCGAGGACGACAAGTTCCGGGTGCCGCGCATCCTCACCGAGGAGGCGTGATGACCGATCTCGTGACGAAGACCGCGGCCGAGCTGGCTGCCCTCGTGGCCGGCGGCAAGGCCAGCGCCGTCGAGGTCGCGCAGGCCCATCTCGATCGCATCGCGGACGTCGACGCCGAGGTGCACGCCTTCCTGCACGTCGACGGCGAGGGCGCGCTGGCCGCCGCCGCGGCCGTCGACGAGGCGCGCGCCGCGGGCCGTCCGCTCGGACCGCTCGCCGGCGTGCCGCTGGCCATGAAGGACGTCGTGGTCACCAAGGGTCTGCCGACGACGTCGGGCTCGAAGATCCTCGAGGGTTGGCGCCCGCCGTACGACGCCACGATCACCACCCGCATCAAGGACGCCGGCATCGTGATGCTCGGCAAGACCAACATGGACGAGTTCGCGATGGGCAGCTCGACCGAGAACTCGGCCTACGGGCCCACCCACAACCCCTGGGACCTCAGCCGGATCCCCGGTGGCTCGTCGGGCGGTTCGTCGGCCGCGGTGGCCGCCTTCGAGGCACCGCTGTCGATCGGCACCGACACCGGCGGCTCGATCCGCCAGCCGGCGGCCGTCACCGGCATCGTCGGGCACAAACCGACCTACGGCGGGGTGTCGCGCTACGGCCTGATCGCGTTCTCGTCCTCGCTCGACCAGGCCGGCCCGTTCGGACGCACGGTGCTCGACACCGCGCTGCTGCACGAGGTGATCGCCGGTCACGACCCGAGCGATTCGACGTCCATCGACGCGCCGGTTCCGGCGGTCGTCGCTGCGGCGCGCGAGGGTGCGGCGTCGGGGACGCTTGCCGGTGTGCGGGTCGGCGTCGTCCGCGAGTTGGCCGGCGACGGCTACCAGCCGGGCGTCCTGGCGTCCTACGACGCCGCGGTGCAGACGCTGCGCGGGCTCGGCGCCGAGATCGTCGAGGTCAGCTGCCCGCACTTCACCTACGCACTCGCCGCCTACTACCTCATCGCGCCGAGCGAGTGCTCGTCGAACCTGGCGCGTTTCGACGCCGTCCGCTATGGCCTGCGGGTGGGCGACGACGGCGTCAACTCCCTCGAGGAGGTCATGTCGCTGACCCGCGAGCAGGGATTCGGCCCCGAGGTGAAGCGTCGCATCATGATCGGCACCTACGCGCTGTCGTCGGGCTACTACGAGGCCTATTACGGCCAGGCGCAGAAGGTCCGCACGCTCATCGCGCGGGACTTCGCGGCCGCGTTCGAGAAGGCCGACGTGCTCGTCTCGCCGACGTCGCCGTTCGTCGCGTTCGGCATCGGCGAGCGGGCAGCCGATCCGATGGCGATGTACATCAACGACCTCTGCACGCTGCCCGCCTCGCTGGCCGGGGTGCCGGCGATCTCGGTGCCGTGCGGGCTGTCCGAGGGTCTCCCCGTCGGGTTGCAGATCATGGCGCCGACGCAGGCCGACGACCGCTGCTACCGGGTGGCCGCGACGTTCGAGTCGGTCACCGAGAGACTGAGCGCCCCGATGGAGGTGTCCCGAGCATGACCACCTTTGACGACGCGCTCGCGACGTACGAGCCGGTGTTCGGGCTCGAGACGCATGTCGAGCTGGGCACCGTGTCGAAGATGTTCTGCGGCTGCTCGACCGAGTTCGGGGCCGAGCCGAACACGCACACCTGCCCGGTGTGCCTCGGCCTGCCCGGCGCGTTGCCGGTGGCCAACGAGAAGGCCATCGAGTCGACCATCCGCATCGGCCTGGCGCTGAACTGCTCGATCGCCACATGGTGCCGCTTCGCGCGCAAGAACTACTTCTACCCGGACATGCCGAAGAACTTCCAGACCTCGCAGTACGACGAGCCGCTGTGCGTCGAGGGTTACCTGGACGTCCCCTTCGGCGACCAGGTCTTCCGGGTCGGCATCGAGCGGGTGCACCTCGAGGAGGACACCGGCAAGAACACGCACGTCGGCACGTCCGGGCGCATCCACGGCGCCGAGTACTCGCTCGTCGACTTCAACCGGGCCGGCATCCCGCTCGTCGAGATCGTCACCAAGCCGGTGCCGGGCACGGGCGCGCTCGCCCCCGAGGTCGCGAAGGCCTACGTCACCGCGCTCCGCGACATCCTGCGCACGCTCGGTGTCAGCGACGTCCGCATGGAGCAGGGCTCGCTGCGCTGCGACGTCAACACCTCGTTGAACCTGCCGGGCGCGGAGTGGGGCACCCGCAGCGAGACGAAGAACGTCAACTCGCTGCGCAGCGTCGAGCGGGCGGTGCGGTCCGAGATCATCCGCCAGTCCGAGGTGCTCAACGGCGGTCGCCGGGTGAAGCAGGAGACCCGGCACTTCCAGGAGACGACCGGCACCACACGCGACGGCCGCAGCAAGGAAGAGGCCACCGACTACCGGTACTTCCCCGAGCCCGACCTCGTGCCGATGGCGCCCGACCCCGCATGGGTCGCGCAGCTCAAGGCCGACCTCCCCGAGCTGCCGGCCGCCCGACGGGTCCGCCTGCGCGACGAGCTGGGGCTGTCCGACGACGACCTGGCCAAGATGACCAACGCCGGCGTGGTCGACCTCGTCGGGGCCACCGTCGACGCCGGCGCCCCGGTCGCCGAGGCCCGCAACTGGTGGATGAGTTACCTGGCGCAGAAGGCCAACGAGTCCGAGACCGAGGCCGCGGACCTCGCCATCACGCCGGTGCAGGTGGCCCGGGTGATCGAGCTGGTCGCGGCCGGTGACTTGACCACAGCACTCGCCCGGCAGGCGGTCGACGGTGTGCTGGACACCGGCGCCGACGTCGACACCGTCGTGGCCGACAAGGGGCTCAAGGTCGTCTCCGACTCCGGCGCGCTCGAGCAGGCCGCCGACGATGCGATCGCCGCCAATCCCGACGTCGCCGAGAAGGTGCGTGGCGGCAAGCTGCCGGCGGTCGGTGCGCTGGTCGGCGCGGTCATGAAGGCGACGCGCGGCCAGGCCGACGCAGCCGCCGTCAAGGAGATTCTCTTGGCCAAACTGGGGGTCGACGCGTGAGCATCGGACCATCGTTGCTGATCGGGCTGGCCACCGGCTGCCGCAGCCAGTCGGGGCTCGCTGCGCTCTCCTGGACACCCGCCGGGCCCGGACGGGTCGATCGCCTGCTGCACCGACTCGGCGGTCGCACCGGGGCGGTGCTGCAGGTGGTCGGTGAGTCGGTGGCCGACAAGCTGCCGGTGACACCGCCGCGCACGGCGACGCCCGCGATCTACGCGCGCCTCGGTCTCGGTGCCCTCACCGCGGGGGTGCTTGCCTCGCGTCGGCGTGAGCCGGTCGCGCCTGCGGCGATCCTCGGCCTGCTCGGCTCGGCGGCGTCGAGCTACGGCGGCGTGCAGGCCCGCGCCGCCCTCGCCGCACGCGCGGGCAGCGACCTGCCCGGGGCGCTGGGCGAGGACGCGCTGGCGCTCGCGCTGGCCGTCACCGCCGTCCGACTGCGCTGATCAACGGCGACGGGCAGGATGAGCGCATGCCGCTGGCGTTGAGCAACCCCGTCGCCCTCACGCTGTGGATCGCGCTGGGCCTGCTGGTGCTGGCCGTGATCGCTGCAGTCGTCGGTCGCTGGCTGTTCAAGCGGGGACTGCAGGAGCCGTTCGTGGTTCGGCTGATCAACCGGGCATCCGACCGCATCATCGAGACGGTGAAGCGTCCGATCACCATCGCCGTGCTCGACGAGGTCGCCAGCGTGCTCGAGACCGGCAACTACACCCGCAACATCGCCTCGGCGCTGGAGGAGAACCGCGCCGAGCTGATGGAGATGGTGGCCGAGAAGATCAAGGACGACCCGACCGCGGGGGCGATCAACCTGCTGCCGTTCCACGACCGGATCATCGCCCAGGCCAGCGAGACCACACTGCGCGTGATCCTCGAGGTGCTCGCCGATCCGCGCACCGACGAACTCGTGTCCGACCTGTTGCGCGACAACATCACCCAGATCCGTAAAGCGGTCCGCGAGCAGACCTGACCGGGCATGCGACGACGCGGGAATCAGCACGACGCGGCAGGCAGGATCGTAGGCATGAGCGACTACCTCGAGGTCAACCGCGCGAACTGGGACGAGCGCGCCGACGTGCACGCGGCGTCCCCCGACTACTCGCTCGGGGCGTTCGTCGACGACCCGGCGTACCTGTCCGACGTCGTCCGCTTCGACGTCCCGCGGCTCGGCCCGGTCACGGGGCTGCGCGGCGTCCACCTGCAGTGCCACATCGGAACCGACACGCTCTCGCTCGCCCGGCTCGGCGCGCGGATGACCGGACTCGACTTCTCGGCGCCCGCGTTGGCGCAGGCCCGCAGCCTCGCCGCCCGCACCGGCGCGGACCTCGACTTCGTGCAGTCGGACGTCTACGCGGCGGTGTCGGTGCTGCCGGCGCACGCGTTCGACCTCGTCTACACCGGCATCGGGGCGTTGTGCTGGTTGCCGTCGATCTCGCGCTGGGCGTCCGTCGTCGCGGGCCTGCTGGCGCCCGGCGGCCGGCTGTTCCTGCGGGAGGGGCATCCGATGCTGTGGTCGCTGGCCGATCCTGACCCGTCCGGCCGGTTGCTGGTCGAGTTCCCGTATTTCGAGCGCGAGGAGCCGACGGTGTGGGACGAGCCGGGCACCTACGTCGAGACGGAGCACGAATTCGTCCACACCACGTCGGTGGAGTGGAACCACGGCATCGGCGAGGTCGTGTCGGCCCTGCTCGCCGAGGGCCTGCGGATCACCGGTCTCGTCGAGCACGACTCGGTGCCGTGGAACGCGTTGCCCGGTGTCATGGCTCCTGCCGGCGACGGGGAGTTCCGACTCGCCGACCGCCCCTGGCGCCTGCCGCACTCGTACACGCTGCAGGCCGTCGCGCCGTAGAAGGTCGGGTCAGGTGGTCCGGCCGCCTGCGCCGCCGACCGACTGCGGGGGGTAGCGGATGACCCGCTCGTCGGCCGCGACCGGTCTGCCCTTGCCGTCGCGGTTCGAGGTCGTGATCCACAGCGCGCCGTCGGGTGCCGGCACCACGTTCAGCAGCCGCCCGTAGATGTTGGTCAGGACGGCGGAGTACTGCCCCACCTGCGGAGTCGCGGTGTCGTTCAGCCCACCGGAGACCAGCGATCTGCCGTCCAGCGAGGTCACCCACAACCGCCCCGACTGCACGGCGCAACCGCCCGGGCCGGAGTCGGCCGCCGGTAACGTCGACACCACCTTCGTGGCGCCGACGGTGACCACGCTGACGACCGGTGCCGCCGGGCCCACCTGCTCGACCTGGAACACGTTGGTGCTCGACGTCGACGCGCACAGCCCGGCACTGGAACGCAACCCGCCGGCCAGCACGGGGGAGCGTGGCGTCGGGTTGCCCTGCGCCGGCTCGCCGATGTCGTTCACCCGCAGGACCTTGCCGGCCAGGCTCGACGCGTTCGCGGCAAGGGCCGGGCGGCCGGCGTCGCCGGTGGCGATGTAGAGGTCACCGTCGGCACCGAAGGTGATGCGGCCGGCGTTGTCGCTGGTGCCGCGCGGGATGCCGGTCAGGACCGGTGTCATCGGGCCGTTCAGGGTGAAGTCCACGACGCGGTTGTCGTTGGCCGTCGTGACATAGGCGTAGATCAGGTTGTCCTCGGCGTAGTCGGGCGAGACCGCGAGATCCAGCAGGCCGCCACCGCCCGTGGTCGAGAGGCCCGTCAGCGTGCGGACCGTCGGCACCGCCTTGCCGGCCTGCGGTTGCACACGCACGATGCGCCCGGTCGTGCGCTCGCCGACGAGGGCCGAGCCGTCGGGCAGCAGCGCGATGCCCAACGGCGTCGTCAGCTTGGTCGCCACCACCAGTGGATCCTGCTTAGCCGCCGCGGGCGACGAGCCGGCTGATCCCGTCGGCGAGCCGTTTCCGGCCGACGAGCCGCCGCCGCCGAGCGACGGCGTCGGGATGATCGGATCGATGTGCACGCCGCCCTGGCCCTCGACGTCGCTGTTGCTGGGGCTGGGCGAGAAGTGGGTGTCCGGGGATCCGGAGGAGCAGGCCGTGATCAGGACCGCCACCGCCGCGACGGCGAGGCAGGAGGTGCGGCGCATGATCTCCAGTCTGCCTCCTCCACCTATGTGCGCACTCCCGGCGCCTTCCTAGGCTGTCGGGATGACGACCGTCAGCGTGCCGACCACAGACGTCCGTGACCGCTTGGGCAAGCTGCCCGACAAGGTCCGGGTGATCGTCTGGGACGGCCACGGACCACGTCCCGACGGTGCGGAGGGGATCGAGTTCTTCGTCGGCCGCTACGGCGTCGGGCCACCGCCGCGCGAGGTGCTCGCCGGGCTGCCCGAGCTGCGGGTGGTGCAGCTGAGCTCGGCCGGTGTCGAACCCTGGCTGCCGGTGCTGCCCGACGGTGTCCTGCTGTGCAACGGCCGCGGCGTGCACGGGGCCTCGACCGCCGAGCTCGCGGTGGCCGGCATGCTCGCGCTCCTGCGCAGGCTCCCGGACTTCCTCGATGCGCAGGACCGCCACGAGTGGCTGGACACCTCCACCGACGGGCTGGCCGGGATGCGGGTGCTCGTGGTCGGAGCGGGTGACATCGGCGGGCGGATCGCCGCCGCCGCCCGGGTGTTCGACGCCGAGACCACGACGGTGGCGCGCACCGCTCGTGACGGCGTGCACGCGCTGGCCGAGCTGCCCGACCTGCTGCCGCGGCACCAGGTCGTGGCGATCGCCGTTCCCCAGACGCCGGAGACCACCGGCCTCGTCGACGCCGCGTTCCTGGCGGCGATGCCGGATAACGCGATCCTGGTGAACGTCGCCCGCGGCGGGATCGTCGACACCGACGCCCTGCTCGTCGAACTGCGGGCCCGGCGGCTGCGTGCGTTCCTCGATGTCACCGATCCCGAGCCGCTGCCCGCGGACCACCCGCTGTGGGACGCGCCCGGCCTGCTGCTCACCCCGCACGTCGGCGGCGGCACCATCGGCTCGGACGACCGGGCATGCAGGCTGATCACCCGGCAGATCGCGTGCTTCGCGGCGGGCGAGGAGCTGGCGAACCAGGTTGCCGGCGGGTACTGAAACCTATCGACGGCGGCGCCGCACGGGCGGCGCCTTGACGACCGGGTCGGCCAGCTCGGGCAGCCGGCCACCACTGGCGCGGGCCACCTCGGACAGCATCGACACCCGCACGCACGGCAGCCTCACGGCGCCGTCGTTGAGGACCGCGTAGACGGCGCGGCCGGTGACTGACAGCCCGCGCACCTCGCTCCACGGCATCACCCGCTTGCCGAACGGCGCGCGCACGAGCATGCCCGCGCCGTTGACCACGGTGCCAGTGCGGAAGACGAAGAGGGTCGCCACGGCGGGGATCAGCAGGACGAGCACGCCGTAGCCGACCGTCACCTTCGCGCTCACGCTGCCGTCCGCGGCGAACGCCACCGGGATCGAGCCCACCCAGAGGAACAGCACGGGCACCCAGGTCATCGCGGGCAGCCGGAAGGTGCGGACCTCGGGCGTCACGATGCACACGTCGAATGGCCAAGGAGTGCAGACACGTCGAAACGGTACCCGTAAGGTTTTCTCTCGTGAGCAGCGAGCAGCCCCCGGTCCAGCACCGCAAGCCACACAGCTCGATCGTCACCGACGGGGTCGAGCGTGCCGCAGCCCGCGGCATGCTGCGGGCCGTCGGCATGGGCGACGACGATTGGCGCAAGCCGCAGATCGGTGTCGCGTCGTCGTGGAACGAGATCACGCCGTGCAACCTGTCGCTCGACCGCCTGGCCAAGGCGGCGAAGGAGGGTGTGCGCGCCGCCGACGGCTACCCGCTGGAGTTCGGCACGATCTCGGTCTCCGACGGCATCTCGATGGGCCACTCGGGCATGCACTACTCGCTGGTGTCGCGCGAGGTCATCGCCGACTCGGTCGAGACGGTGTTCCGCGCCGAGCAGCTCGACGGCGGCGTGCTGCTGGCCGGCTGCGACAAGTCGCTGCCCGGCATGATGATGGCCGCCGCGCGACTCGACGTCGCCGCCGTCTTCCTCTACGCCGGCTCGACGCTGCCCGGCCGCTACCAGGACCGCAACGTCACGATCATCGACGCCTTCGAGGCCGTCGGCGCCTGCCTGGCCGGGCACATGACCCGCGACGAGGTCACCGCGATCGAGAAGGCGATCTGCCCGGGCGAAGGCGCCTGCGGCGGCATGTACACCGCGAACACGATGGCCAGTGCTGCCGAGGCGCTGGGGCTGTCGCTGCCCGGCAGCGCCGCCCCGCCGGCGCCCGACAGGCGCCGCGACGCGTTCGCCGTCCGCTCGGGCGAGGCCGCTGTCGCGCTCGTCGACGCGGGCATCACCGCGCGCACCATCCTCACCAAGCAGGCCTTCGAGAACGCGATCACCGTCGTCATGGCGCTCGGTGGTTCGACGAACGCCGTGCTGCACCTGATGGCCATCGCGCACGAGGCGCACGTCGAGCTCGATCTCGACGACTTCAACCGCATCGGTGACAAGGTGCCGCACCTGGCCGACGTCAAGCCGTTCGGCTCCTACGTCATGACCGACGTCGACGGCATCGGCGGCGTGCCCGTCGTGATGAAGGCGCTGCTCGACGCCGGTCTCATGCACGGCGACTGCCTCACCGTCACCGGCAGGACGCTGGCCGAGAACCTCGCCGACATCGCCCCGCCCGACCCGGACGGCAAGATCATCCGCTCGATGGCCGACCCGATCCACCGCACCGGCGGCCTCACGATCCTGCGCGGCTCGCTGGCCCCGGACGGCGCGGTCGTCAAGAGCGCGGGTTTCGACGCCGACGTCTTCGACGGCACCGCCCGGGTGTTCGACCGCGAGCAGGCCGCCATGGACGCGCTGTCCGCCGGCGAACTCAGCCACGGCGACGTCGTGGTCATCCGCTGGGAAGGCCCGAAGGGCGGCCCCGGCATGCGCGAGATGCTCGCCATCACCGGCGCGATCAAGGGTGCCGGCCTCGGCAAGGACGTCCTGCTGCTCACCGACGGCCGCTTCTCCGGCGGGACCACCGGGCTGTGCATCGGTCACATCGCACCCGAGGCGGCCCACGGCGGCCCGATCGCGCTGATCCAGGACGGCGACCGCATCCGACTGGACATGACCGCCCGCACCCTCGACCTGATGGTCTCCGACGTCGAGCTCGAGGCGCGCCGCGCGGACTGGAAGCCGCTGCCGGCGCAGTTCGACTACGGCGTCCTGCGCAAGTACGCCAAGCTCGTCGGCAGCGCGGCCAACGGCGCCGTCTGCGACTAGTACGTCAGCGGCCGCAGGACGCTACTTGGATCCGAAGTCGACGGTCAGCCACGCCTTGTGGTGGGCGGTGTCCAGGTAAACGTCCACGCCGATCTGCCGGAAGTTCCTGCTCAGGATGTTGAGCCGGTGACCGTTGTAGGGCGCCCGCTCGTTGTACATCGCCTTTTCCAGGGTCAGCACGCCGGCCGCCGTCATCCGGCTGTCGTAGCCGATGTTCTCGCCGTTCGACATCCAGTGGTAGCCGGCCCGGTCCATGCGGTGGCCGAGGTCGGCCTCGCCGCGCACCTGGTGGGCCATGGTGTTTCGGCCGGCCATGGCCAGGTTGTGGCTGCGGGCCGAGCTGAGCAGGTGGCTGTTTGCGGACAGCTTGCGCAGGTGGTGTGCCCGCCGCTCACCATTCAACAGCTTCTCGACCGCTTTCGCGATGGAGCGTTCGGTGGGAGTCCGGGCCTGCGCCGAGGCAGTGCCGACGAACAGCGGGAACATCAGCGCCGCGACCAGGCCGAGGGCTACGACAACGGCCGACCGGCGGCGGGCGTTGGCGGCGGGCGCGTCGACTGAGACGAGGAGTGTGGAGGTCATGTCGTCCGTCCGTGTGTTCGAGCGGTTGTCGATGGATTTCCCCCGAAATACCGTGGATTCCGCCGCCCCCGAGAGGCGAAACCCGTCGTGCTCTGCAACCCTGCCCGCGGGACCTAGGTCCCTAACGCATTCGACGCTTCCGTGTCAGGCAGTGTCCAGCCAGCGTCCAGCTGGTGTCAGACACAGGCGCGCCGTGTACTGTTCGGCCGGTGAGCTTCCTCGTAGTTAGTCCGCGCGCCGCCTAGGAGCAACAGTTCCTCAAGCGTCGCGCTCACCCTTCGTGCCTTGGCACGAGGGGTTTTTTGTTGCCATCAGATCCGTCCAGAGAGGCACGCGGGATGACCAGCACGGCCAGCCACACCGCACAGACCGCAGGATCCGAGCTCGAGCTGACGGGTGCGCAGGCCCTGGTTCGTTCGCTCGAGAACGTCGGCGTCGACGTCGTGTTCGGGATCCCGGGCGGGGCGATCCTGCCTGCCTATGACCCGCTGTACGACTCGACCAAGGTGCGCCACATCCTGGTGCGTCACGAGCAGGGTGCCGGGCACGCCGCCGAGGGTTACGCCCAGGCCACCGGCAAGGTCGGCGTCTGCATGGCGACCTCGGGTCCGGGCGCGACGAACCTGGTCACGCCGATCGCCGACGCCTACATGGACTCCGTGCCCATGGTGGCGATCACCGGCCAGGTCGCGCGGGCGATGATCGGCACCGACGCGTTCCAGGAGGCCGACATCGCGGGCATCACCCTGCCCATCACGAAACACAACTTCCTGGTGCAGTCGGTCGAGGAGGTCCCGCAGGCCATCGCCGAGGCGTTCCACCTCGCGGCCACGGGGCGTCCCGGACCGGTGCTCGTCGACATCCCCAAGGATGTGCTGCAGCTCTCGGCGCCGTTCGTCTGGCCGCCGCGCATGGACCTGCCGGGCTACCACCCGGTCACCCGCCCGCACGGCAAGCAGATCCGCGAGGCGGCCCGCCTGATCGCCGAGGCCCGGCGGCCCGTGCTGTACGTCGGCGGCGGTGTGCTCAAGGGTCACGCCACCCGTCAGTTGGCCGCGATCGCCGAGCTCACCGGCATCCCGATCGTCACCACCCTGATGGCGCGCGGCGCCTTCCCCGACAGCCACCGCCAGAACCTCGGGATGCCGGGCATGCATGGCAACGTCACGGCGGTCACCGCGCTGCAGAAGGCCGATCTGCTCATCGCGCTGGGCACCCGGTTCGACGACCGGGTCACCGGGCGGTTGGACACCTTCGCACCCGGTGCGGCGATCATCCACGCCGACATCGACCCGGCCGAGATCGGCAAGAACCGCGCGGCCGACGTCCCGATCGTCGGCGACGTGCGCGAGGTGCTGCTCGAGCTCGCCCCGGCGGTGCAGGCCGAGTTCGACGCCGGCCACCGCACCGACCTCACCGGCTGGTGGCACCAGCTCGACCAATGGCGCGACACCTACCCGCTCGGCTACGAGGACCCGGCCGACGGCGCGCTGGCGCCGCAGTACGTCATCGAGCGACTCGGCGCGATCGCCGGCCCCGAGGCGATCTTCGCCTCGGGCGTCGGGCAGCACCAGATGTGGGCCGCGCAGTTCATCTCCTACGAGAACCCCTACACCTGGCTGAACTCCGGCGGCGCCGGGACGATGGGCTACTCGGTGCCTGCGGCCATGGGCGCCAAGGTGGGTTGTCCCGACAAGCTGGTCTGGGCCATCGACGGCGACGGGTGCTTCCAGATGACCAACCAGGAACTCGCCACCTGCGCCATCGAGGGCATCCCGATCAAGGTGGCCGTCATCAACAACGGCAACCTCGGCATGGTGCGCCAGTGGCAGACGCTGCTCTACGACCAGCGCTACAGCCAGACCGAGCTCGGCACCCACACGACCTCGCACACCGGCGCCAAGACCGCACGCATCCCCGACTTCGTCAAGCTCGCCGACGCCTACGGGTGCGTCGGGCTGCGCTGCGAGACGAAGGCCGATGTCGATGCCACGATCGAGAAGGCCATGGCCGTCGACGACCGGCCCGTCGTCGTGGACTTCACCGTCGGCAAGGACGCCATGGTCTGGCCGATGGTGGCCGCCGGCGCCAGCAACGACGAGATCCAGACCGCGCGCGACATCCGCCCGAGCTTCGACACGGGGGTCTGAGCGATGACCATCCACACGCTGTCGGTGCTGGTCGAGAACAAGCCCGGCGTGCTCACCCGTGTCGCCGGGTTGTTCGCCCGCCGCGGCTTCAACATCGAGTCGCTGGCCGTCGGGCCCACCGAGGTGCCCGAGATCTCGCGCATCACCATCCTCGTCAGCGTCGAGGGGGCGGCACTCGAGCAGGTGACGAAGCAGCTCAACAAGCTCATCAACGTCATCAAGATCGTCGAGCTCGAGGAGAAGCAGGCCGTGCAGCGCGAGCTGCTGCTGGTCAAGGTGCGCGCCGACGAGACCACGCGCCGCGACGTGCTGCAGATCGTCGAGTTGTTCAAGGCCAAGGTGTCCGACGTCGGGCCCGAGGTACTCACCGTCGAACTCACCGGCCGACCCGACAAGCTCGCCTCACTGCTGAAGATGCTCGAGCCGTACGGCATCCGCGAGATGGTGCAGTCGGGCATGGTCGCGCTCGGGCGGGGGCCGCGCTCGATGACCCACGCGGCCCTGCGCGCAGTCGACCGCAGCGCTTAGAGACAATCGCCGAAACACAATCCGAGAGAAGGACGCACAAGTCATGGCAGTGGAGATGTTCTACGACGACGACGCCGATCTGTCGATCGTGCAGGGCCGCAAGGTCGCGGTGCTCGGATTCGGCAGCCAGGGCCACGCCCACGCGCTGTCGCTGCGGGACTCGGGCGTCGACGTCCGTATCGGCCTGCTCGAAGGCTCGAAGAGCCGCGCCAAGGCGCAGGACGAGGGCCTGCGAGTGCTCACGCCGTCCGAAGCCTGCGCCGAAGCCGACCTGATCATGGTTCTGGCGCCCGACCCGGCGCAGCGCAAGCTGTACGCCGAGTCGATCGAGCCCAACCTGAAGGACGGCGACGCGCTGTTCTTCAGCCACGGCTTCAACATCCGCTACGGCTACATCGTGCCGCCGAGTTCGGTCGACGTCGCCATGGTGGCCCCGAAGGGGCCTGGTCACCTCGTGCGTCGCGAGTACATCGACGGCAAGGGAGTTCCGGTGCTCGTCGCCGTCGAGCAGGACGCCACCGGCAAGGCGCTCGCGCTCGCCCTGTCCTACGCCAAGGCCATCGGCGGCACCCGCGCGGGCGCGATCAGGACGACGTTCACCGAGGAGACCGAGACCGACCTCTTCGGCGAGCAGGCCGTGCTGTGCGGCGGCGCGTCACAGCTGGTGATGTTCGGCTTCGAGACCCTCACCGAGGCCGGCTACGCCCCCGAGATCGCCTACTTCGAGTGCCTGCACGAGCTCAAGCTCATCGTCGACCTCATGTACGAGGGCGGCATCGCCAAGCAGCGCTGGTCGATCTCCGACACCGCCGAGTACGGCGACTACGTCTCCGGCCCGAGGGTCATCGACGACCACGTCAAGCAGAACATGCAGGCCGTGCTCCGTGACATCCAGGACGGTACGTTCGCGGCCCGCTTCATCGCCGACCAGGACGCCGGCGCACCGGAGTTCAATGCGCTGCGGGCCAAGGGCGAGCAGCACCCGATCGAGACCACCGGCCGCAAGCTGCGTGGGCTGATGAGCTGGGTCTCCTCCGACGACGACTACGTCGAGGGCACCGCCGCACGTTAGCCGCGCGACGACCGGGGCACCCCGAGGGACCGGCGCAGGAAGTCGAGTTGCAGCAGCAGCAGGTTCTCGGCCACCACCTCGTCACCGGCCAGGTGGGTGATCCCGGTCAGCGGCAGCACCTCGTGCGGACGGCCCGCGGCCAGCAGTGCGCTGGACAGCCGCAGCGAGTGCGCGATGTAGACGTTGTCGTCGGCCAACCCGTGGATGATCATCAGCGGGCGGCGCAGTCCCGCCGCCATGGGCAGCAGGCTGTTCGCCTCGTAGACGTCGGCGCTGCTGTCCGGGTGGCCGAGGTAGCGCTCGCTGTAGCAGGTGTCGTAGAGGCGCTCGTCGGTCGTCGGGGCGCCGGCGACCGCGGCGTGGAAGACGTCCGGGTGGCGCAGCACGCACAGCGCCGCCAGGTAGCCGCCGAAGGACCATCCGCGCACGGCGACCCGTGAGGTGTCGACGTCGTCGGGGTACCGCGAGGCGACGTACCGCACCGCCTCGGCCTGGTCGTCGGCCGTGCCGACGCGGTCGTTCTTCGCGAGACGCTCCCACACCGGTCCGCGACCTGGGGTGCCCCGCCCGTCGGCGACGACCACCGCGAAGCCCTGGTCGGCGAACCACTGCGGGATCACGTACGCGCGGCCGGCGTTGACGACCCGTTGCCCGTGCGGGCCGCCGTAGGGGTCGAGGAGCATCGGCAACCGGCGCGAACCCGGTTCGTGCCCGGCGGGGAACAGCACGGCGATCGCGGTCCCGCCGTCGTGCGACTCCAGCGGCCGCACGTTGGGCACCGGTGCCGGCTCGGCCACCGACGCGACCGACGTCGCGTCGAGGCCCGCGCGTCGGACCAGAGTGCGGGTCGCGGCGCTCGACAGATCCTGCTGCGCGCACACGAGCGTCACGCCCGCGTACGCGCCGCCCGCGACGCCCGCCGGGTCGCTGAGCAGCTCGACGCTGCCGTCGAAGCCGAGCCGGGCGAGCGCGATGGAGCCGAGCCGCGGCACCACCTGCGCGACGACCGAGTCCTCCTCGACGGCCAGGACGCTGTTGATCAGCAACTCGGGCGGCGTCACCGCGTCGTCGTCGAGGTAGAGCCGGCGAGTGTCGCCGACGTCCATGGCGTGCAGCAGCCGACCGTCGGCGAGCACCCGCGGTGTCCCGGGCAGCAGCTCGACCCAGGCGTCGTCGGTGACCGCGCGCAGCAGGCTCGTCGCCCCGGACGCCAGGTCTGCGACGCGGTACTCCAGGCGTCGCTGGTCGCGGGTCAGCAGCGTCAGGACCGGCCGGGCACCGCTCCACTCGACGTGCACCAGGTACTCCAGGACGTGGCCGTCCAGCGCGGTGTCCGAGCGCCAGTCGACGTCGACGCGCTCGCCCGCGTCGCCGAGGACGGACAGGCCGACCACGGCGTTCGCGGTGCCGGCCTGCGGGTACCGAACCCGCGCCGGCTCGCGCTCCGGGAAGGCCGGGTCGCTGACGTGCCACACCGCCACCGGCGTCTCGTCGTAGCGCTCGACCAGCAACGCGCGACCGTCCGGCGCCCACCAATAGCCGGTGCCGCGCTCGAGCTCCTCCCCGGCGATGAACTCGGCCCGGCCCCAGACCACCTCGTCGGGCTCGTCGGGTGCGGGTCCGACCAGTTCGCGGTCGTCGCCGTCGGCCACCTCGACGACCCGCAGCGACCGTCCGCCGGCGTACGCGACCCGCCGGCCCGTCGGGTCGAGCTGCGGATCGAAGACCGGCTGCGCCGTGGGCAGCTCCCGGTTGGTGCCGTCGACGACGTCGACGACGAGCAGCCGCGACGACAGCCCGAAGGCGGCGCGGGTGACCTCACGATCGGTGCTGAAGGACACGATGCCCGAGCCGGCGATGCGCAGCCGCTCGCGGCGGGCCCTCTCGGCCGCGGTCAGCTGCTCGTCCTGGCTCAGCAGCGCGACCGGATCGGCGAGCAACGTCTCGACCCCGCTCGCGACGTCGAGGCGCCACAGAGCTCCTGTGCCGGAGGTGCCCGATGCAGTCCGCAGGAACAGCACGCGCGAACCATCCGGGCTGACGGCGAAGGAGGTCGGCAGGCCGCGGCGGAAATTGCCGGTGCGGGCGGCGAGGCGGGGGAGCGATTCAGGCATGCCCCATGGTGCCTCGCTAGGGTGCGGGGCATGAAACTTGCGGTCGTCCCCGGCGACGGAATCGGTATCGAGGTCACCGACCAGGCGCTGCGCGTGCTCGACGCGGTGCTGCCCGGCGTCGAGCCCACGTCCTACGACCTCGGCGCCGCACGATGGCACCGCACGGGCGAGGTGCTGCCCGACTCCGTGCTCGAGGAGATCCGCGGCCACGACGCGATCCTGCTCGGCGCGGTGGGCGATCCGTCCGTCCCGTCGGGAGTGCTCGAGCGTGGGCTGCTGCTGAAGCTGCGGTTCGCGCTCGATCACCACGTGAACCTGCGGCCGGCCAAGCTCTACCCGGGTGTGCGCACGCCGCTCGCCGGTGACCCGGCGATCGACTTCGTGGTCATCCGCGAGGGCACCGAGGGCCCGTACGCCGGCAACGGGGGAGTGCTGCGCAAGGGCACGCCGCACGAGATCGCCACCGAGGTCAGCGTCAACACCCGCTTCGGTGCCGAGCGCGTCATCCGCGACGCGTTCGCGCGCGCGCAGGCGCGCCCACGCAAGCACCTGACGCTCGTGCACAAGAACAACGTGCTCACCAACGCCGGCGACCTGTGGTTCCGCACGGTGCAGGAGGTCGGCGCCGGGTTCCCCGAGGTCACGATCGCCTACAACCACGTCGACGCGGCGACGATCTACCTCGTCACCGATCCGGGCCGCTACGACGTCATCGTCACCGACAACCTGTTCGGCGACATCATCACCGACCTCGCGGCCGCGATCGCCGGTGGTATCGGGCTTGCTGCGAGCGGCAACCTCGACCCCACCCACACCAACCCGTCGATGTTCGAGCCCGTGCACGGTTCGGCGCCCGACATCGCCGGGCAGGGTTCGGCCGACCCGACGGCCGCGGTGCTGTCGGTCTCGATGCTGCTCGCCCACGTCGGCGAGCACGACGCGGCCGCCCGCGTGGAGCAGGCCGTCGCCGCCGATCTGGCCGATCGCGACCTGAAGCAGCCGGGCAGCACCGCAGAGATCGGTGAGCGGCTGCTCAAGGCGGTCGGGTGACGCCGCCCGACGCGGTGTGGCACACTCGAGCCGTGCAGTTCCAGCTCATCATCAGCTAGCGCGTCGGTACAGAACCACACCGACGCGCCAAACCCTTCGCCTCCCGGCGGAGGGTTTTTTGTTGCCTGCGAAGAGGATCGAACCATGCAGACCGACGCCTTCCACGTCTTCGACACCACGCTGCGCGACGGTGCCCAGCGCGAGGGCATCACCTACTCGGTCGC
>CAZZVT010000009.1:0-4354 GCA_964657545.1 uncultured Jatrophihabitantaceae bacterium
CCATGCCGCCTCCTTCTACGCCAGGTAGCCGCCGTCGACCGGCAAGTCGGCGCCGCCTTCGGCGGCATCGCCGCCCTGCTGACGATGCTCAATGCCTGCGCACCCGGTGTCACGGTGGTCAACATCGACAACGGATTCGGTGCGGCCGTTGCGGTCGCCCGGATGGTCCGGCGAGTGGCGTGACCGCCGCATTGTGGGTCGACGCCACGCACGGGGCCGCCGGCGACATGCTGCTGGGCGCACTGCTCGACGCGGGCGCGGATCTCGACGCAGTGCTCGCCGCATTCGGCCGGCTCGCCGACGCCGGCAGCGAACCGCTCACCTTGGCGGCCCGTCCCGTCCGGCGGCACGGCCTGCGGGCCACGCACGCCATCGTCGAGACGCCGACGACCGACGTGCGGCGCGGTCCCTCGCAGGTGCACGCGCTGGTATCGGCTGCGGGGCTGTCTTGCGCTGCCGACGCGTTCGCGCATGCGGTGTTCGACGCGCTCGCTCGCGCCGAGGCGCGCGTGCACGGCGTGTCCGATTCCGAGATCCACTTCCACGAGGTCGGCGCGCTGGACTCGCTGGCCGATGTCGTCGGCTGTGCTGTTGCACTTGATTCGCTCGAACTGCTCGGCCCGTCCGTGGTGCGGCAGGTCAGCACGATCGGCCTCGGTGGCGGGACGGCCCGCTCGGCGCACGGCCGCATCCCGGTGCCCGTCCCGGCGACGTTGGAGTTGCTGGCAGCGGTAGCCGCGCCCGTCAGCGCGGGTCCGGGTGACCGCGAGCTGTGCACGCCGACCGGCGCCGCGCTGCTGTCCACGCTCGCCACATCGTGGGGCGGGCTGCCGGAACTCACCGTGCGGGCCACCGGCAGCGGTGCGGGGATGGCCGATCCTGTTGACCGTCCCAACCTGCTGCGGGTCGTGATCGGCGATGCGATGCCAGATGCGGCGAGCGCCGGGCGGTGGCGCACCGACGACCTGCTGGTCGTGGAGGCGACCGTCGACGACCTCGACCCGCGGCTGTGGCCAGGCGTCCTCGACAAGCTCGTCACCGCCGGGGCACAAGACGCATGGCTCACGAATGTGCTGATGCGCAAAGGCCGTCCCGGCCACGTCGTCACCGCCCTGACCGCACCCGGCACCCTCGACTCGGTCTTCCGGACGCTGGTCACGACGACCACGACACTGGGCGCACGAGTGCACGGGGTCGCACGGCAGGCGCTGCACCGCGACACCATTCGCGTCGACGTCAATGTCGACGACGTCGACGACGTGACGGTAGAGGTGAAGCGAGGGTTGCTCGACGGCGTCGTCGTGACACTGCAGCCCGAGTTCGACGACGTCCTCGACGCCGCGCACCGCCTGGGCATCACCCCGGTCGACCTGCTCGCACGTGCTCGCGCCGCTGCCGAGCGGACTCCAAGGCCCGTCGCCCGGCCTTAGCTCAGAGCCAACCGGTCGCGACGGCAACGCACTCACGAAGTGCCGATCGCTGCCGTCGTCCCCCCGATCGGGCGGTGCTGTCCATGCCATGGGCAAACCAGCAGCGACCGGCACGCTGATCGACCGGTTCCGGGTGGCTGACGAGTCGGTCGACCCGATTGAGACGGGTGTGCGCTGAACGTCGGCAACGCAGTGGAACGTGCTGTTCGACCACCCCCACCTTCATCCGATCAATCGGATATCTTGCTGTGATCATCAGATGACCGGGCTCGCTACCAATCGGTCCGCAACGGATCGCTCACTGGGTGCGCGCCCGGGACACCCGCGACGTTGCACAGGGCGTCGATCCGCTCCGGGAGCCCGGCCACCACCTCGTCCGTGGACGCGTCGTCGAGGTCGACAGAGCGGATTGCACCGCCGTCATTGCGGTCCAACCCGATGATTTCGGGCCCTAGGTCTCGTGCGACTCGTTAGGGCAGTCACGCCATACCCAGGTCAACACACCCCGGTTGGCGACGACGTCGCGAGAGCCGAGCTCAATGCCTCGAGCGTGTCAGGGACGACCGCGAAGTAGGCCCATCTGCCACGCTGATCACGAGTGATCAGGCCGGCGTCGACAAGCACGCGCATGTGGTGGGACACCGTCGGCTGGGACAGCCCTACCGGGTCGGTGAGATCACAGATGCAGGCCTCGCCGCCTTGGCCTGCGGCGATCAGGGACAGCAGTCGGACCCGGGTCGGGTCTCCGAGCGCCTTGAACATGGTGGCCAGCCGCTCGGCCTGCTCGAGGTCGAGAGCACCACCGGTCAACGGTGAGCAGCAACCTTCGATGTCCGTGAGCAGCGACCGTGTCTTCGTCGTCATGACTCAAGCCTGCCACACGCATTGACAAACGTCGATACATCGAACATCCTCAATACATCGAGACTCGTCGATAGGAGGCTGACATGTCCGACCAGGACGTTCGAGAGCAGGTCCGCCAGCGCTACGCTGCCGCGGCCGTCGCCGTCACCGGTGGCGAGGTAAAACCACTGACGCTGATCGAGGCGGACCAGTGCTGCGTAACGGACAAGGTAAGCGACGCGAGCGCGTCGTGTTGCGGCAGCGGGAGGGAGGTCGACCCCGCGTTCGGGTCGAGCCTCTACAGCGCCGGCGAGCACGACGAGTTGCCCGCCGAGGCCGTCGCGGCGAGCCTGGGCTGCGGCAACCCGATGGCCGTCGCCGACCTCAAGCCCGGGGAGAAGGTTCTCGATCTCGGCTCGGGCGGCGGGATCGACGTCCTGCTCTCCGCACGCCGGGTCGGCCCGACCGGTTTCGCCTACGGCGTCGACATGACCGAGGAGATGCTGCAACTCGCGAACGCCAACAAGGCCAAGGCCGGCGTCGAGAACGTCGCCTTCCTGCAGGGCACCATCGAGAACGTCCCGCTGCCCGACTCCTGCGTCGACGTCGTGATCTCCAACTGCGTCATCAACCTCTCGACCGACAAGCCGGCCGTGCTGGCCGAGATGTTCCGGGTCCTCGTCCCGGGCGGGCGGATCGGGATCTCCGACGTCGTCGCCGAGGACCACCTCAGCCAGGCCCAGCGCGCCGAACGCGGCTCCTACGTGGGCTGCATCGCCGGCGCCCTGTCCAAGTCCGAGTACCTCGACGGCCTGGCCGCCGTCGGCTTCACCGACGCCGAGGTCGTCTACACCCACGAAGCCGCACCAGAGATGCACTCCGCGATCGTGCGCGCCACCAAGCCGTCGACGGCCCCGACCTGATGTGGGCCGGAAGCGCGGAGCGACTGCTGCGACCCCGACGGCAAGATCATCTGCTGCGGAACGAGAGGCAACCGGCGTGAGTGACATCGTCTCCGAACGTCCCACGGCGTCCGATGAGTCACCGGTGCTGGCGCGGTTGTCCCGGCTGGACCGGTTCCTGCCGGTCTGGATCATCGCCGCGATGGCGGTCGGCATCGGGTTGGGGCGTGCGATCCCCGGCCTGGCCGGTGACCTGGACAAAGTGCAGGTCGGATCGGTGAGCCTGCCGATCGCGGTCGGGTTGTTGTTGATGATGTACCCGGTGCTGGCGAAGGTCCGCTACCGCCGGCTGGGCCACGTCACCGGCGACCGGCGGCTGCTCGTCTCTTCGCTGCTGCTGAACTGGATCGTCGGCCCGGCGCTGATGTTCGCCCTGGCCTGGTTGACCGTGCCCGACCTGCCTACCTACCGCACCGGGTTGATCATCGTCGGCCTGGCGCGTTGCATCGCGATGGTGCTGATCTGGAACGACCTGTCCTGCGGTGACCGCGAGGCCGCCGCCGTCCTGGTCGCCATCAACTCCGTCTTCCAGATCGTCGCGTTCGGTCTGCTCGGCTGGTTCTACCTGCAGGTGCTGCCCGGCTGGCTCGGCCTGGCACAGGTCCATGCCGGCTTCTCCATCGCCACCATCGTGGTGTCCGTGCTGGTGTTCCTCGGCATCCCGCTCGCGGCCGGGTTCGCGACCCGCACCATCGGCGAGGCCCGCAAAGGCACACAGTGGTACGAGGAACGGTTCCTGCCCCGGATCGGCCCGGTCGCGCTGTACGGGCTGCTGTTCACCATCGTCGTCCTGTTCGCCCTGCAAGGGCACACCATCACCAACCGACCCTGGGACGTCGCCCGCATCGCCGTCCCGTTGCTCATCTACTTCGCCCTGATGTTCGGGGGCAGCTTCGCGCTCGGCGCGACACTCGGCCTCGGCTATGCCAAGACCGCGACCCTGTCCTTCACCGCCGCAGGCAACAACTTCGAACTCGCCATCGCCGTGGCCATCGGCGTCTTCGGCGTCACCTCCGGCCAGGCCCTCGCCGGCGTCGTCGGACCCCTCATCGAAGTGCCCGTCCTCGTCGCCCTCGTCTACGTCGCGCTCCGGCTCCGGCCCCGCTTCGCGTCCACCTC
>CAZZVT010000009.1:4454-36330 GCA_964657545.1 uncultured Jatrophihabitantaceae bacterium
CCACCTCACACTGACCCTGACCCGACAGAGGACTGCGATGACCGACAAGCCCACGGTGCTGTTCGTCTGCGTCCACAACGCCGGCCGCTCACAGATGGCCGCCGGGTTGCTCACCCGGCTCGCCGGGGACCGCATCGATGTCCGCTCCGCCGGCTCCGAACCCACCGACCGGATCAACGCCCTCGCGGTCCAAGCCATGCATGAAGTCGGAATCGACATCACCGGCGAACAACCCACACTGCTGAGCACCGACGCCATCTCCCGCGCCGACGTCGTCATCACCATGGGCTGCGGCGACACCTGCCCCCACTTCCCGGGCAAACGCTACGAGGCCGCAACGACATCAAGACCCGCATCGCCATCCTCGTCGGCGAGCTGCTCCCTAGTTAGTTGACCCGTACTTCACTGAGGTAGTGAAGGGACGGGCTTATGCCGTTGTCCTTCGCGCTCACCGGTAACGGGGTAAGCCCGCGTCGCGTACCTGGAACCTCACCCGCCGGTCACCGAGCCGATGTGGCTCAGCAGATCGCGGACGGCGCCGGCCGGAGGTGTCCTGCCGCCGACCCAGATCGCACGCAGGTCGCGACGCAGGGTGACGTCGGCCAGGGCGACGACGCGCAAGCGGCCGGCCGAGATGTCATCGGCGACGGCGAGCCTGCTCAGCACGGCGGGTGCCGAGCCGGCGAGCACCGCGGCGCGGACGGCCGCCGCGGTCGACATCTCCAGTGCGGGACGGGCGAGCTCGTGCTCGCGGCCCAGCAGGGCCGACAGCGCTGCTTCCAGGAAGTCGCGCGTTCCGGACCCTGGTTCGCGGGTCACGAGCGGGGTGCGCGCCAGCTCGGCGCCGGTGACCGGAGTCTTGCGCCGCGCCCACCGATGGTCCGGGTGCACCACGAGCACGAGTTCGTCGTGCGCCACGACCCGGCTGCGCAGACCGTGCGGCACGCGTGGGCCCTCGACGAAGCCCAGGTCGGCGTCCGCTGCCCGGACCTGCTCGATGACGTGGTCGCTGTTGGTGGCCGTCAACACGATGTCCACCGGCTCCTCACCCCGGCGCACCGCCGACCCTTGGAGCGAGACCAGCCACCCGGGCAGCAGCTGCTCGGCGATCGTCAGGCTGGCGCTGACCCTCACCCGACTTCGGGTGCTCTCACGTAACGAGGCCAGGCCGGCCTCGACCTCCTGCGCCAGCTGCAGCAGCCGATCCGCCCACTGCACGAGCAGCGTGCCGGCAGCGGTGACCTCCGAGCCACGCGGAGTGCGTACGACCAGGCGGACACCGGTCTGAGCCTCCATGGCTGCGATCCGCGCCGAGACCGCCTGCTGAGTCGTACCGACCTCGCGCGCTGCCGCGCTCAGACTTCCCCGTCGGGCAACGGCGACCAGCACCTCGAGCGCAGCCAGATCGGGCATACGGGGTCCTAAAGTCACAATCACTGATGGTACCTAGGCACAATCATCTCTTGTGACCTCACAAGGAAGAACCCACTACCGCACGGCCGCCGACGCAGCGACAGTGGATTCATGACCGCAACGCTGCACCGCACAGCCACGACGACGACGCCTGCCGGCCTGCAAGCCCCGCACGCGTTGGCACGAGTCGGCCTGCTGCACGAGCTCGATTCACCCCGGCAGGTGTTCTCCAACATCACCCCGAACTGGTACGCCTCGATCATGGGCACCGGCATCGTCGGCGTGGCCGCGGCCAGCCTGCCCGTCCAGTTCACCGGGCTGCGCACCTTCGGCACCGTCGTCTGGGGTGCTGCGGCAGTGCTGCTGATCGCCCTCACTGCCGTCACCATCACCCACTGGATCACCCACCCGACCCGCGCCCGCAGCCACCACCTCGACCCGGTCATGGCCCACTTCTACGGCGCTCCCCCGATGGCCATGCTCACCGTCGGAGCCGGCGCCCTGCTGCTCGGCAAGGACGTGCTCGGGCTACGGGTCGCCGTCGACGTCGACTGGGTGCTTTGGTTCGCAGGAACCATCACCGGGCTGGCCGCCGCCGCGATCGTGCCCTACCTGCAGTTCACCCGCCACGAAGGCGTCACCGCCAAGAGCGCGTTCGGCGGCTGGCTGATGCCGATCGTCCCGCCGATGGTGTCGGCCTCCACCGGCGCCCTGCTCGTCCCCTACGCACCGGCCGGCCAGGCCCGGCTGACGCTGCTGATGGCCTGCTACGCGATGTTCGGGCTCGCCCTGATCGCCTCCATCATCGTCATCACCCTGATCTGGTACCGCCTGGCCACCCACAAGGTCGACGAGGCTCGCATGGTGCCGACGCTGTGGATCGTGCTCGGCCCGCTCGGGCAGTCCATCTCCGCCGCCAACCTGCTCGGCGGGGTGGCCGCCCAGGCGATGCCGCGTCCGTACTCCACCGCCATGCAGGCCGTCGGCGTCATCTACGGCGTCCCCGTCTGGGGCTTCGCGCTGCTCTGGGCCTGCCTGGCGGGCGCCATCACCATCCGCACCGCGCGAGCCGGAATGCCGTTCTCCCTGACCTGGTGGTCCTTCACCTTTCCCGTCGGCACCTGCGTCACCGGGACCAGCGGCCTGGCGCTGCACACCGGCGCCGACCTGTTCCACTACGCCGCTGCCGTCTTCTATGCCGGTCTTGTCCTGGCCTGGATCACCGTCGCCACCCGCACCGCGCGCGGCAGCCTGCGAGGAACGCTGTTCGTCCCGCCGGCCCCGAGCCCGACGCCGGCGACCGTGTGAGGCGCGCAGCCCACAAGGAACGTCGTCGTCGAGCACCACAGCGCAGCACGACTCGTCGCCGAAGGCGCAACGCCTCCTTGGGTACATCCGTCCGAGAGGAAACTCCTGGACCCCACTCGCACGACTCCGGTCGCCAACTGGCTGTTCCTGATCGGTTCGATGCGGTCAGCACACGTGCGCAGGCTGCCGGGCGCGAGCACGTAGCAGCCCAACGCGAAATTGGAACCGCGCAACCGAGGAGGACGTCCCAGCATGTTCGACAAACGCGACATGGTCGTACACGAGGACGAGCCGTACAACGCCGAACCGACCCCTGAGGCGTTGGCGGCGTCCTTCCTGACGTCGGTGGACACGTTCTACAGCCGCAACCACGGGCCGATCCCCGGGTTCGACCCGGTGTCGTGGCGACTGACGGTGGGCGGGCTCGTAGCGCACCCGTTCGAGTTCGGTCTCGAGCACCTGCAGGCCGAATTCGAGACCGTCACCCTGACAGCGACGATGCAGTGCGCCGGTAACCGACGTGCCGGGTTGATCGCGGTGCGCGACATCCCCGGTGAGGATCCGTGGGGTCAGACAGCGACGTCAACTGCGACGTGGACGGGCGTCCGCCTGGCCGACGTGCTCGCCGCGGCGTCACCGGGTGCCTCCGCTCGGCATGTCTGCTTCGACGCCCCGGACGTGTCACAACTCGCGAAACCGCCCGCGCCGTACGGCGCATCGATCCCGATCGAGAAGGCGACAGCGCCGGAGGTGGTGCTGGCCTGGGCCATGAACGGTGAACCGCTCGAAGCGGTGCACGGCGCACCGTTGCGAGTGGTCGTCCCCGGCTACATCGGCGCCCGCAGCGTCAAGTGGGTACAGCGCATCACCGTCGCGGCAGAACCGTCACCGAACTACTTCCAGGCCACCGCCTACCGCCTGCTGCCCGCCGAGGCCGATCCCGACACCGCCGGACCGGGCGACGGTCTGTCCCTCGGCACTGTCGCCCTGAATTCAGCGATCCTCACGCCGTCCGACGGGCAATCGGTGCGCCCGGGACCGCTGCGGGTTACCGGCTACGCCTTCGCCGGTGGGGAGCGCGCGGTGGCTCGCGTCGACGTCTCGATCGACGGCGGGTCGAGCTGGACCCAGGCCGACCTCGGAGAAGATCGCGGTGAGTGGGCGTGGCGCATGTGGCACGCGCAGGTCGAGATCCCCTACGGCGAGACGAAGATCGTCGCGCGTGCCTGGGACACCTCGGCGGCATCCCAACCGGAGGACCCGGCGTCGTTGTGGAACCCGAAGGGTTACGTGAACAACTCCTGGCCTCGGATCACCGTGCACGCCGACGATGCGGCGAACGGATGAGCGGGTCTGTCCACCGCTGAGCCCGCCGCCACCGTCCCCATGGACAGCGCCGGTACGCGTCGTGGTCGGTACCTGCGAATGTCCGCTGCCACGGTCCTGGCGGGCGTCGCGGCAGGCGCTGCCGGTGGTGCGCTGACGCTGATGCTGCACCTGGTGCAGCACCTCGCATTCGGATACACCGAGGACACGTTCCTGACCGGCGTGGAGCAGGCCTCGTCACCGAGGCGCGTCGTCGCGCTCGTGATCGGCGGCGCGGTCGCCGGCGGCGGTTGGTGGCTGTTACGCCGCTACACCCGTCCGGTGATCCAGGTCGAGGCCGCGTTGCGGAGCCCGACCAGGCGGCTGGAGATACCGACGACCACCCTGGACGCCGTCCTGCAGGTGACGGTCGTCGGTCTAGGAGCATCGCTGGGTCGCGAAGGCGCACCCCGACAGGTGGGCGGAGCGCTGGCCGAGTGGCTCAGCAGACGGCTCGGGCTGACGCCTGAGCAGCGGCGGACGCTCATCGGCTGCGGAGCGGGCGCCGGCCTGGCCGCCGTCTACAACGTCCCGCTCGGCGGAGCCGTGTTCGCCGCGGAGGTCCTGCTGCGCTCGGCCCGCCCCCGCATCGTCGTTCCCGCGTTGATCACCTCCGCCGTCGCCACCGTCGTGGCGTGGACCGTGCTGCCCGACCGGGCCACGTACTCGGTGCCGCACTACCCGCTCACTGTGTCGCTGCTGGTGTGGGCCCTAGTGGCCGGGCCGTTCTTCACCGCCGCCGGCGCCCTGTTCGTCCGGCTGACCGACCTCGCCGCGCACGCAGCGACCGGCCGGTTACTGGCCCTTGCCCCCGTGCCGATCTTCACTGCGCTCGGCGCGCTCGCCATCGCATACCCGCAGCTGCTCGGCAACGGCAAGGGCCCGGCCCAGCTCGCCTTCACCGGCGGGCTCGGGCTGGCCACCCTCGGCGTGCTCGCCGCGTTGAAGCCGGTGGCCACGGCAGCAATGTTGCTGTCCGGAGCCCGGGGCGGGCGCCTGACCCCGGCGCTTGCCACCGGTGCCCTTCTCGGTGCGCTGCTCGGCGGAGCCTGGACCCATCTCTGGCACGGCACCGACGTCGGGGCATTCGCGCTCGCAGGAGCGGCCGCCGTCCTCGCCGTCACCCTACGAGCCCCGCTCTGCGCGATCGTCCTCACGTGGGAATTCACCCACGCCCCGCTGCCGCTGCTCGTCCCGATGACGCTCACGGTGGCCGCCGCACTGGCGACACGTTCAGTGGTGGCCCAGGGTCTGGCAGGACGCACCGCCACCGGGCGCCGGGTTAAGGCAGGGTGGTGGGAGCACCGAGCAGATTTGTGAAACACGGCCGCCGATGTACGCGACGCAGCGCAGGCAACGTGGTCTCAAGCGCACACCACGACGAACATCACGACCAGATCGCCTGCGCGAACGCGCCGCCGAGGAAGACTGCCCCCAGACCTGCGGCGATGCTGGCCGTGACGTTGGCGGCGGCGAAAAATTTCGAGCCCTGTTCGGCCAATCGCATCGACTCGAAGGAGAAGGTCGAGTAGGTGCTCAACGCGCCGCAGAACCCGGTGCCCACCAACGCCTGCGTCCCCGTGCCGGCCGACCCGGCGAGCACCGCACCGGTCACCGCACCGAGCACCAGGCAGGCGAGCACGTTCGCGGTGAACGTGCCCCACGGGAACGCGGTGTCGTGGCGTGACTGCACCGCCTTGTCGGTCAGGTAACGCAGCGGCGCCCCGACCGCCGCGCCCACGATCACCAGCACGAGAGTCATCGACGACCTGCCGATGCCACGATCGCCCGCGTCGCCCGTGCGGCGACGGTGACCGCCACCAGCGCCGCGACCACCGTCGAGCCGAGATAGACCAGGGCGGTTCCGGCGTGGCGGCCGTCGACCAGTCGTTGCGCGTCGACAGCGTAGGTGGAGAAGGTCGTGAACCCGCCCAGCACGCCGGTACCCAGCAACGGCCGGATCAGGCGGTGTGGCGTGAAGATCTCCGACACGAGCACCAGCAGCACGCCGATCAGGAAACAACCGACGACATTGATGACGAACGTGGTCCACGGGAACGCCCCCGACGCGGTGGGCCACCAGAGGCCGAGGCCGTAGCGGGCGACCGCCCCGAGCACCCCGCCGAGGCCGACGACCAGCAGTACCGGCCCCTCGCCACCGCGCCATCGCGGACCGATTCCGGTCCCGACCCGCGCGGAGTCGGGCACCGCGACGTCAGGGTCGACCGGCTCCGCAGCCTGCCTGCGCTGCTCATCCATCTGCATACCCCCACCCGGAACAGGGCGCCGAAGGACGCCGCCACATCAGGTAGGGACTGTTGGCCACGGCGTGCGTGACGGTTCGGGTCCGGCGAGCCCCACCGCCGGTAACGACGAACCTACCAACTGCCACGCCGCGACTGGAACAGCGGATCGTTACTCGGCGAGGTCGTCGGTGGTGTGGGTGAGCGCGATCAGCTGGCGCAGGCAGTGATCGCGCAGCGGGGCGGGGAAGTCGTCGGCGAGACGGTTGTAGACGACGCGGCCGGCTTTACGGGTGACGAGCAGCCCTGCGGTGCGCAGCAGCCGTAGGGCGTAGGAGACGGAGTCCTCGCTGACGTCCAGGGCCAGAGCAAGGTCGCCGACGCAGAGTTCCTCGGCGACATCGAGGGCGTAGATCAGGCGCAGCCGGACCGGGTCGGCCATCAGCGAGAGCAGACTTGTCAGTCGTGCGGCGTCCTCGGCGGAGGGCAGGCGGGCGCGGGCGTGGGCGACGCGTTCGGCGTCGATCGGGTGGTCGTGGTCGGTGACGCTCACCGGGCACCTCCAGGCAGGGTGTGCACATCATCGCGGGCGTCGAAGCGGTGCGCGCAGTGGTCGGAGCAGAAGTGCACCAGGCCGTGCTGTGTGGTGCGGGTGGCAGGGGCGTGCTCGATCTCGATCTGCATGCCGCAGATGGGGTCCTTCGCGTACTCGCCGTTGCTGGTGTCGCGGTGGCGGTAGAGCCGGTAGATGGCGGCGAACGCGGCGAGGGCGACGATGTTCAACACGCTGGTGTAGTTCCACTGGAACCCGGTGTGGATGATCATCGTCGGTCGGGCCGGGTCCGGGATACGCACGAGCCGGAACACGTACTCGACGGCCAGGCCGCCGATGCTCATCACGGCCCAGAAGATGCCCAGGATCCGCAGCGTGATCGCGGTACCGTAGTACTTGCGGTAGATCGAGAGCAGCGGCAGCGTGATCAGGTCGGCGAACACGAACGACACCACTCCCCCGAAGCTGATCCCGCCCTGCCACAACGCCGCCGCCAGCGGCACGTTGCCGACCGAGCAGACGAAGCTGATGATCGCCAGGAATGGCCCGAGCACCACGTTCTCCAGCGAGGACCAGAACCCGTGACCGGTCAGGAACAGTGAGCGCCAGAAGTCATTGGGCACGAGGGCGGCGAGAAAACCGGCCACGACGAAACCGATCACGAGTTCCTTGCGCAGCATCGACAGGTCACTGATGGTGTAGCCCGAGGCGTCACCCCAGCCCCTGCGTGAGCGCAGCCGTCGACGCAGCGGCTCAACCTCCCGCGACTCCCCGTCCTCGCTGATCTCGTCGCCGCCGTCCGCGTGGTCGTGCACGTGATCGGCAATGCTCGCCGCGCCGTTCGCGGCCGGGTCGGTGCCGGAGTTCAGGCGGGTGCGGGCGTCGCTGATCCACGTCGCGGGGATCAAACGCGGAACGACCAGACCGAGAAGAACGATCATGATCGCGCCACCGACGAACTCGGCCAGCGCGAACTGCCAGCCGATCAGCAGCCACAGCACGATGCCCAGTTCCACAACCAGATTGGTGGACGCGACCATGAACACCAGCGCGGCGGTGAAGTCCGCGCCGCGGGCGAACAGGGTCTTGGCCAGCGCCGAGGATGCGTACGAACACGACGAACTGATCACGCCGAAGAACGACGACCTCGCCAACGTCCGCGGCCGGTGATCACCCAAAGCGCGCTGCATCTCCGTGCGCGACACGAACGCCTGCACCGCACCGGACAGCGCAAAGCCGAGCACCAGCGCCCACAGCGTCTCCCAGAACATGAAGAACGCCTCATCCAGCCCGTGCCAGACCCCGCCGAAGAACACCATGCCGACCATCTCCATGCCGTCTAGACATCCGTACGGATCTACGGATGTACAAGAGCAGGTCTACGCCGCACGACCCGGATTTGCAAGTCCGTACGGCTATACGGATATGTCAGGGCGGAGCACAGCGGCCGTGACGATCATGTCTGTGCGCTGCGCGGGATGGCGAGCGAGCGATGCGTCGGCGAGCCTGTCGTTGCGCCACACGAGGAGCATGAGGTCGACGCCGCGTGCAGCGAGCTGCGCGGCGAGCGCTAAGCCGAGTCCCCCGTGTCACCGGTGACGAGTGCGGTGTTTCCGATCAGATCCCTGAGCCTCACGCGTTTCGTCGAGCTCGGCGCTGGGCTGCGCGGGCATTGCGCGCGACGACCGCGAGGTGGTGACTCTCATCGGATCGGTGGCTGCGAAGATCTTCGACGTAACCGGACACGTATCCCGCGCGCACCGCACGGCGATCGTTGTCGACCAGCATGTTCACGAACATGTACAGCATGATGCCGCCGGACCAGGTGAGCCCGGTGATCAGGCGCAGGCCGAGCGGCACCGGCACGAAGACGATGTACGCGGCGGCGACAGGCGCAAGAATCAGCAGCGGGCGGCCGAGCTGCCGAAGGGCCCAGGTCCGGCATGTCGTGTCGTGCAGCACCCACGTCCAGTGGCGTGCGGGAAGCGATCCTCCCAGCACGTACCACAACATGTGGCGCAGACCAGGTCGGTGCACCGCTCGTAGCGCGGAAGGGTCGCTTGGGCCCGTGGTCGTCGTGGACTGTGGCACGTCGAGCCGGACTCGTGGGTCGGTTACCTCCACAACGTCGACCGTCTCCTGCGACGAGCTGGACGCCGCGGCGTCGCCGGCCTTGTCCTGCGCGAGTGCCATGACCCGATCTTGGCTGTACCAGCGCGTTGTGCGTAGGGCACTACGTCATGACGCATTCGGGCGGACGCGGGGACGGACGTCGTGTGCTCACACGTCCCTCGTGTCGTCACGTCGATGGCCCCGTCGCGCTCGGAGCGGGCCGATGGTTGTGGCCCTGACTGGGGTACTGGTCCCGAGCTGCTCGGGTCGGGCGCCTCTGGGGAGCAGCCGAATATGTGGACATCGTGGACGGATGGATCACCTTCAGATCATCGTTGGCGTCGACGGCTCCGCCTCCTCGTGGCGAGCGCTTCGGTGGGCCGCGTGTCAGGCCGAGATCACCGGCAGAGATCTACTCGTCGCGTACCTGAGCGAGGCCGACGAACAGGTCGGCGATTACGGATACGGAGCGGGACTGGCCGCGGACATCGTCGTCGCGCTGACCCGCGACCACCCCTCGCTGCCCGCTCACACCGTCGTCATCGACGGCGATCCTGCTGACTTTCTCCTCGTGGCTGCAGCGCATGCGGCGATGCTCGTGCTGGGGCGGGAGCAGAACACCACCTCGCTGATGTCGTTGGCACCAGCGTTCGCCGAACTACTCGCCCGAAGTGCGTGCCCCGTCGTCGTCTCGGATGGTCCCGAGGCAGAGGCGAGCACGAGCGCTCGCATCGTCCTCGGTGTCTCGGGCTCGGCCGGCGGGCAGGCCGCGATGCGCTTCGCCTGCACGGAGGCGGTGCGGGCGGGCGTGCCGGTGTTGGCCGTGCGATCGTCGTCGGACCCCGACTGGCAGGTCGTCGAGGCGTCCACGATCCCGGCCTCCTCTGAGATCCGGGAAGCGCGCGAACGCGATGTACTCGCCGCCTGTCTGGACGACGCGCGCGCCCAGTTTCCCGGCGTCTTGATCTCCGGGCTCCTCACCGCCGAGGCGATCCGGTTTGCCCTCGCACGAGAGAGCCATGACGCGTCGCTGGTCGTTCTCGGCCGTGGCCCGATGGATGACGTGCGCGGGCAACGGCCAGGGCCCGACACCCTGATCGCGGTCTACAGCCTGTTCTGCGCGGTGGCTGTCGTGGGGCCTGTACGAGGTGCCGGCGGTCGAGGCGGGGGTGACGCGGCGCGCGCAGCAACCCCGTCCGGGCTGGACCGCCGTCTGCCAGCCCGCTGACCGTGCGGCAGAACCTCGTCGCCATCAGGCCGCTGACGGACCTCGGCGACTGGTCTCGCGGTAACGGGCTCGAGATCGTCCTGCTGATTCTTGGCACCGTCCTGGTCGCGCGGTGTGTGCGGTCGCTCGGGACCCGGATCACCCAGAGCACGTGTCCGGACGTGCGAGGCCGCGATACGTGCGAGTGGGCGCGGGCTCAGTCGTAGACGACGGGTGTCAAGTGCCGTTCGGGGGCTCACTTCCTCGGCCTGGGTGGTCGACCTCCCGCCCGTCCCGGCGGACGAGCTGAGCGTTGTCGATCGGACGGCCGGCCATGAAGTCCCGGATGGCCCGGGTGATGTATTCGGTAGCGGCCGGCTCAGCTCCGCCGCCGGCCGGATGACCCCAGAGCGAATGTATCGGCGCCAGCGTCACATTCGGTAGTGCGGCTGCCTCGAGTCGGGCATCGTCCAGCGGGAAGTAGAGATCAGTGGTGCACGGCATGTACAACATCTGCCTCGACCGCTGCGAGCGCGGCCACAGCACTCCCGACGCCGGGGGTCGTGCCGACATCGTGCCGCTGCCAGGTCCGGCACTGCCGGATCACATCATTGGCATCAGCGCCGGGCAGAAACGTGTGCGGAATTCATCCATGACATCACCAAGGACCGATCTGGTTCCAGACTGCGCCACAACTCCTCGCGCCACCACTGCTGGGAGTACAGCCAGGCCGCCCACACCATGCCGAACGCGGACAGCCCGGCTTCGGGGGGCGCGATGTAGTCGCCGCCGGCAAACGCCGCATCGGTGGTCAGGGCGGCGATCTGCCCGTCGAGGCGGACATTGCCATGTGCATAGCTTCCTGCAGACCCGTGACGTCGAGTTCTGTCGTGAGCGCGCGGTGCACGATGTCGACGTTGTCGCGGATCGTCACCACCGGGAAGCGCGGTCCGTCGTACGGGGCAGCCATATTGCTCGGAGACGATGAACGCCCGTTGCCGAACAGTTCGGTGCGCACGATGCAATACTGCGCGGAATATCCGTAAGGTCATACGGATACAGCTCAGATGCACGCCGCTCGACATGGAGCTAAAAGTCTGCACAGGTAGGCGTCGACTCAAGCGCCGGCGGGACGGCGCGCTCTCCCGGACAAGAACGATGTAGCGGCTACTAGCCAGGGGTAACACGGACCGTCCAGCCACGCTTGAGCAATCTGTAGGACAAGAACCGGATCGGACGTTACAAACTGCTACACCCTGCGTACATCGACGCCGCATCCTTGCTCACCGGACCGACTGAGCGCAGCCTGGGCTGCATGAGGAGCACCCACCATCTCATTCCTGACGAACGCTCCGCCGACCTCAGCGTCGAGCGATGGCAGCAGCTCGTCGGCTACACCGGCCCGGATACCGGCAACCGCGCCCGCAAGGCTCGGACTCGAGCGTGTCCAGTACGTGTTGCAGGTTCTGGCCGCCGCTCGATGAGCTGAAGCAGCGCGGCATCCTGGTCGACCGCAATGAGGACGGCCACGCGCCGCGGCCACATCGAGATCACTGTGAACCTGCACGACGGTCCGGATTGAACGACAGCCGCGGCCGAGGTCGTCGCCGCGCTGCGGCCACCATGATCAAGAGAGGCGCAAGGCACGCGCCGAGCGAACACCGGCCGCCGACCGAGCGCCTCCAGAGTCGAGGGGACCAATCCTTGAGCATCCGTCCGGCCGTCGCCGCCATGCCCGCCTACATACCTGGACGTACGGTGCCCGGGTCGATCAAGCTGGCCAGTAACGAGGCGCCCTACCCCCCATTGCCCTCGGTGCTCGCCCGCATCGCCGACGCCGCAACCGGTATCAACCGCTATCCCGATAACGCCTCCACCGAGCTGACGCACGTGCTCGCGACCCGGCTCGGCGTCGCCGCCGGACAGGTGCGCGTCGGGTGCGGATCGGTGTCGCTGTGCACCCAGTTGGTGCAGGCCGTCGCCGACGCCGAGGATGAGGTCATCTACGCCTGGCGCTCGTTCGAGGCCTACCCGATCATCGCCGCGGTCAGCGGCGCGTCTGCGGTGCAGGTGCCGCTCACCGATGGGCACGTCCACGATCTCGACGCCATGCTCGAGGCGATCACCGGGAGGACCCGGTTGATCTTCGTCTGCAACCCCAACAACCCCACCGGTACAGCCGTGTCCCGCGACGAGCTGGTCCGGTTCCTCAGCGCCGTACCCGCTGACGTGACCGTCGCCCTCGACGAGGCGTACCGCGAGTTCGTCCGCGACGATGACGTTCCCGACGGGCTGACGCTGCTCGACGAGTTCCCGAACCTGGTCGTGCTACGGACGTTCTCCAAGGCCTACGGGCTCGCCGGCCTCCGGGTCGGCTACGCGGTGGCCGGCGACCCGACAGTCGCGCGGGCCATCGGCCAGACGCAAGTGCCGTTCGCGGTGACCACGCTCGCCCAGCAGGCCGCGCTCGCCAGCCTCGAGCCGACCGCCGAGAACGAGCTGCTCGCGCGCGTCGATTCGATCGTGACCGAACGCGCACGCGTTCAGGCCCGATTGCTCGAACTCGGTCACCCAGTGCCGCCGTCGCAGGCGAACTTCGTGTGGCTGCCCCTCGGCGACGCCACGATCGACTTCGCGGCCGGCTGCGAGCAGCACCACGTCATCGTCCGCGCCTTCGCCGGCACCGGCGCGCGCGTCACCATCGGCAGCGCCGAGGAGAACGATCGCTTCCTCGATGCCGCGGCCGCGCTGATTCCGGCCGGCTCCTAGCGGTCCCGCCATCAGATGACTGTCACCGGTCGTGGATCGTCGTCGTGCCTCGGCCCTTGATCATCGACGATCGCTCGCCCTGCGTCGTTTGCTCGGACCAGACGCCCCGAACCGCGACAGCTGTCGATTCTCTGCATGGAGGTGATCGCACAGACTGGTGGCACCCCGGCACCCGGCACACCGTCAAGCCGACGGGCCGCCCCGTACGGGCCGCAGACAAGCGAGGATGTCATGACTCCTACCTACGACGCGATCGTCATCGGCGCGGGCGTCGTCGGATGTTCGATCGCGCATGCATTGGCCCGGCGAGGTCACCGGGTGTGCGTCCTCGAGCGGGGAAACTCGGTTGCCTGCGGTTCGACCAGCTCGTCGTCCGCCGTGGTGCGCTACAACTTTTCGACCTGGGTGGGCGTGGCTACGGCGTGGGAGTCGCGGCACGCGTGGGAGAAATGGGCCGACCACCTGGAAGCGCAGCCCGACGCGGACCTTGCGCGCTTCGTGAAAACCGGCGGGTTGACCCTCGATACGCCGAACCAGGACCGACAACGGGTGCTGTCCCTGTTCGACCGCGTGGGTGTGCCGTACGAGGTGTGGGACGCCGAGCGCATCCGTGAACGCCTGCCGCTCGTCGACCCGGGACGTCACCACCCCCCCAAACCGATCGACGACGACGCCTTCTGGGCCGAGCCGGACGGCGAACTCAGCGGCTGTTGGACACCCGACGCAGGGTTCGTCAACGACCCGCAGCTCGCCGCCCGTAATCTGCTCGACGCCGCCGTCGCTCATGGCGCGGAAATCCGCCTGCGCTCGGAAGTCACCGCCGTGCGTCAAGGACCACGAACGCGCGGCGTGACGGTCAACGGCGACACCGCCCTCGACGCTCCGATCGTCGTGAACGCCGCGGGCCCGCATTCTGGTGCGATCAACCGCCTCGCGCTGGGCGAGAACGACGACTTCGCGGTGCGGACCCGTCCGCTGCGTCAGGAGGTGCACGAGGTACCGGCGCCTGCCGCCTATGGAAACGGTGTTCCGGGCGCGCTCATTGCGGACGTCGATCTGGGCACGTACTTCCGAGGGACGCCGAGCGGCGGCCTGCTCGTCGGCGGGACCGAACCGGCCTGCGACCCGTTGCAGTGGCTGGACGCTCCGGACGATGCCGAGCCACGCGTGACAAGCGCCGTCTATGAAGCCCAACTGCTACGCGCCGCGCGGCGGCTGCCGTCACTACAGGTGCCCACGCGACCTCGAGGCGTCGCTGGTGTGTACGACGTCTCAGATGACTGGATACCGCTGTACGACCGTACGGCGCTCGACGGCTTCTATGTGGCCATCGGCACGAGCGGCAACCAGTTCAAGAACGCACCGGTGGTGGGCGACTTCCTGGCCGAGATCATCGAGGCCTGCGAGGACGGCCGCGACCACGACACCCGTCCCGTGCAGTTCACGCTGCCGCGCACGGGCCACGTCGTCGATCTGTCGCACTACAGCCGTCGGCGGCACATCACCGCCGGCAGCAGCTTCAGCGTGATGGGCTGAGTCGGTCCGTCACCTGCGCGGGAACCGCTCCTCAGAGCCGCTGCTCGCGCCCGTCGCTGATGCGGCCCGAGAGGTGTCCGATCTTGATCCCGAGATGCAGCGCGAGGCGGTCGGTGCCGTTGCGCAGGTCGACCTGCCCGATCTCCTCGATCCGGGCGAGTCGGTTGTACAGGCTCGTCCGGTGCAGGAACAACTCGTCGGCCGCTGACTTGACGTCACCGGCCGCGTCGAGGAACACCTCGAGCGTGCGCAGCAGCTGCCCGTCGTCGCCGTAGGCGGCGAGCTTGCCGAGAGCAGGGTGCAGCAGTTCCTCACCGATCTCGGCCAGCGGCAGCTGCGCCAGCAACCGGTAGATGCCGAGGTCGGCCCAGCGCACCACCGCGTCGAGGTTCAGCACGCGCCCGACACTGATGGCGTTGAGGGCTTGGCGGTACGACGTAGCCGCCTCGGCGAGGGTCGCCACGGTGTCACCGATGCCGACTCGGGCTGCGTGCGCCGACGGCAACCCTCGCTGGTACTCGGCCTGCACCCTGGTGGCGATCTCGACGGCGCCGATCTCGCGGCCGGGAGCGATGAGCAGCAAGCCGTGATCGGGACGGACGATGTGCAACGCGTGGCGGGTGGGCAGCAATTGACGCCCGTGTGTCAGCGCGATGTCGGCGACGGTGCCGCTGTCGCCGAGCGCCCGTTCGCGGGAGGTGTCCAGGACGATCGCGACCACCGGCACGTCGACGTCGACGCGCAGCTCTTCGGTCAGTGCGCTCACCGCCTGCTGTCGCACAGCGGCGTCGGTGTTCAGCAGGTCGCGCAACAGTTCGCGCTCGCGGGCGCGTTCGAGGTCGACGAACAACGAGTCGCGATACATGATCGCCGCAGCTTCGTCGCCTGCCTCGACGGCCAGCTCGAGGTCGGCGTCGGTCAATGAGCCGTCGGCATCGATCAGCCACAGGTAGCCGATGAGGGTGTCGCGGTAGCGCAGCGTGACACACACCCGGCCAAGCATGTCGACGTCGGGATCGGAAGGCAGCCGGGTCCACCCGTGCGCCTTGGCGATCCCGTAACGGTGCGCCCACCGCACCGCCTCCTCGGTGGCGCGCCGCTGCAGGATGGAGGCGAGGCGCTGCTCATCGACGGCACCGTAGTGGGGGCTGTAGGACTGCAGCTCCATACGCGGGTTGTCGATGGCAACGGAGCGGGACAGCCGCCGCCCCAACCGCTCGGTGACCTCTTGCAGATCGCTCACCCGTCGACTCCCAGATGCTGGTCGAAGAACTCGACCATCCGGGTGCACTGGTCGACCAGGGCATCGTGGCCACGTACGCCGTGACCTTCCAGCGGGTAGATCACCAGCGTGCTCGTCCCGCCGCGCTCGACGATCGCACGGTGGAACATGGCCGCCTGCTCCGGCGGCGTGGCAAGGTCGTTCGCGCCCGCGGTCAGCAGCACCGGCGTTCTGACGTCGCCGGCGAGGTACAGCGGGCTGCGTGACCGGTAGTCCGTGGTGGGCGCCAACGGATCGCCGGTCAGGCACAGCCGGTCGAAACCCGGCAGGTTGGACGCGAAGTGCTGACTGACCCAGTCCGTCACCGGTGACCGCGGCATCGCCGCTGCGAAGACGGTGGAGGTGGCGGCAAGCCACGCGGCCATGAATCCGCCGTAGCTGTTGCCGGTCACCCCGACGCGGGCCGGGTCGGCGCGTCCGGCCTCGATCAGGGCAGCCACGGCGGTGAGGACGTCGACGGCATCGCGTCCGCCCATGTCACGAACACCGTCGAGTGCGAAAACCTGCCCGCGTCCGCTGCTGCCCCGGATGTTTGGGTGCAGGACGGCGTAGCCGCGCGCAACCAGCAGCGGCGTGTACGGGTGCAACAGCGCCGCGGAACTTCGCCACGCGCCGACCGGTCCGCCATGGATGTTGACGACGAGCGGGTGGGGGCCGGGTCGATCCGGGACCACGAGCACCCCCTGGACCGTGTCGCCGTCGGCCCCGACCCAGTCGAGGAGTTCCACCGAGCCGAACCGGAGTGCAGCCGGATCGCTGTTGAGCGTGGCCACCACCTGCTCGCCACCGCTGGACAGCCGGGTCAGCGCCGGTGCGCGTTCGTAGCCGTGGGTGCAGGCGTACACGTGCGTCCCGCCGACCGCGACGGCAGGGACGAGAGTGCTGCCGCAGGTGTCCTCGCTGGCCCAGATCTCTGCGACCGCACCTGATGGGACGTCGATGCGGGCGACAACGGTGTGCAGCCCGCGCTGGCCGACGACGACGAGCGTGTCCTCGTCCGCCCAGTGCTGATCGGTGACGTCGACGCCAAAGGTGTCGAGGATGCGTGTCGTAGCACCACCTGCCCGCCCTGGATCACCGCCGGGATCCACCACGACCAGGTCGCCGGTGTCCAGACCGCGATCGCTCATGATGCCGGTGATCGCCGAGACCTGGCGACCGGATGGCGACGCGGCGGGAGCGACAACCTGAAACTCGGGAGCGAGCAGGGTGTCCACCGTGCCGGCGGACAGGTCGAGCACACCGAGCCGCGCTCGGTACCAGTCCGATTCGGACGGTCCGTCGGACCAGGTCAACACGACGTGAGCGTTGCCGGCCCACGCAGCCTCCCAGATGTTCATACCGTCCGGCGACACGCACCGTGCACCGCCGCCGTCGGCGTCGGCGTCGATGAGCCACAGCCTGCGCCACCCGCCGGGAGCTGCCCCGCCATGGTCGACCACGGGTTGCCAGGGCGGGGTGTCCGCCGCTGCTGCGAGCGTGCCGGACCCGTGGACGTCGGACAGTTCGGCGCCGGTCTCCGCCACGCCGACCAACACGCGCGCGCCGTTGGGAGCACACCGCACGTATTCCGGGTGCAGCCGGGACAGCGTCGTCCCCTCGCCGCGGACGGCAAGGTCCCCATCGCCTGAGAGCTCCGCGAACTCGACGCGCGTCGCTGCGGCACGCTCGGCGAGGTAAGCGAGATCACCGGTCGACGCCCACGACGGGCCATGGGTCTCGACGGCCGGCTCGGCATGCCAGCGCACCGCGCCCGTCGCGATCTCGACGACGCCGAGGCAGCGGCGCGGGCCCGCTGCCGGATCCAGTACCCGGGAACCGGTGAACGCCAGCGACCGTCCGTCCGGCGACAGGGTCAGGTCAGCGACCTGCGTCACCTCGCCGGCCGCGCGCTCGAGGACGGTGCGGACCAGCGAGCCGATGTCCTCGGCGGGCCGGGTCATCACCGCTCGGCGGCAGCGAGCAGGTCGGCGTAAGCGCGGTGGAATCCGGCGATGGCCCGCTCGTCGGGGGCGAGCGGCCCGGGCGCGTACCGACGGGATTGGACCCCGAGCTGCGTCCGTGCGCACAGCTCCCAGTCCTGCTCGTTGGTGCGATCCCAGACGCGGATGAGGTTGTCGACGTCGTAGTCGACGCCGGCCACCGCGCTCTCGGCCACCAGCCACTCCATGGTCACCTGCGTGCGGCTGCTCGACAACGGCCGGTCGTAGACGACCGCCGCGTAGTCGGAAGAGCAGACCACGGCGAACATCGGGGTCAGGCTAACCGAAGCCGTCTGTGGCGTCCGACCGTCTGAGTAGTCACCGAGCCGAACGGCAGAGGCGGGTGTGCCGTCCATGGTCAACGACACGGCTCCGGGCTTCAACGAGAACTGCGCGACCTGGACGCGACGGTCCGCGCTCGCCAGCGCCTTCATGCCCGCTGCGGCGGGATTGGCCGCCGGCGACACCTCGAAGGTGCGGGCGAACTCCGGGTGGTTGGCCGAGCAGTGATAACACTCCTGACCGTTCTCCCACATGATCTTCCAGTTGGCGTCCACGTCGTAGGTGATCCGGTGCGCCACCTTCGCTCGCTCGAGGCGGTAGGGCCCGATGACGGGTTCGGCGACGGCGAACACGTCCGAGACGTCAGAGACGTCTGCGGGGTCGGATGCCAGGTTGATGAAGACCAAGCCGTGCCACGTGCCGACGCGCACCGGGAGCAGCGAGTGCTCTTCGCGCCGGAAGTCCGCGCCCATCTTCGGAGCGCCTTGCAGGGAACCGTCGAGTCGATAGGCCCATTGGTGGTACGGGCACACGAGACGCTGCGTCTGCCCGCAGCCGCCGTCGAGAAGCCGTGCGCCGCGGTGACGACACACGTTCTCGTAGGCGGCGAGGGCGCCGTCCTCCGTCCGGGCCACGATGACGCTCTCCGCGCCGCTGTCCACGGTGACGTAGGAGCCGGTCTCGGCCAGCTGCGACGCGTGGCCGGCATAGAGCCAGCTGCGATTGAAGATGTGCTCGATCTCGAGGTCGAAGACGGCCTCGTCGACGTACAGCGGCCGCGGGATCCCGGTGCCGTCCTCGACGCCGCGACGCATCAACTCGCTGTAGGAAACGGTATCGCCGGGCAGGGCCGCACCGGCCTCCCGGCTGCTGGTCATGGTCATCGATCTCTCCGCCTCACTCGTGGGGGTTGCGGTCGAGGAAGCCGGCGACGATGCGCAGATAGGTATCGGCATGCGGCCCCTCCATCGGGTCGTGCGAGCAGCCGTTCAGCGTGATCCACTCGCAGTCGGTGAACCCGTCGGCCAGCACCTGGTTGACCGCACGGTCGGAGCTGTCCCGACCGCCGTGCACGACCAGGACGGGAGCCGTGATCTCGCTCAACCGCTCCTCGGCACTCCAATCGCGAAGCGCGCCGGTGGCGAACCACATCCGACTGCCCCACAGTCCGTGCCCGGCCGGTCCGGGATCCTGCGCCTCGTCGCTCAACTCCGCAGCCGCGTCGTCGCTTCCCGACATCACGGTGCGCAGCCATGCGTCGAGTCCCGCCAGGTAGCGCGGATCGTCGTGCTCGGCGAGGACGTCGGCGGTCAGCGCGGCAACCGCCTCGCGCACCGGGAGCGCGGCGAGCACCTGTCGCACCTGGGCGGCCACGCAGCGTGCGACGCTCGGGGCGGTGCTCGACAGCACCAGGCGGCGCACTCGTGACGGGTGGTCCAGCGCGTACTGCAGCGCGAGCATCCCGCCGTAGGAATGTCCGAGCACGTCGATGCGGTCGGCGCCGAGGTACTCCCGCACAGCGTCCACGTCAGCGACGGCGCCGGCCATCGACCACCCGTACTCCTGCGGCGGACGTTCTGAACCCCCGGTGCCCAACTGGTCGAACACGGCAACCCGACGATCCGGTCCGGCCAGCGCATGCAGGCCGGAGAGGTAGCCGCCGCCCAGACCGCCTGGACCGCCGTGCAACGCGACGAGCAGCGCATCGCCCGTCCCACTGACGGTTCCAGCCAGGCGCAGCCCCTCGACCGACGTGGCGACGAAGGAGGTCGTCACGACTGCCCGCCGGCTGTGGCGACCGGCTCGTCGCGGCGGTCGAGCCGAGGTGCGGCAGCGATCAGGTCGCGGGTGTAGGCGTGCGCGGGTGCGGCCACGACGTCGCGGACGGTCCCGGTCTCGCGGACCTTGCCGTCCTGCAGGACCACGATCCGGTCCGCCGCGACGCTGACCACACCGAGATCGTGGGTGATCAGCAACATGGCGACGTCCATCCGCTCGCGCAAGTCGGCAAGGACGTCGAGGACCGCAGCCTGCACCGACACGTCGAGCGCGGACGTGATCTCGTCGCAGACGAGGACGTCGGGGTGGGCCGCCAACGCACGGGCGATCGCGACCCGCTGACGCTCACCACCGGACAGCTGGCCGGGGTACCGGTCACCGATGCGGGCGGCCAGCCGGACCTGCTCCAGCAGCTGGGGCACCTCGGCCAGAGCGGCACGGCGACCCAGGCCTCGCAGCACCTGGCCCGGCCGGGCCAGCTGGTCGGCGATCGTGCGCCGCGGGTTCAGCGACTGGAAGGGGTTCTGGAACACGTACTGGATCTGTCGCCGCTGCTCCACCGTGCGCTGTCGGGCCAGCGGTTGCATCGCCGTCCCGCGCAGGACGATCCGTCCTACGTCGACAGCATGCAGCCCCACCATGCAGCGTGCGATCGTGGTCTTGCCGCTGCCCGACTGTCCGACCAGGGCCAGGCACTCGCCCGCCGCCAGCTCGAAGGACACGTCGTCGGCCGCGACGACGACGTGCCGGCCGCTGCCGTGCGTGGCACGCAACCCGACGACCTCGAGCACCGTGCGCGGTTGCGCGAGCGAGACCGGAACACGATCCTCGCCCAGCTGCACGGCCGGGGTACGTGCCTCGTGGCGGCAGCGCACCTCATGGGCGTCGGCGACCGGCGTCAACGGGGGCACCTCGGTGGTGCAGTCGTCGGTGCGCTGGTCGCAGCGCGGTGCGAACGGGCAGCCGTCCGGGCGATCCTCGACGCCGACCGCGGTACCGATCATTGCGATGAGCCGACGCGGGCGGTGATGATCAGGGATCGACTGCACCAGTCCGCGCGTGTACGGATGACGTGGGCGCTGCAGGATCGTCGCCGTCGGTCCGTTCTCGACGATCCGGCCCGCATACATCACCGCCACCCGGTCGGCGAGCTGCGATACGACCGCGAGGTCGTGCGACACGTAGACGAGCGCCGCCCCGAGCTCGTCGCGCAACCGCTTGACCTCGCTCAGGACGCTGGCCTGGGTCAGCACGTCGAGCCCGGTGGTCGGCTCGTCCATGATGATCACGGGGGGATCGCAGGAGATCGCCATGGCGATGGTGACTCGCTGCTGCTGCCCACCGCTGAGTTGGTGGGGCAGCCGAGCGGCGAACTGGGGAGTCGCGGGGAGGTCGACGGCGGCCAGCATCTCAGTGACGGCGTCGCGGCTCGTTGCCCTGTGCTCGCGGATCACATCGCTGATCGCCGCACCGATTCGCAGCGACGGGTTGAGCGCCTGGCCAGCGTCCTGGGGCACGTAGGACACGACGCTGCCGCGCAGGCGCCGACGCTGGCGGTCGTCGAGATCGAGGATGTGGTGCCCGCCGATCACGACCGACCCGCCCGCGATCCGGGTGCCCGTCGTTGCGTACCCCAGCAGGGCCAACGCCGCCGTGGTCTTGCCGCTGCCGGACTCGCCGACCAGTCCGACGATCTCGCCGGGTCGCACATCGAGGTCCAGGCCGTCGACGATGGGACGACCCGTGTCCACCTCCACGCGCAGCCCGCGCACGCTCAAGGCGCATTCCGGTTTCGCGGTCGCAGTCATCGACGGTCTCCGCTCAGCGAATCCCCGAGCAGGTTGATGCTGATCGTGAGCAGTCCGAGCATGAGAGCGGGCAGCAGTACCGACGCCGGGTTCGGGCCGATCCCGGCCCGGTTCTCAGACACCATGAGACCCCAGTCGGTGGCCGGCGGCTGCAAGCCGAGGCCGAGGAAGTTGACGCTGGCGATGAGCAACACCGACCAGGTGAAGCGAAGGCCCAGGTCTGCGGCGATCGTGCGGGCAATGTTCGGCATGATCTCACGTCGCATGATCGAGAAGGTGCGTTCGCCGCGAGCCACCGCGGCCTCGACGAACCCCCGCACCGACTGTTCGAGGGTGGCGGTGCGAATGATGCGGGCGATCGCCGGCAGCTGCACCACCGCGGTCGCGATGACGACCGCGGTGATCCCGCGGCCGAGGCCCACGGAGACCAGCAGGATGAACACCAACGCGGGGAACGACAGCAGCACGTCGACGGCGCGCATGAGAACGGTGTCGGTCCAGCTCCGCAGGTAGCCCGACAGCAGGCCGATGGTGAGCCCACCGAGGTAGGCCAGCGCGGTCGCGATCGCGGAGTAGAACAGCACGGTTCGGCCGCCGTAGAGGGTGCGCGCGAGAACGTCGCGCCCGAGCTCGTCCGTGCCGAGCAGCGCCCCGCTCCCGGGCGGGGCGAACGGCGTTCCGACTGTCGCGTTCGGGTCGTTGCCGGCGAGCAGCGGGCCGAGCAGCGCGACAGCCACGACCGCGACGAGCAGTCCGAGCCCGATGCGTCCGGAGGTCGTGGCAGGCATGACGGACCGCCGGCGGGGCGCGGCCAGGGCAGTCATCGGCTGGTCCGCAACTTCGGCACGAGCAGCATGACGGCGAGGTCGGCCACGATCGTGATCGCGACGTAGATCGCGGCGAGCAGCATCGTCACCGACTGCACCTCGCTGTTGTCGTGGGCTTGCACGGCGGAGACAAGTTCGGCCCCGATGCCGGGGTAGCCGAACAGGAACTCGACGATGAGGAGCCCACCGACGAGATACTGCGCGATGAGGGCGAAGACCTGCACGCTCGGTGCGATCGCGTTGCGCAGCGCGTAGCGCCAGATCACTCGCGGCTCGTTGATGCCGTTGAGGCGAGCCACGGCGACAGAGTCGGCCTGCAACGCGTCGAGCATTCCGGCGCGGATCATCCGGACAGCCGGGCCGACCGTGACGCCGACCAGGGTCAGCACCGGCAGCACCAGCACCGACGGGCTGGCCAGCGGGCTGGCGCCTGCGGCGACGAGGGAGGTCGGCGGAAGGAGGTCGAACCACGTGAAGAACACGGTGATCAGGATGGCGCCGAGAACGAATTCGGGCAGCGCGGCCGGAACCAGCGTGACCGCGGAGATGACGTGGTCCTGCCACTTGCCTGAACGCAGCGCAGACGCCACACCGAGCAGTACCGAGACGACGACGGTGGCCACGAACGCGAGGGCGGCCAATTCGAGGGAGTTCGCCAGCTTGTCACTGATCTGGCTCCAGACGCTGAGGTGGCCGCCGGCCACGTACCCGGCCGCCGACGGCCCCAGGTCGCCGCGCAGCAGGCCGCCGGCCCAGTGCCCGTACTGGTAGATCAGCGAGTGGTCCAGACCCATCTTCTGACGCAGGCTGCGCAGCGTCGACCCGTCGGCCTGCCGACCGAGGATGGCGCTTGCCGCATCGCCCGGGATGACCGCGGTGGCCAGGAACACCAGGACCGACAGCACGGCCAGTGTCACCGCGGCCCCGGCGAGGCGACGGACCAGGAAGGCCACCACCGGGTGCTCCGCCCGCACGGAGGCAGGCGCGGTGGTGAGCAGCTGGGGGGCCGAGGTCTCGATCGCGGTCATGACATGAAATAGGCGTCGGCCAGGCTGCCGGGCAGTCCCATGTTCAGGTACTTGCTCGGCGTGATGCCGCGGACTCGGGATGAGCAGGCATCGAGGTTGTCGACGTTGCCCCACCAGAGGTAGCCGCCGGCGTCGTACTGCTCCTTCTGCACCGTGGCCCACGCGGCCTGCGCGGCAGCGGGATCGCTGGCCTTCGCCGCGGTCGCGATCGCGGCCGCAGTCGACGCCTTCGTCCAGTGGGTCTCGTTGCCCGCGCCGTCAGGCACCATCGCGTAGGTGTAGAAGCTCGACAGCGTGTTGAACCCGGACCACAGGGTTTGGGCGAACGGCAGCTTCAGGTAGTCGAGGGTGGGGTCGAAGTAGGCGGTCGGGTCCACCTGCGAGATCGAGATGTCGACGTTGCCGGCCTTGGCCTGCTGCTTGAACAGGGTGGCGGCCTGCACCATCCCGGGTGCGGCAGCGGAGGTTTGCAGCGTGAGCGAGAGCCCCGAGCCGTGCCCTGCCTGGGCCAGCAGGGCCTTCGCCGTTGCGACGTCGCGGGTGCGCTGCGGCAGGCTGCTGTCGTAGAACTGCAGACCCTTCCCGAACAGGTCGTTGCCCACCGTGCCGTACCCGTCGAGCGCGACGGCGACGAGCTGCGGACGGTCGGCAAGCAGCTTCAGCGCCTGGCGCACACGCACGTCGTCGAACGGCGCCTTGCGCACGTCCATGTAGAAGGCTTGCGCCGTCACCCCTGGCGAGGACAGCGACTGCAGGCCCGCGCCGAGGTTCTTGGCCTGCGTGAAGGGCAGCTGTGACATGACGTCGATCTGGCCACCCAGCAGCGCGTTGTACCGGGCGGTGTCGTCGGTGATCGACTTGATGACGAGTGAGTCGACGTAGGGTTTGCCGGTGTCCCAGTAGTGCGGGTTGCGGGCGCACACGCTCTGAACTCCGGGGCTCAGTGAGGTGAAGACGAACGCCCCGGTTCCGACCGGCTTGACGAAGCTGGTCACGCCGTTCTGCACGATCCAGACGTTGGCCAGCTGGCCGGGGAACAGCAGGTCGGGCGACTTGAGCGGTACCACCACGGTGTTCGGCCCGGACGCCCGCACGCGCTTGAGGTCGACGTTGGCGACCGACGGCGCGAGCGACGTGGAGGCAACGAAGTTCAGGCTGTGCACGACGTCGGCCGTCGTGAACGATTTGCCGTCGTGCCAGGTGACGCCGCTGCGTAGCGTGAAGGTCCAGACGCTGTGGTCCGCGTTGGGCGTCCACCGAGTCGCCAGGGCCGGCCGGACAGTGAGGTCGGGACCGATCGTGACCAGCGGGTCGAAGACGGCACTGACCCGCGCGAGATTCACCAGCGCGCTGCTGGCGCCGCCCGGGTTGAACGACTCCGACTTCCCGGCACCGACCATGCCGATGCGCAAGGTGCCACCCCGCCGCGGCTTCCCTGCGGTTGCGGTGGTGGCTGTGGAGTCCTGCGTCGACGGGCTCGAGCGGGTGCACGCCGCGAGGGCGCCGCTGCCCGCCAGGAGCCCCGCCGCGCCGAGGGACTGCAGGAAGCGGCGGCGGGACAGGTCCGGTACTGCGCTGGTTGACGGCTGGACACCCATTGGTCACTCCCCGATCACTGGTGCGGTGTCCGCCAGACTCGCACCGCAACCGGTGCCCCGTCGTCCGACTTCTGCCGAGACGCCGGTACAGCGGACTCTACGATTGTCGCGCGGCGGTCAGGCGAACACACTGGCGATACGGTCCTGGGAGAGCGAAGCGATCACCGACTCGTCGTCCGGGAACTCCGCCGCCCCGAAACGATCGAGGCGGTACGGCGTCGGATCGAAGATCGGCGGTGCACCGGTGACGAGGTCGGCGAGCAAGCGTCCGATGCCCGGCCCGTGCGTGACGCCCGACTCGTTGTCGCCGGCCACCACCCACACGCCCTGGCGGTGCGGCAGCGGGCCGGCGAAGAAATTGCCGTCGGAGGAGTACACGGGCATGCCCTGGAATACCTCGACCGGCTCGAGTTCGCCCAGCAGCGGGAAGACTCGCGCGATGTCGGGCTGCACATGCCGTTGACGCGCTACGAGGGACGGCACGTCGGGGCGTCCGTGACCGATGACCACACCGTCGGCGCGCAGCGCGTTGACCCCGCGGTAGGCCATGCCCGTCCCCCACGAGAAGCCGCCGCGCAGCTCGCGCAGCCACAGTCCCAGGTCCAGACACTGAACCGAGGGCATGTCCGGCGGCAGCCCGCAGTCAGCCGTCACGAACCGGGTTGCGACCACCGGGACGACCGGCAGCGACCAGCCGAGCGGTCGCAGCAGGTCGTTCGTCCAGGCACCGCACGCCAGCACGACGCGGCCAGCGGGCACGACACCGTCGACCGTGCGTACGCCGACGACGGCCTCGTCGCGGATCTCCAGGCCGGTGACCTCGGTCTCGAACTGCACGCGGACACCGGCGCAGGCCAGCTCCTCCAGCAACGCGGCGCAGACCAGCCCGGTGGTGACCTGCACGCCTTCGGCCATCAGGACGCCGCCGACGACCGCGTCCGGGTCGATGCACCCACTGCTCAGCTCCGCGACATCGCGGGGCGTCAGCCGTCGCGTACCGGGCAGCCGGCGCGGATGACCGACGATGCCGCTGACGGCTGCCTCGAGCGTGGCCGCAGTCGTGGCCAGCACGACATTGCCGTTCGCGCTGAACTCGATGTCCGCGCCCGCGCGGTCGAGCGCGGTGTAGAAGTCGATGCCGTATTGCGCGACGTCGATCATTGCCGGATCGAGGCGCCGGTTGGTGTCGGCGGCGAAGGCGGCGACGAATCCCGCGCCCGCCGGGGTGGTCCCGGCCAGCGGAACCCCGGTGTCCAGCACCGTGATGTCGCGAACGCCCGCGCGAGCGAGGTGCACTGCGGTGGACAGGCCCAGGATGCCGGCGCCGACGACGCAGACCGGCGAATCATTGGTGTGCATGTATCACAGGATGCCGCGTCTCGGGACGTCCCGGATCCAGCAGCGGTGCCGAGACGAGCGTGCCTGCCTCGACAGTTGTCGAGATCCGGGTTCAGCCCGGCCGCTCCCCCGCCCGCAGGCAGACCCGCGGCAGCGACGACAGCGTCCGCGGACCGTCAGCGGTGAGGACGGCGGTGTCCACCAGGGCGAGCCCGGACAGGCACAGCTCCAGGTTGGTGACGGTGCCGTCCTCGATCACCTCGTCAGCATCGGCGTCCGAGCTGCTCCAGGTCAGTTCGTCGACCCAGTCGGGCGGGAAGGACAGGCCGAGTTCGTAGCCACCGGCCCACCCCGGCACGCCGTGGCCGTCGAAGTAGGCCGTGACAGCGCGGTTCAGGTCACCGAAGGTACGTCCGACCCTCGCCTCGCGGGCGAAGACCTCGTAGGCACCGGCCAGGATCTCCGTGCCGCGCTGCAGGTGCGCCGGAATCTCGTCGAAGAAGATCAGCCTCGTGGCACGGGCGTGGTAGCGATGCACGGCCGCCGCCGCGTCGGCATAGAACGACGACGCGCCGGTGAACGTGCGGCGCGAACTCGTCAGGTGCAGCGCCGGCATGGCCGGCCCGGCGGCGACCGTCTCGTGCATCGCGGTCGGCTCGCCGCCGGCGGCCACCACCCCCTGCATGAACAGCAGCCAGGCCTGCAGTTCGGTGTGCTCGCGACGGACGTGCTCGGCTAGGTGCCGGATCCCCTCGTCGCACGCATGCTGTGCCCGTTCTACGACCGCGATCTCGACCGCCGACTTCGCCCGCCGAGCCCGCCGGATGGGCGCCGTGGCGTCCACCAGCGTGCCCCCCGCGTCGGTCACGGCGGCCTCGAGTGCGGTCAGCGTCGCCGGGTTGGGGACCGAACTCCACCGCTCGACGCCGATCACCCCGGGCAGCCGGGCCCGCGAGTGCAACTCACCGACAACCGTCGCAAGGAACTCCTCGAGGGTCGGCTCGTGGTCGAATGCCGATCCCGGGATCGCGACGAACTCCTCGACGCAGGACGTGGCCAGCGCAATGCCCTCGTGCATCCCGGTCTCGATGTGCACCAGCGGTCCGGCGTCACCGGGCACCAGGATGCATTGCGCCGGCGGCATCGTCGTCGCGGAATGCGAGCGGTACCAGCGTGAGTCGTAGCCGGTCAGCCAGCACATCGCGTCCGGCGCGGTGAGTACGAGCGTGTCGAGGCGCGCCTGTGCCATCAACCCGCGCAGGACCCGCAGTCGGCGGGCGTACTCGTCGTTGTCGAAGACGTGCCGGGTGCGGTCTGCGGTGAAGCGTTCCGCGTCCCGCGCGAACCATGTTTCGAGGTCGGTGAACAGGTCGGCGGGCGTGTCGGACATAGCGACAACCGTGCCATTGCCCGACTGATCGCGGGCCCGTCAGACGTCGAGTCGGCGCGCCACAGGCGTCCTACTCCTGTCGCGCAGTGGTCCTTTCCTCAAAGATCAGTTCCGTGCGCGTGCTCAGGACCTCGGGCATCTCCTGCAAGCGGGTGAGCACCAGATCACGCAGCGAGACGGTGTCGCGAGTGCGGACCAGCAGGACGATGTCGTGCTCGCCCGACACCAGCGCCGCGTGCTCGACCTCGGCGATGGCCAGCACCTTGCGCTCCAGGTGCTGCCACGAGCGCTGCTGCGTCTTCAGATACACGTAGGCCGACAAGGAATCGCCGAAGCGATGCGGGTCGATGACCGCCGTGTACCCGGTGATGACCCGCTCGTTCTGCAGACGGGCGACCCGCGCGTAGGCGCTGGCCCGGGAGATATGCAGCGTGGCCGCCAGTGCTCGTATCGACGTCCGGCCACTCGCGCGCAGCTCGGCCACGATGCGCCGGTCGGTGTCGTCGAGCTCGGCCATTCGTCCGGGCGGACGCGTGGGCGGAGGCTCGCCGGTAGACATAGTGCCCAGGCTAGCCGCCATGACGGGCCAACCGTCTGCGTTCGTTGGTCGGTCCTGGATGGATAGCCGGAATCCGGCCACACTGACCTCCACATCGCTGAAGCTCGAGAGGTCCCATGGCGTCCGTCACCTCGCTCCACCCTGACCGTCGCTCCGGCGAGGCATCACCGCTCCTGGACCAGCCGATCGCGCTCATCGATCCAGCGGGCCGGCGGGTCGGCGACGCCGAACTGCCGGACCGGCAGACGCTGATCGAACTGCATCGCCGCATGGTCGTCGGTCGCCGCTTCGACGCCCAGGCGACCGCACTGACGAAACAGGGCCGGCTCGCCGTCTACCCGTCGTCCCGCGGCCAGGACGCCTGCCAAGCCGGCGCGGTGCTGGCGCTGCGACCTCAGGACTGGTTGTTCCCCACCTACCGGGACTCGGTGGCGATCACCACCCGCGGCGTCGACCCGGTCGAGGTGCTGTGCCTGCTGCGCGGACAGTGGCACTGCGGCTACGACCCGTACGAGCATCGCGTCGCGCCCCAGTGCACTCCGCTGGCCACGAACACCCTGCACGCCGTGGGCCTGGCGCATGCCGCCCGCCTGAAGGGCGAGGACACCGTGGCCCTGGTGTTCGTGGGAGACGGCGCGACGAGCGAGGGCGACACCCACGAGGCGTTGAACTTCGCCGCGGTGTGGAAGTCGCCTGTCGTGTTCCTGGTGCAGAACAACGGGTACGCGATCAGCGTCCCGCTGGCCAAGCAGACCGCAGCCCGGTCGCTGGCCGACAAGGGCATCGGGTACGGCATACCTGCGCTACGAATCGACGGCAACGACGCCGCCGCGGTGCACACCACGGTGACAGCAGCGCTCGGGCGCGCAGCGCGCGGCGACGGGCCGACGCTGATCGAGGCGGTCACCTACCGCATCGAGGCACACACGAACGCCGACGACGCGACCCGGTACCGCGACAGCGACGAGGTCGCGAGCTGGATCGAGCGCGACCCGTTGACCCGCCTCGAGGCCTACCTCCGCAGCGTCGGCGCCTTCGGCGACGCCGACTCCGACCAGCTGCACCAGGAGGCCGAGGACTACGCGGCGGACGTGCGCCGGCGGATGAACGCCGACGTGGCCACCGACCCGGCCGAGCTCTTCCGCCACGTCTACGCCGAGCCCACGGTCCAGTTGACCGAGCAGCGCGCCGAGCTGATCGCCGAGCTCGCCGCCTCGGACGACCAGTGACCGCGACGCTGGACGGGGCGACCTCGGCCGCAGCCGTCGCACCGGTCACCATGGCCGCAGCGCTCAACACGGCGCTGCGCGACGCCTTGCAGGCCGACGACCGCGTGCTCGTCTTCGGCGAGGACGTCGGGACCCTGGGCGGGGTCTTCCGCGTGACCGACGGGCTCGCGCGCCGCTTCGGCGCCCACCGGGTCTTCGACACGCCGCTGGCCGAGGCCGGCATCGTCGGCACGGCCATCGGGATGGCCATGAACGGGATGCGGCCGGTCGTCGAGATGCAGTTCGACGCCTTCGCCTACCCGGCCTTCGAGCAGATCACCAGCCACCTGGCCAAGCTGCGCAACCGCACCCGCGGCGCGGTCGAGCTGCCGATCGTGATTCGGATACCGTACGGCGGCGGCATCGGCGGCGTGGAGCACCACTGCGACTCCTCGGAGGTCTACTACACCCACACCCCCGGACTGCGGGTGGTGACGCCGGCCGACCCGGCCGACGCCTACCGCCTGCTGCGGCAGTCGATCGCGAGCCCCGACCCGGTGATCTTCCTTGAGCCGAAGCGACGCTACTGGTCCAAGGACACCGTCGAGCTGACGACCGACGGCCCGGCGCTCGATCAGGCCGTCACCGTCCGGACAGGTCGTGACGTCACTCTGATCACCTACGGGGGCACGGTGGCGACCGCGGTCGAGGCCGCGCACGCCGCGTCCGAGGACGGCTGGAGCGTCGAGGTCATCGACCTGCGCAGCCTCTCGCCGGTCGACGACGCGACGCTCGTCGAGTCGGTCCGTCGCACCGGGCGGGCGGTCGTCGTGCACGAGGCCAGTGGCTTCTGCGGCTACGGCGCCGAGATCGCCGCCCGACTCAGCGAGCGGTGTTTCCACCACCTTCGGGCCCCGGTTCTGCGGGTCACCGGATTCGACATCCCCTACCCGCCGCCCATGCTCGAGTCGCACCACCTGCCGAGCGTCGACCGCATCCTCGACGCGATCGCGCGCCTGCAGTGGGACGACGATGTGGACGCGCGCTGGCTCGAGGCGGAGCACGACCGTGCCTGACTTCCTGCTGCCCGATCTCGGTGAGGGACTCGAAGAGGCCGAGATCGTCCACTGGCACGTCCGCCCCGGCGACCAGGTGACCATCGACCAGGTCGTCGTCGACGTCGAGACCGCGAAGGCAGCCGTCGAGGTCCCCGTCCCCTTCGCCGGTACGGTCGCCCGCCTGCATGCCGAGCCCGGCAGCACGGTCAAGGTCGGCCGGCCGCTGATCTCGATCGATCCCGTTGTCAGCAGCGAGCGCGTCGGCGAACCGGGGGCGATCGTGCCGAACATGTCGACGACCGAGGACGCCAGCGGCAGCGTGCTCATCGGCTACGGGACAGGGTCGGCCACCACCACCCGTCGACGCCGCGCTCCTCGGGTCCCCGTCCGCGACGCCGCGGCGAGCACACCCCCCACGACCGCCCCGGTCGCTGTCATCTCGCCGCTCGTGCGCAGGCAGGCCTACGCGGCCGGCATCGACCTGGCAACGATCCGCGGCAGCGGGCCGTCCGGCGTCGTCCGCCGCAGCGATCTGACCGCAGCAAGCCCGCCGATCGAGACGCACCCAGGCGAGACCCGGATTCCGCTGCGCGGACTCCGACGCACGGTGGCCGACAAGTTGAGCCGCTCACGCCGTGAGATCCCCGAGGCGACGGTCTGGGTGGATGTCGACGCCACTGCCTTACTGGCGACTCGCGCGGCGCTGAAAGCCGCCGACGCGGGACGGCCGGTCAGCGTGCTCGCGCTGCTGGCCCGCTTCACCGTGCTGGCGCTACGCCGCTATCCCGAACTCAACGGACGCGTCGACGGCGACGAGATCGTCCTCGCCGATCACGTCAACCTCGGATTCGCGGCCCAGACCGAACGCGGGCTGATGGTGCCGGTCGTCCACGACGCCCACCTGCTGTCGACGCGTGATCTGTCGGCGGCGTTGGCCGAGCGAGTGGCAGCGGCGCGCGCGGGATCGTTGCCGCCTGCCGACCTCACCGGCGGCACCGTCACCGTGAACAACTACGGCGTCTTCGGGGTCGACGGCTCAGCCGCCATCATCAACCATCCCGAGGTCGCGATCGTCGGTCTCGGCCGCCTCATCGACCGTCCGTGGGTGGTCGACGGAGAACTCGCCGTCCGCACGGTCAGCCAGCTCACCCTGTCCTTCGACCACCGGGTCTGCGACGGCGGCACCGCCGGAGGGTTCTTGCGTTACCTCGCCGACTGCATCGAGGCGCCG
>CAZZVT010000010.1:0-5644 GCA_964657545.1 uncultured Jatrophihabitantaceae bacterium
CCACCGACCCTCTGCGCACCCGTGCGCTGGCGCGGGTGCGCGCGCTGGTCGCGGCGGGAGCCGAGGTCCGCGTCGGCGGCCGGGTGCCCGACGACATCGCGCACCGGATGGGCTGGCGCGTTCCGCCGACGCTGGTCGAGCTGGGCTCGTGCGGGTCGGCAGCGGCGCAGGCCGAGCAGCGGCTCGAGCCGATCGGGCCCGTCCTGTCGGTGCTGTCGTGGGGCGACCGGGGCGAGCTGGCCGCGCACGTCGCCGGCGCCCGCCGCTTCGCCGACGGGTGCGTCGTCGTCTGGGGCGACCGGAGTGCGGTCGGCGAGGTGGGGTCCGGCCTGGTGATCGACGGGTCCGCCCGGCGGCCGTGGCCGGACGCCGAGGCAGTCGCGCCGCAGTGGACGGTCGGCGCCCGATGACCGCCCGGACCAAGCGCGCCGTCGGCACCGCCGACGTCGGCGACGCGGTCTCCGGGCAGACGTTCGTGTTCGTCATCGACGACATCGAGACGCTGCTGCCGTGCCACGACACCAGCGTCGCGCTCATGGAGGCGGCGCAGCTCGCCGGCCACCACGTGCTCGTGACGTCCGCCGCCGAACTCGCCTTCTTCGACGGCGCGGCAGTGGCCCGCTGCCGCCCGGTGACCCTGCGTCCGGCGGTGCTGCACGACGGCCGCTGGATCACCGACCGCGACTGGTACACCGTCGGCGAGCCGGTCCGCCACCGGCTCGACGACGTCGACGCGGTGTTCATGCGCACCGACCCGCCGGTCGACGGCAACTACCTGCGCGCCACCTACCTGCTCGACCTCGTCGACCCGGCGTCGACCCTGCTGGTCAACTCGCCGGCCGGGCTGCGCAATGCCAACGAGAAGCTGTTCGGGCTGCAGGCCGCCGAGCTCGGCCCACCGACCCTGGTCAGTGCGGACCGTGGCGAGATACGCAGGGTCGTCGCCGCCTGGGGTAAGGCCGTCCTGAAACCCACCGACTGGATGGCCGGCCGGGGTATCGTCCGGCTCACCACCGAGGACCCCAACCTGGCCTCGCTGCTCGACACCGCCACCGACCGCGGACGCAGCCAGGTCGTGGTCCAGCAGTGGATCCCGGCCTGCGTCGAGGGCGACCGGCGGGTGATCCTGCTCGACGGCGAACCGGTCGGCGCGATCCGACGCGTCGCCCGCGGCGACGACTTCCGCTGCAACATGGCGGCCGGCGCCGTGGCGGTGGCCGACCGTGTCACCGACGGCGACCGTGCGCTGAGCCGCCGGTTGGCGCCGCTGCTGCGTCGGCACGGGCTGGTGTTCGTCGGCATCGACGTCATCGGCGGCCTGCTCACGGAGGTCAACGTCACGAGCCCCACCGGCCTGCGCGAGATAGACGCGCTCACCGGCACCCAGCTGGCCGCCGACGTCGTCACCTGGGTCCAGCAGCACACCCCTGCCGCCCTGAGCTCGAGCGTGCACCGATAAGCAGGCGCGATCGGCTCGATCGCGGATCGTCGTTGGACGTATAGAAGCTTGCCTAGTAGGTTGCTAGACATGAGTGGTGCGCAGCAGTTGGGGGAGCTGGTCCGCGACGCGGGCCGCCGCTTCACCCGCCGCCGCGTGATCGACCTGAAACGGCACACCACCGCGCGCTGTCGCTGACGCCGCCGCAATCCACGACGAGCGCGCTGTAGCTCGCCGCACCCCATCTCGCGCACCCGCCTGACGCCCTACGCGCGGCGTCCGGCCGCTGCCGCGCGTCCCGTGCCGGAAAGGCCACCATGACCGTCGCCCAGGACCATGCCGTCCTGACCTGGACCGAGCCCGAGAACATCGCGCTGCGCGCCACCGTGATCCTGCTTCCCGGACGCGGCGAGGCGTCGCAGGTCTACGAACGCCTCGGTCGCCGGCTCGCCGCCGACGCGTACCGCGTGCACGCCGTCACCGCGCCCAGCGAGTCACCGCACCGCGTCCGCGGGCAGGTCGAGGACCTGCTGGGTACGGCCGATCCCGGCGTGCCGCGGGTCCTGATCGGTTCCGACGCCGGCGCCGCCTTCGCCGTCCACCTGGCCGCCTCCGGGCAGGTGCCGTCGGTCAGCGCGCTGGTGCTGGCCGGGCTGCCGACCACCGCGAGCGCGGCGCCCGCGCTCGGCTGGGATCAGGAGCTCGACGCGCGTACCTCGTGCCCGACCCACCGGGCGCGCATCACTGCCGGCGGCGTCGAACAATCCCAGCTGTATGCCGAGCTGCCGGCCGGCTGGCTCGACCCCACGATCGCGCCGCGGATCGGGATTCCGGTGCTCGGGGTGCACGGGCACGACGACAGTGTCAGCCCGTTCGACGCCGTCCGGCGCACCTACGCCGCGATCCCGCGGGCCGAGCTGGTCGGGATCGTGGGCGGGAGACACGACGCCCTGAACGACCAGACCCACCGCACCGTCGCCGCGACCGTGGTCCTGTTCCTCGAGCGCCTGCGCGTCGATGCCGACCTTGCGCACATCGCGGTCGTCGCCGATTCCCGCCTCGGTCGCACGGCCCCGAACAGCGGGACCCGGTCATGACGCGTTACGTGGTCATCGGCGCCGGAGCGGTCGGCGTGACGTTCGCCGCCGAACTGCGCCATGCCGGCCGCGAGGTGGTGCTGGTCGGGCGTCGCAGGCAGGCAGACGTGATCACCGCAGGGCAGCTGCGCTACGTCACGCCTGACGGCGTCCGGAACATTGACGTGCCCGCAGCCGCATCGAGCGCGGAGGTCGAGCTCGACCTGCACGACGTACTCGTCCTGGCCACCAAGTCCGGTGACGCCGAGGCGGCGCTGGCCGACTGGGCGGCCAGACCGGTCGGCCGGGCGGGGCACCGGGCAGGAGACGTGCTCCCGGTCCTCACCGTCCAGAACGGTCTCGACGCCGAGCGTTCGGCCCTGCGGCGGTTCGCGACCGTCGTCGGCGCCGTTCTGTGGCTGCCGTCGACCTACCTCGCCGACGACGAGGTCGTCGCGCCCGCGGCACCCGCGGTCGGTGCGCTCTGGTTGGGGTCGTATCCCGACGCCGCTGCCACGCCCGCGATCGCCCGGATCGCCGACGACCTGCGCGCGGCACGCTTCGAGGTCCAGGTCGTCGACGATCTCTCGCGCTGGAAAGCCGCGAAGCTGCTCGGTAGTTCGACGTTCGTCCTCGATGCGCTCTACGCGTCCGGGCCGCACCGCGACCGGGTCGCCGCCCTCGTCCACGCCGAGACCGAGGCCGTCCTGGCCGCGGCCGGGCTTGCGATCGCCGACACGGCCACCGAGAGCACCGCGGCCCTCGACCGCTTCGTCGTACGCCGGATCGCCGGGTACGAGCGGCCGGGCAACTCGACGTGGCAGAGCCTGGCTCGAGGTCGCCCGCTCGAGACCGACTACCTCAACGGCGAGGTCGTGCTGCTGGCCCGCCTGTACGGGCGGCGGGCCCCGATCAACGCCGCCCTCCAGGCTCGCGCCGCCCGCGCTCTCGCCGACGGAACAGCGCCCGGCACGCTGGACGCCGACGACCTCGCGGCCGTCGTCGCCCCGGCAACCGTCACGGTCGACGCCGCCACCCTGCAGGCCGAACTGGCCGGCCGGTTCGCGCCCACCCTGCTCGACGTCCGGTGGGCGCTCGGTGACCCGGACGGCGAGAAGCACTACCTCGACGCGCACCTGCCCGGCGCTGTCTACGCCGACCTGACGACCGAGCTCGCCGCGCCGGCGGAGGTCGAGCGCGGGCGCCACCCGCTGCCCGACATCGCCGACCTCCAGCACGCGGCCCGACGCTGGGGGATGCGGGCCGGTGGGCCCGTGGTGGTCTACGACGACAACGGCGGACAGAGCGCTGCCCGGGCCTGGTGGCTGCTGCGCTGGGCCGGTGTGGCGGACGTCCGGATCCTCGACGGCGGCCTGCGCGCCTGGACCGACGATATCGGGGCCCTGGACACCGGAGCGCACAGTCCCGAACCCGGTGACGTCGTGCTGACGCCCGGCCACCTGCCGGTGCTCGACGCCGACGAGGCCGCCCGGTTGCCCGGCGGCGGCGTGCTCGTGGATGCGCGGGCGGGGGAGCGGTACCGCGGTGAGGTCGAACCCGTCGACGCCAGGGCCGGTCACATCCCCGGCGCGATCAGCCTGCCCACCGCCGACAACCTCGCGGCGTCCGGGACGTTCCGCAGTCCCGCTGCGCTGCGCGCCCGCTTCGCCGCCGCGGGCATCGGCGCCGGGACATCCGACGTCGGCGTCTACTGCGGCTCCGGCGTCACCGCCGCACACCAGATTGCCGCCCTGCACATAGCCGGCATCGACGCCGCGCTCTACCCCGGCTCCTGGTCGCAGTGGTCGGGCGACCCCGCCCGGCCCGTCGCGGTCGGCGACCAGCCGGCCACCCCCGTGAAAGGAAACGAATGACCACGTTCGACCAGACCATTCCGGCCACCGCCGCGCCGGAGGTCGAGTTCATCAGCCTGTCGCACCTGAACCCGTCCACCGAGCTCAATCCGGTGCCGTCGCGCGGCATCGACCTGCCGTACTTCCGCCGCTACGTCCAGGCCCTCGAGGACGCCGGCTACGACTACACGCTGCTGCCCTACGGAGCAGGCAGCGCCGACTCGTTCGTCGTCGCCAGCGCCGTCGGACAGCTCACCGAGCGCATCAAGCCAATCGTCGCGCTGCGACCGAACACGACGTTCCCGACCGTCGGCGCGCAGAAGCTGGCCACCCTCGACCAGCTGACTGAGGGCCGGGCGGTTGTCCACCTCATCTCCGGCGGCAGCGACGCCGAGCAAGCGCGCCAGGGCGACTACCTGCCCAAGGACAAGCGCTACGCCCGTACCTCGGAGTATGTCGACGTGCTGCGGCGGGCGTGGACCGAGCCCGCGCCCTTCAGCCACGACGGCGAGTTCTACCGCTTCGACGACTTCGGGCCGGGCTTCGCGCCCTACGCGTCGTCCATCCCGATCTCGATCGGCGGTCAGTCCGACGAGGCGTTCGCCATCGGCGGCGCGAAGGGCGACATCTTCAGCTTCTGGGGCGAGCCGCTCGACGACCTGCGCGGCGAGATCGAGCGCGTCAACGCAATCGCCCGCGCCGCCGGCCGCACCACGCTGCCGCGCATCTGGGTGACGTTCCGCCCGATCGTCGCCCGCACCGACGAGCTGGCGTGGGAGAAGGCGCGCGAGTACGTCGCGAAGATCGCCGAGACCTTCGAGCGCTCCGGGTATGCCGCTCAGCTGCGTTTGCAGGGGGCGCCGCAGAACGTCGGCTCGCAGCGGGCACTCGCGTTCGCCAACCGGGCCGAGCTCTACGACCGTGCGCTGTGGACGCGCACGGCGGCGGTGACGAATGCGGCCGGCGCCTCGACAGCATTGGTCGGCTCGCCGGAGACGGTGGCCGCAGCGATCCTCGACTACGTCGACCGGGGCGCGTCGCTCGTCTCGATCCGCGGCTACGACACGCTTGCCGACGCCGTCGACTACGGCAAGCACGTGCTGCCGCTGGTTCGTGAGGAGATCGCGCACCGCCGCTCGACAGGCACCCGCGGCGCGCTGCAGGGCGAGCACCTCGGCAACTACGGGCCCGACTACGCCCGCTACGCCACGGCCGGTCCGCGGTGACCGCGCAGACCGAGGTCCACACGTTCCCCGTCCCGGATCTCTCGCGACAGG
>CAZZVT010000010.1:5744-35794 GCA_964657545.1 uncultured Jatrophihabitantaceae bacterium
GACCGCCCGGGCATCACCTGGATCGAGACGTGGGACCACCTCGGCCTGCGGGCGTCGAACACCCACGACGTCGTGTACGACGACGTCGTCGTGCCGCTGGATGCGTTCGTCGAGATCCCTCGCGGCGCCGACGGTGTCTACCGCGACCCCGCTGCGGCTGCCGGCCCGGCGAGCTTCGGCCACCCTGCGCTCTATCTCGGTGTGGCCCGTGCAGCACGCACGGCGTTCGTCGACTATGCCCGCACCCGGGTGCCTGCTGCGCTCGGGCACCCCATCGCGCAGACCGACCGCATCCGCAGCGTCGCCGGCGAGATCGACCTGCAGATCGTGCAGGCCGAGACCCTGCTGCACGGTGCACTGCTGCGTGTCGAGGCCGGCGAGACGTCGATCCTGCCGGAGCTGTCGGCCGTCAAGGTCGCCATCGCCCGTTCGGTGATCTCGGCGGTGCAGACGGCCGTCGCCGCGCTCGGCAACCCAGGACTCTCGCGCCACCACCCGCTGGAGCGGCACCTGCGCGACGTGCTGTGTATCCGCGTGCACCCGCCCCAGGAGGACACCGTCCTGCTGGCCGGCGGCCGCCGCGTGCTCACCCATTAGTCGAACCCCGCCCAGACATCGCAGCTGAAGGAAATGACATGACCCACCACGACCTGCCCGAGCACATCGAACGGCCAGGCACCACCCACCGGCGCAGACTTCGACGACTTGTCGTCGCAGCGGGCCTGCTGGCCGGCCTGCTCGCGCTCGCGGCCTGCAGCAGCAGTTCGTCGAGCTCCGCGACGAACTCCGGACCCCCGCGCAAGGGCGGCACCCTGAAGGTGTCGTTCTTCCCCGACAACACCGCGTTGCCCTGCATCGACCCGTTCCAGGTGTACTGGATCGAGAGCCGCTCGATCATCCGCAACTTCGCCGACTCGCTCACCGACCAGGACCCCAAGACCGGCAAGATCGTGCCCTGGCTGGCGTCGAGCTGGACGGTCAGCACGGACGGGCTGTCCTACACCTTCCACCTGCGCAGTGGCGTCACCTTCAGCAACGGCAAGCCGGTGAACGCCGACGCCGTCGTGCAGGACGCGAAGGGCTGGCTGGCGACGGTGCAGGCCACCAACCACACCGCCTACGGCACGTCCTACATCCAGGGCCTCACCGGCGCGACGGCGCTCGACGCCTCGACCGTGCGCTTCCAGCTCAGCACGCCGAACGCGTCGTTCCTGCAGGCCACCTCGACGACGAACCTGGCGATCACCGACCCGAGCGAGTACCAGGAGACCCCGGCGCAGCGCTGCACGGGCAAGGGCGTCGTCGGCTCCGGGCTGTTCAAGCTCGACCACTACACGCCAGGCGTCGAGACCGTGATCACCAAACGCACCGGCTACTCGTGGGGCTCTTCGCTGGTGTCCAACAAGGGCACCGCCTACCTCGACAAGGTGATCTTCAACTACGTCGCCGAGGACAGCGTGCGCACCGGCAACCTCACCAGCGGCGCCATCGACGTCGACTGGCCCCGCAACCCCTTCACCCCGTCGGACGAGAAGCTGATCACCAGTGCGGGCGACACCGTGCAGAAGCGCGCGCTGCCCGGTGTGTCCTACACGCAGTTCGCGAACACCAGCCCCGGACACGTGCTCGCCGACGCGCAGGTCCGTAAGGCGCTCTACAAGGCGGTCGACCTCAAGTCGTACACGAGCACGATCTTCGGTGCCGACTACCCGGTGGTGCAGGGTGCCTACGACTCGACGACGCCGAACTTCACCTCTGAATCCAGCAAGCTGGGCTACGACCCGACAGCGGCGAAGAAGTTGCTGCAGGACGACGGGTGGGTGGTCGGGGCCGGTGGCTACCGCTACAAGAACGGCAAGGAACTGACGATCGACTACCCGGTCACCCAGTTCAGCGACGGGCCGGAGCTGCTGCAGTCGCAGCTGAAGAAGGTCGGCATCAACGTCAAGCTGCGCACGATCACCACCGCCCAGCAGGCCACCTACGTCAAGGACGGCGACTACGACCTGACGCAGACCTACTTCACCCGGGCCGACCCCGGCGCGCTGCAGTTCATCCTCAACCCGGCGGTCGCCAATTCCAAGGCGCTGGCGCAGCGCTCGGCCTCCAGCGCGGTCACCGCGCACATCGTCGCGCTCTTCACAGAGGCGACGCAGACGACGAACGCGGCACAGACCACGAAGGCCTACGCCGCCCTGCAGGACTACCTCATCGACGAGGGCGTTGCGTTCCCGCTGTTCGAGCGGGTCCAGGAGGCGGGCGTCAGCAAGAACGTGCACGGCTTCGCGTTCACGTCCGAGAGCTTCCTGCGGCTCAACGACGTCTGGAAGAGCTGATGACCCGCTACGTCCTGGGTCGGATCGCGCAGGCCGTCGGCGTCCTGTGGGCGGCGTTCACCGTGACCTTCGCCATTCTCTACCTGCTGCCCAGCGACCCGCTGCAGTTGCAGCTGGCCGCGGCGAGCATCCAGGAGGACAGCCTGAGCCCGGCGGCGCTGGCTGCGGCCAAGCACCGGTTCGGGCTCGACCAGTCGGTGTGGGCGCAGTACTGGCATCACCTGATCGGTGCCGCACACGGTGACTTCGGGCTGTCCCTGACCCAGGGCGTGCCGGTCAGCACGTTGCTCGGCCAGCGCATCGGCCAGACCCTGCTGCTGAGCGGCAGCGCCGCCGTGGTGTCGCTGATCGTCGGCACGCTGCTGGCGTCGGTGGCGAGCTTCGTCCGGTGGCGGCCGCTGCACGTGTTCCTGACCCGGTTGCCGGCTCTCGGGGCGTCGTTCCCGCAGTTCTTCATCGCGCTGTTCCTGATCCAGCTGTTCTCGTTCAAGCTCGGGCTGCTGCCGGCGACCGGGACGCAGGGCGTGGGCTCGCTGGTCATGCCCGTCGCCACCATCGCCCTGCTGACCTCGTCGGTGCTGGCCCAGGTGTTGATCAAGAGTTTCGACGAGACGTTGCGCCAGCCCTACATCGTCACCGCCCGCGCCAAGGGCCTGTCCCGATCGGCGGTACACGTCAAGCACGCGTTGAGGAACGCGGCGCTGCCGGCCATGACGATCCTGGGTGTCGTGATCGGCCTGACGGTCACAAGTTCGATCATCGTCGAGACCGTCTTCACCCGCAACGGGATCGGTCAGCTCGCGCAGCAGTCCGTGCTGTCGCAGGACGTCCCGGTGGTGCTGGCGATCGTCACGATCGCCGCGGCGGTGTTCGTCGTCGTGAACCTCGTCGTCGACCTGCTGTACCCGCTGCTCGACCCCCGTATCTCGCACACCCGCACCGGCCGGGTCCGCGCCCCCGTGATCGAGGTGGCAGCGGTATGACGGCGCTGCGGGACACCCCCGAGCTGACCGTGGACGACGCCGAACAGGACGTCGATCATCGGGCCGACGACCTCGGGCCGCGCCGCTCGAGGCTGCGCATAACGGTCGCGCAGCTCGTCCGCAGACCGGTGTTCCTGCTCGCCGCGCTGTACGTGCTGTTCGTGGTCGTGTCCGCGATCTGGCCGAGTGTGTTCACCAGCCACAGCCCGTACGCCGTCGACACCAGCTCGGTGTTGCAATCGCCGAGCGGCCACCACCTGTTCGGCACCGACAACTACGGCCGCGACCTCTTTACGCGCGTGCTCTACGGCTCGGCGCTGACCATCAAGGCAACCGGCCTCGCCCTGGTGATCGCGGTGATCGCCGGCCTGGGGCTGGGGGTGTTCGCCGGGTTCTTCGGCGGCATCGTGGACGCCGCGCTCATGCGGATCGTCGACGTCCTGCTGGCCATTCCCGGCCTGCTGCTCGCGCTGTCGGTCGTCACCGCGCTCGGCTACGGCACGCTGCCGGTGGCCCTGGCCGTGGGGATCGGCATCGTGCCGGGCTTCGCGCGTACGACCCGGGCCGAGGTGCTGCGGGTCAAGACTCTGCCCTTCGTCGAGGCTGCGCGCGCGGGCGGTGCGTCGTGGGGCCGCGTGCTGTTGCGTCACGTCCTGCCCAACTCATGGGGCCCGGTCGCTGTGCTGGCGGTACTCGACGCCGGCGTGGCGATCATCGCCATCGCGTCGCTGAGCTTCCTCGGGTTCGGTGCCGCCCCGCCCGCTGCCGAGTGGGGCACGTTGATCTCCGCCGGCCGCAACTACCTGATCACGGCCTGGTGGCTGAGCCTGCTGCCCGGGCTGTTCGTGGCCTTCCTGGTGCTGTCCCTGAACCACATCTCCAAGACGTTCCAGGAGCTGACCCGGTGACCACGACAGACAGGCCGCTCGTCGAGATCACCGGCCTCGACATCGGCTACCTGCATCACCGCCGGATCGAGCCCGCCGTCGTCGGACTTGACCTTCGGGTCGATCCCGGCGAGGTCGTCGCGATCGTCGGCGAATCGGGTTCCGGCAAGACGACCACCGCGAACGCCGTCATCGGCCTGCTGCCCGAGGACGGGCGCATAACGGCCGGGTCCATCGTCGTCGACGGCGTTCAGTTGGTCGGGGCCCGCGAGCGCGATCTGCGGCGGCTGCGCGGTTCGGTGGTCGGGCTCGTGCCGCAGGACCCGATGGTCGCGCTGAACCCGACGCAGCGGGTCGGCGCGCAGGTTGCCGAGGCGGTGCGGCAGCGCGGCGTCCCGCGGGCGCGGGCCCGCACCGAGGCGGTGAGCTACCTGCGGCGAGCCGGAGTGCCCGACGCCGAGCACCGTTCGCGGCAGTATCCGCACGAGCTGTCCGGCGGCCTGCGGCAACGGGTGCTCATCGCCATCGCCCTGGCCGGGCAGCCGAAGTTGATCGTCGCCGACGAACCCACGAGCGCGCTCGACGTCACCGTGCAGAAGCGGATCCTCGATCATCTCGCCGGGCTGGTCCGCGAGGAGGGCATCTCCCTGCTCGTGATCACCCACGACCTCGCCGTCGCCGCCGACCGCGCCGACCGCATCGTGGTCATGCAGCACGGACGCAAGGTCGAGCAGGGCACGCCGTCGGCGATCGTCACCGCACCGACGCAGCGCTACACCGGCCGCCTGGTCGCCGCCGCCCCAGGCCTGCACGCAGGCGGGCAGCTGTCGGGCAGGGTCGTGCGGTCAGCGGAGGCCACGCCGGAACCGGTACTGCGGCTGACCGACGTCACGAAGATCTTCCCGGTCGGCCACGACCGCCGCGGCGAGCGCGGCTTCAACGCCCTCGCCGGTGTCAGCCTGAGCGTCCCGAAGGGCCGCACCCACGCGCTCGTCGGCGAATCAGGGTGCGGCAAGACCACCACCCTGCGCATCGCGCTGGGGCTCGAGACGGCGACGAGCGGATCGGTGCAGCTGGCCGGCACCGAGTTGACGGGGTTGTCCTGGAGCCAGCAGCGACCCCTGCGTCGAGCCGCGCAGCTCGTGCACCAGAACCCGTTCGCGACCCTGGATCCGCGGTTCAGCGTCGAGCAGTCGATCGTCGAGCCGCTGGTGTCGTTCCGCGTCGGTGACCGCCGCTCCCGGAGGGCGCGGGCGCGCGAGCTGCTCGATCAGGTCGCGCTGTCCACCGCGTATCTCGAGCGCCGGCCCGAGGAGCTCTCGGGCGGGCAGCGGCAGCGCGTCGCCATCGCGCGGGCTCTCGCCCTGCGGCCTGAGGTGATCATGCTCGACGAGCCGGTCTCGGCGCTCGACGTTCTCGTCCAGCAGCAGATCCTGACGCTGCTGTCCGACCTGCAGAACGAGCTCGGCCTGACCTACCTGCTCGTGTCGCACGACCTCGCAGTCGTCGCCGAGATCGCGCACTCCGTGTCGGTCATGAGCGGGGGGCGCGTCGTCGAGGACGGCCCGTCGGCCGAGGTCTTCGCCCACCCCCGCCACGACTACACCCGCGAGCTGCTCGACGCCGTGCCCGGCCGCGGAGCCGCAGCATGAGCGTCGAGACCGCGCCCGCGCTGGAGGTCGCTGCGCGGCGAACCGTGCAGCGACTCGGCTTCAACACGCGGGTCTCGTTCCCTTCCGGCGAGGCCGCTCGCGGTCTGCGTGAGGGCATCGAGCTGTTCGCGGCCGCCGAGAAGCTCGGCTACCAGAGTGGCTGGGCCTACCAGCGGCACTTCGACAACTACCTGTCCTCGCCGCTGCCGTTCTTCGCCGCGGCCGGGCAGCACACGTCGCGCATCACCCTGGGCAGCGCGGTCATCCCGGCCCGCTACCAGGAACCGATCCTGCTTGCCGAGGCGGCGGGCACCACCGACCTGCTCGTCGGTGGGCGTCTCCAGCTCGCGTTCTCCAGCGGCACCGACACCTGGGACGCCGTGTTCGGCGCCGTCGACACCGACGCCCGCACCGAGGGCCAACGCCGGCTGGCCCGGTTCCTGGCCGGCGTCTCGGGCGAGACGCTGCACACCGTAGACCGGCAACGCGGCGTCGGCGGCCCGCCGGTCGGGACACCCCTCGCGGTGACACCGCACAGCCCGGGCCTGCGTGACCGCATCTGGTACGGCTCGGGCAGCCTCGACTCGGCCCGGAAGGCCGCCCGTCAGCGGCTGCGCCTGATCACCGGAACGATCCTGCACGACGTCCCGGCGGGTCGGACCTTCTCCGAGCACCAGGCCGAGCTCACCGCCGCCTACCGCCGGGAATGGGTCGAAGCGCACGGCACCACCCCGCCGCCCGTCGCCGTGGCCGCCTCGATCCTGCCCGCCACCACGTCGCAGCTCGCCGACCGCTACGCCGCCTACGACGTCGAGCGCCGGACGTACGGCCCGGCCGCATCGCGCCCGGCCGGTGCCCTGCCGCCGACGCTGACCGCCGATCTACCGCCGGGTGTCGCCATGAGCCCCGTGCACCACGGCTCGCCCGACGATGTTCTGCGCGCCGTGCTCGATGACCCCGGCCTGTCCGCCGCCGACGAGCTGGTGCTCTTCCTGCCGCCGGCTTTCGGCCTGTCCGACAACATCACGCTGCTCACCGACCTCGCCCGCCACGTCGCCCCCGAGCTGGGTTGGACGCCTGCCTAGCGTGCTCGTTCAAGCGCGCTTGCGGTAGGCGCGCAGGGCCAGCGGGACGAACACAATCAGCAGGCCGGCCATCCACGCGACGGTCCACTCCAGGTTGTGGGCGATGGGTCCGCCGAGCATGAGCCCGCGGACGGTGCCCACCAGGTGCGAGATCGGGTTGACCTTGACGAACGCCTGCAGCCAGCCCGGCATCGTCGAGGTCGACACGAAGGTGTTGCTGCCGAACGACAGCGGCAGGACGAGCAGGAACATGATGCCCTGGACGGCTCCGGGCGTGCGAACCATCATGCCGACCCAGACCGAGACCCAGCAGAAGCAGAGGGCGAACCCGAGGACGAGGGCGACCGCGGCCAGCGCCTGCGCCGGGCCGGTGGTGATCCGGAAGCCGATGAGGTAGCCGAAGCTGATGAACACCGCGAGCAGGATCAGGTAGCGGAAGAAGTCGGCGAGCACCGCGCCGACCAGGGGCGCCGACCGGCCGATGGGCAGCGAGCGGAACCTGTCGAAGATGCCCTTCTCGATGTCGGCGTTGAGGTTCTGGCCCAGCGCGATGCTGCCCAGCGCCACCTGCTGACCGATCAGGCCGGGCAGCAGGAACTGCAGGTAGTCGTGCTGCGAGCCGTGGCTGATCGCGCCGCCGAAGACGTAGGTGAACAGCAGTAGGAAGATCACTGGCTGCAGGGTGACGTCGATGAGCTGCTCGGGCGTGCGCATCGTCTTGATCAGGTTGCGCTTCGCCAGGATGAGGACGTGCCGGACGAAGCGGAACCGCGGCGGCAACGATGTCGCCGCGGTAGCCGCGGGCATGGCCCGGGTCGGGGGAGAGGTCAGGGTGGTCATGCGGCGGTCTCCTCGTCGGAGGTGGTGTCGGGGCGGCCCGTGAGGGTGAAGAAGACCTCGTCCAGGGTCGGCAGGTGCAGGGACAGTTCGGTGACGGCGATGCCGGCGGCGTGCAGCGCGGCCACCACGCCGGGCAGCGCGTTGTCGTCGGTGACCGGCACCGAGAGCGTGTCGCGGCCGTCGTCCTCGGCGGATGTGCCGACGATCGACTCGAGCAATCGGCCGACTTCGGGCAGCCGGTCGGGCTCGCTGGGGCGCACGGTCAGCCGCTGGCCGCCGACGACGCGCTTGAGGCCCAGCGGCGTGTCGTGGGCGATGACCCGGCCGTGGTCGATCACCGAGATCTCGTCGGCCAGGGCGTCGGCCTCGTCCAGGTACTGGGTGGTGAGCAGCACCGTCGAACCTTCCGTCACCAGGCTGCGGACGACGTCCCACATCGCCTCGCGCTTGGACGGGTCGAGCCCTGTCGTCGGCTCGTCGAGGAAGATGACGGCCGGCCGACCGACGAGCGAGGCGGCGAGGTCGAGGCGGCGGCGCATCCCGCCGGAGTAGGTCTTGGCGACCCGCTCGGCGGCGTCGCCCAGCTCGAACCACTCGAGCAGTTCGCGGGCGCGACGGGTGGCCTCGGCCGAGCGCAGGTCGAGCAGCTGGCCGATCATCCGCAGGTTCTGCAGGCCGGTGAGGTCCTCGTCGATGCTCGCGAACTGGCCGGTGAGCCCGACGGACTGGCGAACCTTCACCGGGTCTGTCGCGACATCGTGGCCGGCGACCCGAGCGGTGCCGGAATCGGCCCGCAGCAGGGTGGCGAGGATGCGCACGGCGGTGGTCTTGCCCGCCCCGTTGGGGCCGAGGACCCCGAGCACGGTGCCCTCGCGAGCAGCAAGATCGATACCGGCAAGGGCCTGGGTGGCGTTGGAGCCCTTGCCGAAGCGCTTGGTCAGGCCCTCGGCCTCGATGGCGTTGGTCGCGTTGGTGGTCATGGCGACGACTGTGCCCTAGTGCGCTGGTACGGCACGTGCACGGCGCTGGTACGGCCGTCGTTACGCTGCCAGGTATGTCTCGCCCCGACGATCGCGCCCCCGACCAGCTCCGTCCGGTGACCATCACCCGCGACTGGCAGAAGTTCGCCGAGGGTTCGGCGCTCATCGAGTTCGGTGACACAAAAGTGCTCTGCTCGGCCTCGGTGCAGCAAGGCGTTCCGCGTTGGCGCAAGGGCAGCGGCCTGGGATGGGTCACCGCCGAGTACGCGATGCTGCCGCGCGCCACGCTCACCCGCAACGACCGGGAATCGGTCAAGGGCAAGATCGGTGGACGGACGCACGAGATCTCCCGGCTGATCGGGCGCTCGCTGCGGGCCGCCATCGACCTGTCCGCGCTGGGCGAGAACTCGATCTCGATCGACTGCGACGTGCTGCAGGCCGACGGCGGCACCCGCACCGCGGCCATCACCGGCGCCTACGTCGCGCTCGCCGACGCGGTGTCCTGGCTGCGGGAGAAGGGGTCGCTCGCCCAGCCCGAGCCGTTGATCAACACCGTATCGGCCGTGTCGGTCGGCGTCATCGACGGCGAACCGCGCCTCGACCTCATGTATCTCGAGGACGTCCGGGCCGAGACCGACATGAACGTGGTCGTCACCGGCAAGGGCGAGTTCGTCGAGGTCCAGGGGACTGCCGAGGGCGTGCCGTTCCGTCGCGACGAGCTCGACGCGCTGCTCGACCTCGCGGTCGCCGGCTGCGCCGAGCTGAGCCGGCTGCAGAGCGGGGCGCTCGCCCGGTGAGGGTGCTGCTCGCCAGCCGCAACGCCAAGAAGCTCGTCGAGCTGCGCCGCATCCTGGCGCCCAGCCTTCCTGATCTCGAGGTCCTGGGGCTCGACGACGTCGCTCCGTACCCTGAGGTACCCGAGTCCGGCGCCACCTTCGCCGACAACGCGTTGATCAAGGCGCGGGAGGGTTTCCGGCAGACCGGCCTGACAACGGTCGCCGACGACTCCGGCCTCACGGTCGACGCCCTGAACGGCATGCCCGGCGTGCTGTCCGCGCGCTGGGCCGGCTCCCACGGCGACGACGAGGCGAACCTGCGGCTGGTCCTCGACCAGCTCGGCGACGTTCCCGACGAGCGGCTCGGTGCCGCCTTCGCCTGTGCGGTCGCGCATGTCGGCGCCGCGGGCGAGATCGTCACCGACGGCCTGATGCCCGGCCGGCTGGTGCGCGAACCGCGAGGGGAACACGGCTTCGGTTACGACCCGATCTTCGTCCCCGACGGGTTCACGCAGACCAGTGCCGAGCTCGAACCCGCGGTCAAGGACCGCATCAGCCATCGCGGGCGTGCGCTGCGCGCCCTGGCTGAGAAGTTGGCGTTATCTACAGATCCGGCAAATCCGCACCAATAGCGGATCCCAGCCGCAGTGCGGTCCGCGAACCCGGAGCGCACCGCATCGACGGCGCGAGGTATCTGAGATATGTCCGTTCTGAGTTGAATGCCCTGCGCCTCGTCGATAGCGTCGCCCTCGACGTACCTCAAGGTTTGGTGGGCCGGTCCGAAGGCCCGTCGAACAGCCAACGACGGCCGAGAGGAATCCATGACCGCCACTCGCCCCAGGACGCCGACGGACGCAGACCAGGGGAGGGAGCGGCCTCGGCCGTATCCGCGTCCCGCCGCGGTACCGCCTGAGACAACCGACAACAGCGACGGTGTTCGCCGCCGCGGATTCCTCGGCTGGGTGCTCGCCGCGCCGACGCTCATGGTCGGTGCCTCGCTCGTCGGCGAGACCATCGCCTCGAGCCCGGCGTCCGCGGCCGGTATCCCCGCGGTCCCCGAGCCGGCCGACCTGTTCGACCTCGGTGATCTGCAGGACACCGCCGCGCTCGCGACGTCCAATCTCATCACCGTCGTGGTGAACGAGGACAGCACCGCCGACTTCGCCCTTCCGCGGGCCGAGGTCGGGCAGGGCATCACGACGTCCACCACGATGCTGATCGCCGAGGAACTCGACCTGCCGATGAGCATGGTGCGGGTGACCCTCGCCGACGGTCGTCCCGAGCTGCTGTTCAACCAGCTCACCGGCGGATCGAACACCACCCGATCGACCTACGACGCGATCCGCAGCGCGGCGGCACTGGCGCGCGGGCGCCTGGTGCAGACCGCCGCCAAGAAGTGGGGCGTCGACGAGTCGACCCTGACCACGAAGGACGGCGTGATCACCTCCGCCTCCGGCAAGACGGCGACCTACGGCTCGCTCACCACGGCGGCCGCGTCCTCCACGCTGACCAGGCTGCAGGTGACGCCGAAGGCGCCGAAGGACTTCACGATCGTCGGCACGCCGCAGAATCGCGTCGACGCGCTCGCGGCCGTCACCGGCAAGAAGGTCTTCGCCATGGACCTGCAGGTGCCCAACGCGCTGCCCACCATGGTGGCGCGGCCGCCGACGATCAACGGCACGCCGAAGACGATCTCGAACGCGGCAGCGGTCAAGGCGATGCCGGGCGTCACCGACGTCGCGATGATCTCTACCGGCGTCGCGGTGCGGGCGGCGACCTATGGTCAGTGCATCGACGCGATCCGCGCGTTGAAGGTCACCTGGAACAAGGGCACCGAGGACGGCAAGTCCGACGCCGACGTGCTGGCCGAGCTCAAGGCGGCCGAGCTGCCGTTGGCGGTGCCGGACGTTCCGCTGCTGGCGAAGTCCGTCGACGCCGCGTTCACCTTCCACTTCCGCAGCAACAGCCCGCTGGAGCCAGGTGTGGCGGTGGCCAGCTACACCTCGACAGGCATCGAGGTATGGGGCTGCTTCAAGGTGCCGATCGTGCTGCAGGAGGATCTCGCCGGCAAGTACGGCCTGCCCGTGAGCGAGGTCAAGGTCCATGTTCAGACGGGCGGCGGCTCGTTCGGTCGGCACCTGTTCAGCGACACGGCGAAGGAAGCCGTCGAGGCGTCGAAGGCGTTCGGCAAGCCGGTGAAGCTGTCCTGGTCACGCACCGACGACTTCCGCCAGGGCCGGACGCACCCGATGGCTACGTCCCGGGTGCGGGCGACCTACCTGCTCGGCAACGTGTTGACCTACGAGCAGCGTCACACGAGCGTCTCGACCGATTTCACCCACGGCCTGGGCGAGATCCTGACGGCGTTCGCCTCACGCCTGCCGGCCGGCAACTTCACGTTCGCGCAGTCGATCTGGGAGCTCACCCAGACCGTCTCCTACAACTACGGTGTCACCACGCAGCTGCTCAACGAGGTCGACATGGGCTTCAACACCGGCAGCATGCGCAACATCTACTCACCCGACGCCCGCACCGCGCAGGAGCTCGTCACCGATCAACTGGCGAAGGTCGCGGGCCAGGACCCATTGACCTTCCGCCGAAACTTCGTCAAGGATGCGCGGGGCCTCGCCGTCCTGAACAAGGTGGCGCAGGTCGGCAACTGGGGTCGCACCATGCCGAAGGGTACGGCGCAGGGCATCGCCGTCCACAACGAGTACAAGGGTTGGTGCGCCGCGCTCGTGGAGATCGACACCACCCCCGCGCAGACCGGCCGGTCCATCACCGAGGCGTACACAGGTCCACGCGTCACGAAGGTGGTGTTCGCCGTCGACGTCGGCCTGGTGCTCAACCCGCGCGGGCTCGAGGCCCAGATGCAGGGCGGGATCATGGACGGCATCGCCCAGACGTTGACGTCGAGCGTGCACCTCAAGGACGGCTACTTCCTCGAGGGCTCCTGGGACAACTACTTCTACACCCGGCAGTGGAACGTGCCGCCGTCGATCGAGGTCATCGTGATGCCGTCGACGAGCACGTCACCCGGTGGCGCCGGCGAGTTCGGGGTGGCGGCGACGATGGCGGCGACGGCGTGCGCCTACGGCCGCGCGACCGGCACCATGCCGACGTCGTTCCCGATCAACCACGACGACTCGCCGTCGCACTTCCCGCTGATCCCGAACGTGCCGTCGACGCCGCAGAGCCCGACCGACGGACTCACGCACACCTACTGAGGAGCGCTTCGTGCCCACCCACTCGTTCGTCCTGAACGGCAAGAAGGTCAGCGTCGACGTCGCCGACGACGTCCGGCTGCTCTGGGTCCTGCGTGACCTGCTGAAGGTCACCGGCCCGAAGTACGGCTGCGGGCTGGACGTCTGCAAGGCCTGCACCTGCCACATCAACGGCAAGGGCTTCAATCCCTGTGCGGTGCAGATCAAGGACATCAAGTCGACCGATCACATCACCACCATCGAGGGCCTGCCGGCCACGGTGGGCAAGGACCTGCACCCGATGCAGGAGGCCTGGCTCGAGATGGACGTCGCGCAGTGCGGCTACTGCCAACCCGGCCAGATCATGGCTGCGGTCGCGAAGGTGAAAGCTGCGAAGGCGGCCGGGCGCACGATCGGCGACGCCGACTTCGACGAGATCCGCAACATCTGCCGCTGCGGCACCTACCACCGCATCCGCGAGGCGATCACTGCCGGCGCCGCCAAGATGTGACTACCTCTAGCCGAGCGCGACGAGCTCGGTGATGTCGTCGCTCGGCAGTCGGCCGTCGCTCCACGCCGACACCGAGAGCTCGAGCAGCTCCACCGGCGAGCCGTAGTTCGACAGGAACGCGGTGTCGGCCGCGTCGCGCCCGGTGGCGATGCGGACGAGCCCCGCGCGCGGCGCCAGCAAGGTGGCGTCGACGACGTACCAGCGGTCGTCGAGCGCGGCCTCGACCACGGCGTGGAAGTCCATCGGATCGAGTCCCGGTGCGTACACCGCGGCCAGGCGGGCGGGTACGTCGCGCGCCCGCAGCAACGCCGTGACCAGGTGCGCGTAGTCGCGGCACACGCCGCGGCGCGCCAGCATCGTGTCGACCGCGCCGTCGGTGCCCTGGCTGCTGCCGGGCACGTACTCCAGGCGGGCACCGACCCACGACGAGACGGCATCGAGCAGGGCGCGGTGGTCGGTGACGCCGGCGAACTCGGCGCGGGCCACGGCCTCGAGGCGGTCGGACTCGGCGTAGCGGCTCGGCCGCAGGAACTGCAGCCGGTCGCTGGGCGTGGCGATCGGTGCCGCGGCCCGGCCGGTGACCGTGGCGCGGTAGTCGACGGTGAGCCGGCCCGCGCCGGTCTCGACGCGATGCACCCGCCCGCCTGCGGTCGCCGACAGGGCGTCGGCCCGGACCGGGATGCCGTCGACGCGGACCTCGATCAGCTCGTCGACCTGCGCGGGGCCGCTGTCGGCGACGCTGATCTCGATGGCCAGGGTGGCCGGCCCCGCGACGTCGGCCACCAGATGGGACTCGACGTGCCGCACGAGCGGTTCGCCTGCCGGGCTCGCAGTGCCGCTCGCGTCTTCGGTCATGGCTCCAGTGTCCGGCGCTCCGGTATCCGACAACCGTGAGGGGGCGAAAGGGGTGGTGGTGCGCCATCAGGGACTCGAACCCCGAACCCGCTGGTTAAGAGCCAGCTGCTCTGCCAATTGAGCTAATGGCGCCGGTCGTGAGGCGGCTGATCATGCGTGCGGCCCGCCGAAGCGAGCCGATTTACGACATTAGCACGGCGCCCGCGGGGTCCACGTCGGGTTCGAGGGCGGCAGCGGGCGGGTCGTCGACGGAGGGCTCGACCGCCGCCGGGTCGTCGACGGCAGGTGCGGCCACGTTCCGCTCGAGGAACCACGATGCGGCCCAGACCAACCAGCCGACGGCGACGACGAGCAGGAAACTGATAAGTCGGTAGAGCACCACGCTGGCAGTGGCGGTGACGGTGCTGACTCCGCCGCTGGTCAGCGCGAAGATCATCGCGGCGTCGACGATGCCGAAGCCGCCGGGCAGCAACGAGACGCTCGAGGCGCTCATGCCGGTGATGTAGGCGACCATGACCAGCGCGACGGACGCATGGTTCGCGCCGATGGCCTCGCAGCAGGCGAACAGGCAGACCAGGTCAGCCGACCAGTTGAGGACGGCGTGGACCAGACCGAGGAGCCAGTCGCGGTGACGCGGGTGGATGGCGACGAGGTCACGGGTGAAGCCCAAGGCAGCGGCCAGTCCGGCGTCGGGCTGGCGCCGCAGCACCCGGTTCACGCGACTCAGGCTCGCCGGGATCGCGCGCTGCAGCAGGGCGGCAGGGTCGCGCCGTCGCAGCGCCAGCGCGCCCACCGCGACGACGACCGCGGCGATGACGACCAGCAGCGAGCTGGTGAGGCTGTTGCCGGCCGAGATGCCGACGAAGATGGCGAGCACGGCGAACCCGACGAAGCTGAGCACTCCCGAGGCGACAACGGTGAACCCGGCGGCGGGAACGGTCGCGCCCCAGGACCGCAGTCGTTTGAAGACGTAGCTCGAGGACAGCGCAGTGCCACCCGGGAAGGTGACCGAGAGTGCGTTCGCGGCGTAGGTGAGGCGCACCATGCGGGGCAGGCCGACCCGCTGGCCGGCAGCCGACAGCATGCGCCGCTGCACCCGGGCGAACGCGCCCATGGAGATCGCTTCGGCTACCAGCGCGACGACCAGCCACCACGGGTTCGGCTCTTTGAGCGCCTCGAAAGCCTTCGTCAGGTACGGAGTGACGAGCGTGATCTCGACCGCCAGCAGCGCGACGAGGCCGAGGGAGAACGACCACCGCAGTACCCGCCGCAACGGCCAACGGCCGCGCACCGACGTGGTGGCTGCGTCGTCGAAGATCGGCGGTGCGACGGCTGTCACGAGAACATTCCGTCCATGCCCATGACCTGCTCCGCTCGCCGAACCTGTACCCGTCACAAAGTCTCTCGATGACAAGTTATTCCCGCGAAGCGTCGGTTTCAGACCGGCCGGGCCTGTGAGTTGACCCGGTGGCCGGGCTGAGCGCACGAGGGCCCCGGCATGTGCCGGGGCCGGCACCGAGATATCGGAACCGAGGTAGTGGGGTGAGTGACGGGACTTGAACCCGCGACATCTGCGACCACAACGCAGCGCTCTACCAGCTGAGCTACACCCACCGTGTCGACAGCAGGCTGCCGAGCGCGATCAGTCTACCCAGAACCGCTGCAGCCGCCGAGGGGGTATCGGTCTACCGGTTCAGAGTGCCTCGGCGACGGCTCGCGCCTCGTCGAGGGTGGGTCCCGGGTCGGCGACGAAGAGGGTGGCGCGGTAGTAGGCGAGCTCGCGGATGCTCTCGAGGATGTCGGCCAGCGCCCGGTGCGCCAGGCCCTTCTTCGGCTGCGACTGGTAGACGCGCGGGTACCAGCGTTTGGCGAGTTCCTTCAGCGACGAGACGTCGATCATGCGGTAGTGCAGGTGGGCGTCGAGCTCGGGCATGTCCCGGGCCAGGAAGCCGCGGTCGGTCGCGATCGAGTTGCCGCACAGCGGTGCGGATCTGGCCTCCGGCACGTGCTGGCGCACGTAGTCGAGCACCAACTTCTGCGCCTCGGCCAGGCCCATGGTGGACGCACGTACCTGGTCGGTGAGCCCGGAGTGGGCATGCATGTCGTGCACGACGGGCAGCATGGCGTCGAGCAGCTCGGGATCGGCGTGGATGATGACGTCGAGCCCGTCGTCGAGCGGGGTGAGGTCGGCATCGGTCACCACCACCGCCACCTCGATGAGGGCATCATGCTCGAGGTCGAGCCCGGTCATCTCGCAATCGATCCACACCAGACGGTCAGCCACAACCCGAGGCTATACGTCACAGTTACCGTGAGTCGCAGAGACTCGAGGATGGGGTGGTGCCGGTGCTGGACCAGGACGACGTCGATGCGCGGTTGCCCCGTCTGCATGCGGACTGGACGGGCACCCCGCAGGCACTGTCGCGCTCCATCGAGTTCGCCGACTTCATGACCGCCGTCCGGTTCATCACCGTGCTGGCGCCGCGGTGCGAGGAACTCGATCACCACCCCGACCTCGCGCTGCGCTGGCGGTGGGTCGACGTCCAGCTCTCGACGCACACCGCGGGGGGCGTCACGAGCAAGGACTTCGAACTGGCCGAGATCGTGGACGACCTCGCCGCGCAGCTACCGACCGACGGCGGCTGAACCGGCGTCAGGGGCCTGACGCGCCGGTCATGGCTTGCTGCGCCAGACGCCCATGCCCAACACGATCAGGCGGAGCTGGCGCTCGGCCACGCTGAGCTGCAGCTCGCCGTCCTCGGGATGGCGTTCGTCGACCTCGAGCAGGTTGAGCACGGTACCCAGCATCGTGGTGACCATGAGGTCCCCGGCCATCTCGAGGTCGTCGGCCGTCCAGTCCAGGCCCGCGGTGAGCCGCGCGAGGTCGACGGTGAGGTCGCTGGTGAACATGCGTAGCTCGGTGGCGATAGCCCGACGCACCGGCCCGACACCGCCGTAACGCTCGCGGGTCAGGAAGCGGAACTGGTCGGGATGCGACTTCACGTGCCGGGCCAGGGACTGCACGGTGTCGGCGATGATGTCGCTGTGGGCGGTGCGCCCGCGTCGCGTCTCGCGCATCATCTGGCGCAGCGGGCGCATGCACTCGTCGACGAGGTCGACGCCGAGGGCGTCCATCGACGCGTAGTGCCGGTAGAACGCGGTGGGGACGATGCCGGCATCGCGCGCGGCCTCGCGCAGGCTGATGCTCGACAGACTGCGCTCGGACATCAACCGCAGCGTGACGTCGAGCAGCCTCTGACGCGTCCGCTCCTTGCGCTCGGCGCGGGAACTGCCCTCGGTCACGGACCTGAGGCTACGCGCGCCACACGCTGGCGTGCGCGCCGTCACTGTGCCCTGCGTTGACAGGCCGGGGCCTGCGTCGACACACTTGGGTGTACAACCGTTCACTCAATTCGGATCCTGCCGATCGACCACAAGGAGATGCGATGTCCCTGTTGACGCCACGCCTGCCGGCCGGGTCGCGGCGCATCCCTGCGCTGCGTGTTCCGTCGCTCAGTGTTCCCGGGCTGGGTGTCCTCGAGGCCCTGGCGACGCCGCACGGTATCGACCGCTACCTCGAACTCGTCAATCCGATGCTGACGGTCCGCGAGCTGCGGGCCGAGGTCACCGAGGTGCAGCGGCCGACCGAGGACAGCACGCGCCTCACCCTGCGTCCCACCCGGCAGTGGAAGGGGTTCGAGGCCGGCCAGTTCGTGTCGGTGTCGATCGACATCGACGGCGTGCGCCGCACCCGGTGCTACTCACCGGCCTGCTCGCAGCACCGCAGCGACGGCCTGCTCGAGCTCACGGTGAAGGCGCATCCCGAGGGTCTCGTCTCGCAGTACCTGCACGCGAACGCGCGGCCGGGCATGGTCGTGGGGCTCGGCCAGGCCGACGGCACGTTCCGGCTGCCGACGCCGCGCCCGGACAAGATCCTGCTCGTCAGCGGCGGCAGCGGCATCACCCCGGTGATGTCGATGCTGCGCACGCTGTGCGACGAGGACCACCGCGGCGAGGTTGTGTTCCTGCACTACGCGTTCGGCCCGCAGCACGTGGCCTACCTCGACGAGCTGCAGCAGCTGGCCGAGCAGCACCCCAACGTCCGGCTGGTCCTGGCCTACACCGAGGGCGAGCAGCGCAGCGGCCACCTGCACGGGCTGTTCCATGCAGGCCACCTCGACGAGGTCGCGCCCGGGTACGCCGACGCCCAGACCTACCTCTGCGGGCCGCCCGGGCTGATGACCGCCGTCGGCGCGCACTTCGAGGGTCGGGGACTGGCGCAACGGCTGCACTCCGAGGACTTCGCGCCTGCGCCGGTGGTCCCGGTCGACGGCGAGGTCACGGGGTCGACGAGCTTCGGCGAGGTCACGACCGCGAATGCCGGCGACACCCTGCTCGAACAGGCCGAAGCCGCGGGACTCTCACCCGAGCACGGCTGCCGCATGGGCATCTGTTTCTCCTGCACACAGGTCAAGACCAGCGGCTGCGTCCAGAACATCCGTACCGGCGAGGTCAACAGCGATCCCGACACCGAGGTGCAGCTGTGCATCAGCCGGGCCGTCGGCGACGTCGCCATCGACATCTGAGGAGACATCATGACCTCCAAGACGAACACCATTCCGCTCACCGACACCCAGGTCGAGGAACTCGGCCACGAACTCGACGCCATCAAGGCGCGTCTCGTCGACAGCCTCGGCGCCGACGACCGCGAATACATCTACAACGTCGTCAAGGCGCAGCGGGCCTTCGAGGTGGGTGGCCGCGCGGCGCTGATGCTGAGCGCACTGCCACCGTTCTGGCTGCTCGGCACCGCCGCCCTGTCGATCTCCAAGATCCTCGACAACATGGAGATCGGGCACAACGTGATGCACGGTCAGTACGACTGGATGCGCGACCCCGCGTTGAACTCGAAGAAGTTCGAGTGGGACACCGCCTGCCCGGCTGATCAGTGGCGGCACTCGCACAACTACATGCACCACACCTTCACCAACATCGTCGACAAGGACCGCGACATCGGCTACGGCATCCTGCGGATGGACGAGAGCCAGAAGTGGAACCCCTACTACCTGGGCAACCCGCTCTGGGCGTTCCTGCTGATGACGTTCTTCCAGTACGGCGTCGCGCTGCACGACCTCGAGTCCGAGAACCTGATCACGGGCAAGCGCAAGATGAGCGAGAACGTGCCGCTCCTCAAGGGCATCTGGCGCAAGATCGGAAAGCAGACGTTGAAGGACTACGTGCTGTTCCCGGCGCTCACCGGACCGCAGTTCCTGACCACGCTCACGGCCAACGCGAGCGCGAACCTGGTGCGCAACCTGTGGGCGTACTCGATCATCTTCTGCGGCCACTTCCCGAGCGGCACGGCCACCTTCTCCGAGTCCGAGACCGAGGACGAGACCCGAGGGGAGTGGTACGTGCGTCAGATGATGGGTTCGGCGAACATCACCGGCAGCACGCTGTTCCACATCATGAGCGGCAACCTGAGCCACCAGATCGAGCATCACCTGTTCCCGGACGTCCCGGCCCGCCGGTACCCCGAGATCGCCGGCGAGGTTCAGGCGCTGTGCGAGAAGTACGGACTGCCCTACAACACCGGTCGCTTCTCGCAGCAGATCGGTTCCACCTGGGCCAAGATCTTCCGCCTCGCGCTGCCCACCCACGGCAGGGGCGAGCCGGACGGCGACGCCGCCGTTATCGTGAAGCCGGCAAGCGATCTGGTCGCTGCCTGAGGGGGGCTCGCCATGGTCGGCAGGCTGGAGATCACGAAGGACACCGTGCAGGTGGTCACCGAGTCGGCGGCGTCGCATCTCGGTCGAATCGCCACGATCGTCACCGGCGCGGTGCGTGAGGTCACCCACGAGGTGGGGGAGTGGGCCTCCGACGTCTTCGAGATCCGTGACGCTGCCACGCGCGCCCGCGCCGAGGACGACGGGTTCCTGGACGCCTGAGCGTCACGTCGGCACAGCGTGATGCAGCACGACCGTCTCGAACAGGTCCAGCGCAGCGCGCAGCCCGTCGAGGTCGACGGGCGTGCGGCGCTGCTGGTAGCCGACCAGGATCGAGACCGCCATCGAGGCCAGCGGGCCGGCCGTGTCGCCGACGACGGGTGCGAGTACCACCCGCACGGCCTCGACCCGTTCGTCGTCGACCCGGCGCTGAACCCGCGCCACGGCCTCGTTGACGTGTGACCAGCCTCGGATGGCAGCCTCGGCCCCGTGCGGCAGGGTCAGCGCTCGCTGCTTGAGCGTGTGCACCCGTTCGGTGACGTCGTCGACCCGCAACGCGTCCGCGAAGATGCGCTGCGTCTTCTCCTGCTCCCAGGAGATCAGCAACTCGTCGACGAAGCCGTCGAAACTGCCGAAGTAGTGGTAGAACGAGCCCGTGGTGACGCCGAGGCGACGGCACAGCACGCCGATGCGCAGCGCGCCATGGCCGTCGCCGGCCAGGATGTCCAACGCCGTGGCGAAGTAGGCACCCTTCGTGGCCAAGATCCGGGCCATCGGCTCAGAACAGCTTGCGCATCACAGCGCGCTTGAACCGGTTGTACGGCGGATAGGCGATCGACGGGTCGGGGCGGGTGGGTTTGCGCAGCACGGCCTTGCGGTGACTGAAGGTCTGGAAGCCCCATACCCCGTGGTATGCACCCATGCCGCTGTTGCCGACGCCGCCGAAGGGCAGGCCTGGTACGAGCAGGTGGTACATCAGGTGGTTGATCACCGTGCCGCCGTTGCTGATCTCGGCCAGCACCCGTTGCTGGATCGCCCGGCTCTCGCTGAACAGATAGACGGCCAACGGCTTCGGGCCCTGCAACACGTGCTCGATCGCGTCGTCGAGCGAGTCGACCGTGACGATCGGCAGCACCGGCCCGAAGATCTCCTCACGCATCAGGTCCGAGTCGGCGTCCGGGTCGATCAGGACTGTGAGCTCGGCGCGACGTCCAGCGGCGTCGACGTGGCCGCCCTGCACCGCAGGTGCTCCGGCCGACGCGACGAGGGCCTGCAGGCGAGCGGCATGCCGGGGGCTGACGATCGGCAGCATCGGTTCGGGACTGCCCGAGAATGTCGTCGACGCCGTGCGCAGCTCGCGGACGAACTCCTCGCGCACGCTGCGATCGACGAGCACGTAGTCGGGCGCCACGCACGTCTGCCCGGAGTTGAGCAGCTTGGCGAACGCGACGCGTCGGGCGGCGACCCGCACGTTGGCGTCGGCGGCGATGATCGTCGGGCTCTTGCCGCCGAGTTCGAGGGTCACCGGTGTGAGGTGTTTGGCGGCCGCGGCCATCACGTGTTTCGCGATCTCGGGACCGCCGGTGAAGAAGCAGTGGTCCAGGCCCTGGTCGAGCAGCAGCTGCGTGGTGCCGGCCGCTCCCTCGACGACGGCAACGGCCTCCGGGTCGAGATAGGCCTCGACGAGCCGCTTGATGGTCGCCGACACGGTGGGGGTGTGCTCGGACGGCTTGAGCACGGCGCAGTTGCCGGCCGCGATCGCGGCCACGAGCGGGGCCAGCACGAGGTGGATCGGGTAGTTCCACGGGCCGATGATCAGCACGACCCCCAGCGGCTCGTACTGGTACCAGGCCTTGCCCGGCTGCACGCCGAGCGGCACCGACACCTTCGTCGGGCGGACCCAGCCGCCCAGCCTCTTTCGCGCGTACTCCGACTCGCCCTTCACCGGCGCGAGGTCGGCCAACCACGCGTCGACCGGCGGCCGTCCGAGATCGGTGGCCAGCGCGTCGACGAAGTCCTGCTCCCGCTCGGCGAGCATCCGCTCGATGGCCTCGAGCTGCTCGAGGCGCCACGAGATCGGCCGCGTGCGTCCGCTGCGGAAGGTTGCGCGCAGCCGCGTGACGGTGTCGGGCACGCTGCGATCGGAGGCGGTGGTGACGGGCGAGGTGGTCATAGCGGCGAGGCTATCCGAGACGCGAACATAACGTCAGTTATGTTACGTTCGCGCGACCGCCACAGGCGAGACGGAGGCGACGATGCGGGTCATCCTCGATCGGGACAGGTGCCAGGGCGTCGGGATCTGCGAGTCGATCCGACCCGACGTCTTCGAACTCGACGATGCCGGCGAGCTCGAGGTGCACACCCCCGTCGTCCGCGACGCGGCGGACCGCAACGACCTGCAGCAGGCGGTCGAGGCGTGCCCGACCCAGGCATTGAGCCTCGCCGAATGACCATGACCCGCCGGTACTGCGACGTCGATGTCTCCTCGACCCAGTTCTGGTCGCAACCGGCGGAGGTGCGCGAGACCTCCTTCGCCCGGCTGCGTGCCGAGAACCCGATCAGCTGGCAGCGTCCGGCCGACGGCGGTCTGATGCCGGACGAGGACGACGACGGTTACTGGGCGGTCGTTCGGCACGCCGACATCACGCACGTCAGCCATCACCCCGAGATCTTCTGCTCGGGGCAGGGTGTCCAGCTCGAGAACGTGCCCGAGATGTTCCTCGAGGCCACGCAGTCGTTCCTGGCCATGGACGCCCCGCGACACACGCTGCTGCGCAAGCTCGTCAGCTCGGCCTTCACCCCGCGCCGCGTCCGCGTGATCGAGGACCAGATCCGCGCCCAGTCCCGGCGCATCGTGGACGAACTGTTCGAGGTCGGCGCCGGCGACTTCGTGCAGGCGGTGTCCGCGCGGTTACCCCGCTGGACGATCTACGAGATGATGGGCCTGCCCGGCGAGCAGCAGGAGCCGGTGGCCGAGGCCGCCGACCTGCTCGTGTCGTGGAGCGATCAGGACGTGCGTGGAGATCGCGATCCGCTCGAGGTCGTCAACGAGGCCGTGCAGACCTTGATCGTGGCCGGGCTCGAACTCGCCGAGGGCCGGCGGGTAGAACCGGCGGATGATCTGATGACCAACCTGGTGCAGGCCTCGGTCGACGGAGAGCAGCTCACCGACGAGGAGATCAGCGCCTTCTTCGTGCTGCTGTCGGTCGCCGGCAACGACACCACCCGCAACACGATCTCGCACACGATGCTGGCGCTGCAGGACCACCCGTCGCAGCGGGACTACCTGCGCGACGACCTCGACGCGAGGATGCCGACTGCCACCGACGAGTTCGTCCGCTGGGCCAGCCCGGTGCTGACCTTCAAGCGCACGGTCGTCGTCGACACCACGCTGCGGGGCGTCGACGTCGCGGCGGGGGAGAAGGTCGTCATGTTCTATCCGTCCGGCAACCGCGACGCCGACGCCTTCGTCGACCCCCACGCCTTCGACGTCACCCGCGCACCGAACCGGCACGTCGGCTTCGGTGGCGGCGGGCCGCATTTCTGCCTGGGCAACATGCTGGCCAAGACCCAGCTTGAGGCCATCGTCGGCGAGCTGCTGCAGCGCGCGCCCGGCCTGCAACTCGGCGAGCCGAGCCTGCTGGTCAGCAACTTCGTGCACGGCGTCAGGTCGTTGCCCTACCGGATCGCCACCTGATGGCCCCGTTCACCGGCGCGGGAGATCTGCGGCGTTACGTCGGCGGGATCTTGGAGCAGGCGCTGGCCGACGACGACCTCGGACCGAAGCTCGCCGCAACCGGTGTGACGCTCAAGCTGATCACCACCGAACCCGACGCCGTCCTGGTCATGGACCTGCCCCGCAAGCGGATCGAGCTCGGCGCTGCGGACGACCCGGCCGACGCCACCCTGCGGATGACTGCCGAACTCGCCAACCGGTTCTGGTTGGGCAAGGTCAATCTGCCGGTGGCGATGGCCCGACGCCAGGTCGGCGTCGAGGGCCGTATCGGCGCTCTGCTGAAGCTCGTGCCGTCGACGAAGTCCCTGTTCCCCGCCTACCGGGAGCTGCTCGCACGCGACGGACGGACCGACCTGCTCGACAGCGACTGAGCCGAGTCCACCGTCAGGCTCCAATGTTTACTGTGGTGAAACACTGGTGCGGCAGGATCGGCGCCATGACCGAGTCGCTGCAGGAGCTCGCCGCAGCCGCCGGCACCCGTCACCTGCTGGCGACCTTCACCACCTTGGTGGGCAAGCCGTGCGGCAAGCTCGTACCGGTGCGTGCGGCGGACATGCTGCAGCACGAGGGCGTCGGGTTCGCCGGCTTCGCCGCCGGCGCATTGGGCCAGGTGCCCGGCGACCCGGACGTCATGGCGCTGCCGGACCTCGCGTCGTTCACGCCGCTGCCGTTCGTCAAGCCGGGGTTGGCGATGGTGCACTGCACCGCCCGGGTCGAGGGCGCCGTCCACCCGTTCGCACCGCGCAACATCCTGCGGGCCGTCCTCGAGCGGGCTGCGGCTCTCGGCCTGCAGGTCAAGGCCGGCGCCGAGGCCGAGTACTTCCTGCTGCGCCGCGACGCCGACGGCACCCTGCGGATCGCCGACGACCGCGACGATGCAGCCCAACCGTGTTACGACGTGCGCGGCGTGACCCGGATGTTCGACCACCTGTCGGGGGTGACCGATGCCATGGACGCGATGGGCTGGCAGCCGTACGCAAGCGACCACGAGGACGGCAACGGCCAGTTCGAACAGAACTTCACCTACAGCGACGTACTGACCACCGCCGACCGGGTGATCACGCTTCGCTACGTGATCCACATGCTGGCCGAGCAGCGCGGCATGCTCGCGACGTTCATGCCCAAGCCGTTCACCGACCGCACGGGCACCGGCCTGCACCTGCACCTCTCGCTGTGGCGCGACGGGCTGCCGGTGTTCCCGGCCGACGGCGCCGACCGCCACGGGCTCGGCCTCTCGCCCGAGGGGTACGCCTTCCTGGCCGGCGTGCTCGCCCACGCCCCAGGACTGCACGCGCTCATCGCGCCGACCGTCAATTCCTACAAGCGCACGGGCGCCGCCACCACCAGCTCGGGTGCCACCTGGGCACCCTCGCGGGTGGCCAGTTTCGGCGGCAACGACCGCACCCATCTGGTGCGGGTGCCCGACGGCAACCGCTTCGAACTGCGCGGGGCCGACGGCTCGGCCGACCCCTACCTCGCGGCCGCGGCCGTCATCGCCGCCGGCCTCGACGGCCTCGAGCGCGAGCTGGACCCGGGCGCCCCCGGCGAGCGCGGTCAGGCATTGCCCCGCACCCTGCTCGATGCCGTCCATTCGTTCGAGAGCGACCCGGTGCTGACCGACGCCCTCGACGCGGTCGATCCCGCCGCGGGCGTCGCCGGGTACTACGCGAACCTCAAGCGCGAGGAGTTCTACACCTGGCACAACCAGGTCAGCCCCTGGGAGATCGAGCACTACCTGTCCGCAGTCTGACGCCCGCCGTCCCACTCCGTACCCGAAAGGATGGTCCAACGATGTGCGGCATCGCCGGTCTCCATCTACGCACCGACACGTTGCGCCCGCAGCTCGGCGCCCTCACGGCCGGCATGCTGCGCCAGCTCGCCGATCGCGGGCCGGACTCGGCGGGCGTCGCCGTGTACGGCGACCCGCGTTTCGCTCCACCACCGGGCGGCTCGGTGCTCGGTGTGCTGGCCGGTACCGATGAACTCGCAGCACTGTCCGACGTCGCCGAACTCGTCCCCGCCGGCCCGACCACCGTCGTGCGATCAGCTCTCGGCCCCGACGACCTCTCGGCCGCCGTCCGCGACGTCGCGCCGAGGGCGACGATCACCAGCTGGGGTCGCGACAGCGTGGTGCTGAAGGGCGCTGGTCACCCGGCCGCGCTGCTCGAGGCGTTCGGCCTGGCCGGCGCGACGGGCCGGCAGGCCGTGGGTCACACCCGGATGGCCACCGAGTCCGCGGTGACGGCCGCGGGCTCACACCCCTTCTCGGCCGGTGCCGACATCTGCCTGGTGCACAACGGGTCGTTCAGCAACCACGCGACGATCCGTCGCGAGCTGGAGTCGGACGGCGTGCGTTTCGACAGCCACAACGACTCCGAGGTCGGCGCCCGGTTCATCGCGCACGAGCTCGCCGGCGGTGCCGATCTCGACAAGGCACTGCGGTTGCTCTGCGAACGCTTCGACGGCTTCTACACGCTGCTCGTGGCGACGGCCGACTCGTTCGCGGTCGTGCGCGATGCCATCGCCTGCAAGCCGGCCGTCGTCGCGCAGACCACCGAGTGGGTGGCGATGGCGTCGGAGTACCGCGCGTTGACCGGCCTGCCCGGTATCGAGGGCGCGCTGCTGTTCGAACCCGAGCCCGAGCAGGTCTACACGTGGACGCGATGATGCCGGCGACCGTCGACGCCACCGTGCTCGACCTGCGCTCGAGCTCGACGACCGAGCTGAACCATGCGCTGCACCGGGCCGGCGACGGCAGCCGGTGGCGGGTCACGAACCCGGACGGCCGCCACAACCTCGCGGTCGGGCTGAGCACCGACGCCGACGTCCGCATCGAGGGCCACGTCGGCTACTACTGCGCCGGGATGAACCAGCGGGCCCGCGTCGTGGTCGAGGGCAACGCGGGCGTCGGGCTGGCCGAGAACATGATGTCGGGCTCGGTGCGGGTCCGCGGCGACGCCTCGCAGTCCGCCGGTGCCACCGCGCACGGCGGCCTGCTCGTCGTCGAGGGCAACGCCGCCGCCCGGTGCGGGATCTCGCTCAAGGGCGCCGACATCGTCGTCGGTGGCGACGTCGGGCACGTCAGCGCCTTCATGGCCCAGGCCGGGCGTCTCGTCGTCTGCGGCGACGCCGGCGACGCGCTCGGCGACTCCGTCTACGAGACCCGGATCTACGTCCGCGGGCGGGTGAAGTCGCTCGGGGCGGACTGCGTCTCGAAGCCGATGCGCGCCGAGCATCTCGTGGAGCTCGCCGCCCTGTTGACTGCCGCAGGATTCGATGCCGACCCCGCTGACTTCACCCGCTACGGCTCCGCCCGCGAGCTGTACAACTTCCACGTCGACGACGCCCGTCAGCAGGGACCGTCATGAGCGATCCGCGCGCCGCCCGGCTGTCGGCGAGTTTCGACCCGGCGACCATCGCCGAGATCCAGCGCGCCGCGACCACCGGCGTATACGACATCCGCGGGTGGGGTGCAAAGCGTCCGCTGCCGCACTTCGACGACCTGCTGCTGCTCGGCGCCAGCATGTCGCGCTACCCGCTCGAGGGTTACCGCGAACGGTGCGACACCGAGGTCGTGCTCGGTGCCCGGAACGCGAAGTTCCCGCTGCGCCTGTCGACACCCGTGACCATCGCCGGCATGAGCTTCGGCGCGCTGTCGGCCAACGCCAAGGAGGCGCTCGGTCGCGGGGCCAGCGAGGTCGGGACGTCGACCACCACCGGCGACGGCGGTATGACGCCCGAGGAGCGCGAGCACTCGAAGACGCTCGTCTACCAGTACCTGCCGTCGCGGTACGGCATGAATCCCGACGACCTGCGCCGTGCCGATGCGATCGAGATCGTGCTGGGCCAGGGCGCCAAGCCCGGGGGCGGCGGGATGCTGCTCGGCCAGAAGGTCACCGACCGGGTGGCCGGGATGCGCACGCTGCCCGTCGGTGTCGACCAGCGCAGTGCGTGCCGGCACCCCGACTGGACCGGGCCGGACGACCTGGCCATCAAGATCCTCGAACTGCGCGAGATCACCGACTGGGAGAAGCCGATCTTCGTCAAGGTCGGCGCGTCGCGGACCTACTTCGACGTCAGCCTCGCGGTCAAGGCCGGCGCCGACGTCGTCGTCCTCGACGGGATGCAGGGCGGCACCGCCGCCACCCAGAGCGTGTTCATCGAGCACGTCGGCATCCCGACGCTCGCCGCGCTGCCGCAGGCGGTCGAGGCGCTGCAGGAGCAGGGCATGCACCGCACGGTGCAGCTGGTGGTGTCCGGCGGGATCCGTGGCGGCGCCGACATGGCGAAGGCGCTCGCGCTCGGCGCCGACGCGGTGTCGATCGGCACGGCGGCGCTCATCGCGCTCGGCGACAACGACCCCCGGTTCGAGGACGAGTACCGGCAGCTCGGCAGCACCGCGGGGGCCTTCGACGCCTACCACGCCGGACGCGACCCGGCCGGGATCACGACCCAGGACGAAGCCCTCGCAGCCCGGCTCGACCCCGTCCTCGGCGGTCGTCGGCTGGCCAACTTCCTGCGGGTGATGACCCTCGAGGCGCAGACGCTCGCGCGGGCGTGCGGCAAGGCGCACCTGCTCCACCTCGAACCGGAGGACCTCGTCGCGCTCACGGTCGAGGCGGCCGCGATGGCCAGGGTGCCGCTCGCCGGGACGACTTGGGTGCCGGGCCGATGAGCTCGGCCGAGGTCGTCGTCGTCGGAGGCGGCATCGAGGGACTGGCCACTGCCTGGGCGCTGACCGCCCGGGGCGTCCACGACGTCCTTGTTCTCGAACGCGGCTCGCTGGCCTCAGCCGGCACCGGCAAATCCAGCGGCATCGTCCGGTGCCACTACGGGGTGCCGTCATTGGCCTCGATGGCGCTCCGGGGTACGGAGGTCCTCGAGCAGGCCCGGGACCTGCTCGACGCCGACGTCGGTTTCGAGCAGGTCGGCTACGTCGCCGCTGCCGGTCCCGAGAACGAGCAGCCGTTCCTGGCCAGCGTCGCGGCCCAGCAGGCCCTCGGCGTCGATGCCCGGGTCGTCGACGCCGACGACGTCCGCGGGCTGTGGCCGCAGGTGCACCTCGACGACTTCGCGGTCTTCGTCCACGAGCCGCGCGGTGGCTACGGCGACGCCTACTCCACGGCGATGGGCTACGCCGCGCAGGCCCGGCGCACCGGTGCTCGGATCAGAACCGGCACACCGGTGGCCGGGCTGGTCGTCGCGGCCGGTCGGGTCGCCGGCGTGCGCACCACGTCCGGCGAGACGATCGACGCGGGCTCGGTCGTGGTCGCCGCCGGCCCGTGGACGCCCGGTCTCGTCGCGGAGCACGGCATCGACGTGCCGCTGATCGTGCACCGCGAGCCGATCCTGCTCGTCGACCCGGGCCGTCCGCTCGGTCCGGTCCCGGTGCTGTCCGACCTCGTGCGGTTGCAGTACGTCCGACCCGAGCGCTCGGGGGAGCTGCTGCTCGGCAACAGCGACCTCGCCCAGCTGCAGCCGGCCGATCCGGACGACTACCGCAACGGCGCCGACGACGACCACGTCGAGGCAGCGATCGACAAGTTCACCCACCGGTTCCCGACGCTCGACGCGGCGCTGTCGTCGTCGTACGCGGGGTGCTACGACGTGACGCCCGACTTCAACCCGGTCATCTCCGCCACACCCGTCGATCGGCTGTTCGTCGCCGCCGGGTTCAGCGGACACGGGTTCAAGATCTCGGCCGCGGTGGGCGAGCTGGTCGCCGACCTGGTGATGTTCGGCGAGAGCCGGGTGCCCGCGGTGCCCGAGTCGGACTTCCGGTTCTCGCGCTTCGCCGAGGGCCAGCCGACCACGACCGCGCACCCGTACGCCGGCGCGGGTCAGCTGCGGTGACCGACGCCGTGCCCGCCGACGCCGCTGTCGACGCTGCTGAGGCGCAGGGCCAGAGCCTCGAGCGGGTGATCGGCCGGCAGGTGCGGGCCTACCGGCAGGCGGCCGGGGTGTCGGTGGCGGAGATGTCGCAGGTCGTCGGTATCTCGAAGGCGATGTTGTCGAAGATCGAGAACGCGCAGACGTCGTGCAGCCTCACCACCATCGGGCGGCTGGCGGCGGGGCTCGGCGTGCCCGTGTCGGCGCTGTTCCGCGGCGTCGACGCCGAGCTGGAGGCGGTGTTCACCCCGGCAGGGCACGGTGCGCGCATCATCGGCCGGGGCAGCCGCGTCAACCACGAGTACACCTTGCTCGGCGCGTTGCGCGGTGCCCACAAGCGCATGGAGTCCTCGCTCGTCACGTTGACCGAGGCCAGCGAGGTCTTCCCGCTGTTCCAGCACGCCGGCACCGAGTTCCTGTACCTGCTGGACGGCGTCATCGTGTACGGCCACGGCAAGAGCTCGTTCACCATGCGCCCGGGCGATGCGCTGCAGTTCGACGGTGAGGCACCGCACGGGCCGGTCGAGCTCGTCGAGCTGCCGATCAGGTTCCTGTCGATCGTGGCCTACGGCGAGCTGCCCGAGCACTGAC
>CAZZVT010000011.1:0-2120 GCA_964657545.1 uncultured Jatrophihabitantaceae bacterium
GCTTCCTGGCCGCGGTGCTGCAGCGCGTACAGCCCGAAGTAGGTCAGCTTGGCGACCTGTTCACCCGGGGCCCAGACCCCGAAGACGCCGCACGCGTCCTGCGGTCCGCGGTCGGACAAGCCCTCGATGGATACGTCATGGGTCAGCTTGCCGTCGCCTCTGGCCACGCGTCGAGTGTACGGGGCCGCGAGGGTCAGCTCAGCACGGGCAGGAATTCGGTGAGGTCGGCCCGGTTACCGCTGGCCCGGATGCTGCCGTCGGCCACGGCGTCGGCGAACGCGCGGCGCCCGGTGGCGATACGTAGCCAGGTGACGGCGTCGGTCTCGACGACGTTCGGCGGGGTGCCGCGGGTGTGGCGCGGGCCGGGGACGGCCTGGACGGCGACGAACGGGGGCACCCGGACCTCGACCGAGCGGCCTGGCACGGTGGTGGCGAGTACCTCGGCGAGCAGGCGCGCGGAGTCGGCGAGCGCGGCGCGCACCAGCGGCACGGGTTCGTGCTCGGGCAGTGCACGCGACAGATCGTCGGCGTGCAGTACCGCGTCCAGGGTGTGCCGGCGGACCGTGTTCAGATCGGCGGCGTCGTCGAGTTCGGCGGGGATTTCGACACGGGTGCGCACGACCTCGAGCAACTCGGGCGCGAGATCGGCGAGCCAGGCGCCGGTCGCTGACATCTGGGCGCGGTAGGACTCGAGCGCAGCCGTCAGCCTGGTCACGAACCGAGCGTCGTCACGAATCGAAGCGGCGCGGGAACGTCGACGTCCAGGCCGAGCGCAGTTCGCGCAGGGGGATGCGGAACAGGTTCTGGACGTCGAGTGCCGGCGCGAGCAGGTCGACGGTGCCGATGCGCCGGCACGGCAGGCCGCGCCGGGCACACAGCTCGGCGAACCGGTCGTGCTCCATGCGCGGCACACTGACCAGCACGCGGCCGGCCGACTCGCTGAACAGCGCGACGAACGCATCGCCGTCGGGCAGGGTGATTCGGGCTCCGACGTCGCCGAGCAGGCAGGACTCGACGAGCGCCTGCGACAACCCGCCGTCGGCGAGGTCGTGGGCGGAGTCGAGCAGACCCCGCGGCCCGGCCTCGAGCAGGACGTCGGCAAGCACCTGCTCACGGGCGAGGTCGACCTGCGGGGGCCGCCCGCCCAGGAAGCCGTGCGTCGCGTAGGCCCACTCGGACCCGCCGAGCTCGTCGTGGGTGTCGCCGAGCAGCAGGATGTGCGCGCCGTCGGTGCGGAACGCCTGACCGATGCGCAGGTTGACGTCGTCGATCAGGCCGAGAACGCCGATGACCGGTGTCGGCAGGATCGGCGTGGTGCCCGTCTGGTTGTAGAAGCTGACGTTGCCGCCCGTGACCGGCGTGCCCAGCGCCTGGCAACCGTCGGCCAGGCCGCGCACGGCCTCCGCGAACTGCCACATGACGCCGGGATCCTCGGGTGAGCCGAAGTTCAGGCAGTTCGTCACCGCGATCGGCCGAGCGCCGGTGGTGGCGACATTGCGGTAGGCCTCGGCCAGCGCGAGCTGTGCGCCGGTGTACGGGTCGAGGCGGGCGTAACGGCCGTTGCCGTCGGTGGCCAGTGCCAACCCGCGCGGGCTCGAGTCGTCGATGCGGATCATGCCGGAGTCGGCGGGCTGGGCCAGTACGGTGTTGCCCAGCACGTAGCGGTCGTACTGGTCGGTGACCCACGACTTGTCGGCCAGGTTCGGCGACGCGGCCAGGCGCAGCACGGTGGCCCGCAGCTCGTCGGCGGTGCGCGGCCGGGGCAGCCCGGCGCCGTCGTGCTGCATGACGGCGTCCTGGTCGAGGGGTCGCTCGATCGGGCGCTCGTAGACGGGTCCGTCGTGCGCAGCGGTGCGCGGCGGGAGGTCGACGATCTGCTCGCCGTGCCAGCTCATCCGCAACCGCCCGCTGTCGGTGACGGTGCCGATGACCGTTGCCAGCACGTCCCACTTGCCGCAGACGGCGAGGAACTGCTCGAGCTTCTCGGGCGTGACGACGGCCATCATGCGTTCCTGCGACTCGCTCATGAGGATCTCCTCGGGAGCGAGCGTGTCGTCGCGCAGCGGGACGAGGTCGAGCTGGACGTCCATGCCACCGGTGCCCGCCGCGGCGAGCTCGGT
>CAZZVT010000011.1:2220-35472 GCA_964657545.1 uncultured Jatrophihabitantaceae bacterium
GCCAGCACCGATGCACCGCCGATGCCGTCGCCGCCGGTGCGCGCGCCGAAGAGCACCACCAGGTTGCCCGGGCCGTCGGCCTTGGCGAGCTTGATGCCGTCGGCGCGCAGGACACCGACGCACAGCGCGTTGACGAGCGGGTTGCCCAGGTAGCTCTCGTCGAAGACGACCTCGCCGCCGACGTTCGGCAGGCCCAGGCAGTTGCCGTAGCCACCGACGCCGGCGACCACGCCCGGCAGGACGCGGCCGGTGTCGGCGGCGTCGAGCGGGCCGAAGCGCAGGCTGTCGAGCACCGCCACGGGCCGGGCCCCCATGGTCAGGATGTCGCGCACGATGCCACCCACCCCGGTGGCCGCGCCCTGGTAGGGCTCGACGAACGACGGGTGGTTGTGCGACTCGATCTTGAATGTGACGGCCCAGCCGTCGCCGACGTCGACCACGCCGGCGTTCTCGCCCATGCCGACCAGCAATGCGTCGGTCTTCGGCGCCTTCGTCGCGAACTGGCGCAGGTGGACCTTCGAGGACTTGTACGAGCAGTGCTCGCTCCACATGACCGAGTAGATGGCCAGTTCGGAATTGGTGGGGCGTCGACCGAGGATCTCGCGGACCCGGCGGTACTCGTCCTCGCGCATGCCGAGTTCCGTGAACGGCTGCGGCTGCTGGGGCGTCTGTCGGGCCCGCTCGACGGAATCGATCATGCGGATGCGACCGCGAGGGTCTGGGACAGGAAGAAGCCGAGACCGTCGGTGCCGGGGCCGGTCAGGGCGTCGATCGCGTGCTCGGGGTGCGGCATCAGCCCGACGACGTTGCCGGCCTCGTTGGTGATACCGGCGATGTCGCGCTGGCTGCCGTTGGGGTTGCGCACCAGATACCGGGCCACCACCCGACCCTCGGCCTCGAGCCCGTCGAGGGTGCGTGTATCGGCGACGTAGCCGCCCTCCATGTTCTTCAGCGGCACGACGATCTGCTGACCGGCTACGAACTGGGATGTCCATGCCGTCGAGGCGTTCTCGATGCGCAGGCGCTGGTCGATGCAGACGAAGCGCTGCGCGGCGTTGCGGACGAGGGCGCCGGGCAGCAGGTGCGCCTCGCAGAGCACCTGGAAGCCGTTGCAGATGCCGAGCACGGGCAGGCCGTCGCGGGCGCCGGCGATGACGGCGTCCATGACCGGTGAGAAGCGGGCGATCGCGCCGCAGCGCAGGTAGTCGCCGTAGGAGAAACCGCCGGGCAGCACCACCGCTGACACGTCGTGCAGCGACTCGTCGGCGTGCCACAGCGGGACGGGCTCACCGCCGGCGACCCGGATCGCGCGCTGGGCGTCGACGTCGTCGAGACTGCCCGGAAAGGTCACCACACCGACACGCAGAGCCACGGTGAGCAGGCTACCGGGGGCGAACCTCCGGCGCCGCCACATCGTCGCCGCGGCTGGGCGACGGTCCGGATACAGGCCAGTGCCGCGGACGCGTGAGGAAGCGCGGCAACGTTGTCGATGCGTCGCCGGTCGCGGCGTCCACCTGCGGTTGGGTGAGGAACAGACTTCCCTCGAGCTGGGCGCCACGGATGTCCGCCCCGCGCAGGTCGGTTCCGAGCAGATCCGCGAGCCGCAGGTCGGCGCCCCGAAGGTCGGCCCCCAGCAGATAGGCGCCCCGCAGGCAGACGCCGGACAGATCTGCATTGCGCAACGCGGCTCCGACGAGATCGGCGTTCCGATGGTCGGTCCGGCGCCCGGACTCCCCCTCGCGCACCGTGCTGCTGACCCGTTCGAGCAGTGCCCCGGCTGCTCTGCGGTGAGCCGAGGCATCGACCCGGATCAGGTCGTCGGCCGAGGCAAGTAACAAGGCTCCGGTCGCCTGCTCGAGCTGTCGGCACTGCTCGCGCAGCGGGCCCTCGTGCAGCAGCGTCGAGGCCTCGACGAGGTACCAGAGCAGCTCCTTGAGTTGTCGCACGATCGGCAGGACGGCGAACATCGACTCGGTGACCGCAGGGTCTGCACGCCGGTCACCACCACCGAAGATCACCTGCACGATGTGCTGGCCTGCGCCGAAGCAGTCGAAGACGGCGCAGCCCGGGAACCCCCGCCCGCGCAGATCGCTGTGAATGGTGCACCCGAAGCTGCTCGACAGGTTGGGACACGGTCGTCCGGCCGGCTTGTCGATCGCGAAGTCCGACGATGCTGTGAAGGCCGGTGCCACGCAGCACAGGGCCGTGCAGCGACTGCAGTCGGCACGCAGTTCGCGGCGCGGGTCTGTCGAGGAACCCATCACCGGCCCCGAGCCGTCAGCCCCGGTGGATCGTGAACGTCTCGATGACCGGGTTGGCCAGCAGCGTGTCGGCGAGCCGGGTGATCGTGGCGTCGTCGAGGGTATCGTCGACGTCGAGTTCGAAGTGCTTGCCCTGGCGCACGCCATTGACGCCGGCGATGCCCAGGCGGCCGAGCGCGCCGGCGATGGCCTGGCCCTGCGGGTCCAGGATCTCGGGCTTGAGCACGACGTCGACGACCACGCGGGCCACGGGCACTCCTTCGAACAAGCTGATGCGGGCGGCCCGAGCCTAGCCGGGTGGCGGGCTCAGTCGGTGCCCGGCCAGTCGGCGAACGACAGGCCGGTGACGCGTTCGTAGGCCTCGACATAGCGCGCCCGGGTGGCGGCGACGACCTCGTCGGGCAGCGGGGGCGGCGGGGTGGTGCCGTGCCGATCCCAACCGGACTCGCGCGACAGCAACCAGTTGCGGACGTACTGCTTGTCGAAGCTGGCCTGCGCGCGGCCGGGCTGCCACTGGTCGGCGGGCCAGAACCGCGACGAGTCGGGGGTGAGCACCTCGTCGCCGAGCACCAGCGGGCCGTCGGGACTGCTGCGCCCGAACTCGAGCTTGGTGTCGGCCAGGATGATGCCGCGCTCGCGGGCGATCTCGGCAGCCCTGGCGTAGAGGCACAAGGTCGTGTCACGCAGCTCGGCAGCGGTCGCGTCACCCACCTGGGCGGCCACCGCCGCGTAGCTGACGTTCTCGTCGTGCTCGCCGACATCGGCCTTGCTGGCCGGGGTGAAGATCGGCTCGGGCAGACGGTCGCCGTCGAGCAGACCACCGGGCAGCGGGACCCCGCAGATCTCGCCGGTGGCGCGGTAGTCGAGCAGGCCGGAGCCGGCGAGGTACCCCCGCGCCACGGCCTCGACCGGGATCATCTGCAACGGCTCGCACACGATCGCACGACCGACCCACTCGGCCGGGATCTGCGGATCGTCGGTGTCCACGACACCGTGCAGGTGGTTGGCCACGACGGCGGCGAGCCGGCCGAACCACCACACGGACATCGCCGTGAGGATGCGCCCCTTGCCGGGGATCGGACTGTCGAGGATGTGGTCGAAGGCCGACAGACGGTCGCTGGCCACCATCACCAGCCGGCCGTCGTCGGCGCGATAGAGATCGCGGACCTTGCCGCTGTGTACGTGCGTCAGGCCGTCCATGACGCAATTCTTGCAGCCGACCGACGCCCGATGCGGGCGCCTACCGGCAGCTGGCTACAGCCACCAGTCAGCCGGCTGAACACGCGCGGGCGACGTGGTGCCGGTGGTTGTGGCGGTGGAACCCGGCGTGACCGCCGCTGCGGGCAGAGCCGAGGCCCCGACACCGACACCGGCCACGACCGCGAGCACGGCAACCCAGCGTCCGACGATCCTGCGCATAATTGTGCCTTTCGTCAAAAGAGATTGACCGGTCTGACGGTGTCGTCGGACGCAAGGTCGCGACGCCGATTCTACCCTTAGGATCGAAACCTAACCGGCCCCTGACAACTTTGCCGACCGGGGCAGGCGTCGCCCGACATGAATCGAGGCCGAGCCCATGAATGATTTCGGCGAGCTGGCGGAGTGCGACATCGCGCTGTACCGCGCGGTTCTCGCCGGACCGGGTCGTGGCGTTGCCGAGCACGCGCAGGTCGTCCGCACGACCGTCGACGAGATCGACAAGTCCGTCGCGCGGCTGGCCCGGATGGGCTTGGTGCGTCTCGATGACGGCGACCGGCTCAGCGCGATCAGCCCGATGCTGGCCGAGGCCACCGTGCTGGGAGCCGAGGACCTCGAACTGGCAGCCCGGCGCGCTGCCGTCGAGCAGCGGCGCGACGCGCTGCGCGCACTGATCCCCGACTGGAACACGGCGCTGTCGGAGCAGGTGGCCGACGGCGCGGTCGACGTGATCTCCGATCCGACCGCGATGGCGAACATCCTCATGCACTACGCCGACGGCTGCACCGAGGAGCTGCTGTCCATCGCGCCCGGGCGGATGGCGGCGACCCGCATCGACGGCCGAACCCGGGTCGCGAACGTGTACTCCTCCCGCCGCGGCATCAAGACCCGGGCGATCTACCAGTACGTGGCGATGCGTGACCGGGCCACGAGGTCCTACCTGACAGAGCTCGCCCAGAACGGCGCGCGGGTACGGCTCACACCGTCCGTCCCCGGACGTGGCCTGATCGTCGACCGCAAGGTCGCGCTGCTGCCGATCCCCACCGAGGAACCCGGGGGCCAGCGGCTGGCCGTCGTGCGCGAGCGCAACGTCATCGCCTGGGTGGTGGCGACCTTCGAGCAGCTCTGGGCCGAGGCCTCGCCGCTCGCCGAGGTGATGCGCAGTGAACACAGCCAGAGCGGCGACGAGACCGAGATCGACCAGACCCGCGCCGCCATTTTGCGCCTGATGGCCGACGGCGAGAAGGACGAGGCGATCTCGCGTCGGTTGTCGATCTCGGTGCGCACCTGCCGTCGGCACATCGCCGATTACATGTTGCAGGTGGGTGCTTCGAGTCGCTTCCAGGCCGGCGTCATCGCGTCCAGGGCCGGGCACACCGACGCACCCACCCCGAGCTGACGGGGACGGCCGATCAACTGCCGGTGTAGTAGCCGTCGGCGACCTCGAGAGCCTCGTCGAGGATGGCCAGACCCTCGCGCAGCTCGTCGGCGCTGACCGTGCACGGAGGCACCACGTGCGTGCGGTTGAAGTGGACGAACGGCCACAACCCGCGCTCCTTGCAGGCCGCGGCAAAGGCGTTCATCGGCGCCGCCGCCTCACCCGCGGCGTTGAACGGGACGAGCGGCTCGTGGGTGGCGCGGTCGCGGACGAGTTCGAGAGCCCAGAACATGCCCAGGCCGCGCACCTCGCCCACCGACGGATGCTTCGCGGCGATCTTGGCGAGCTCCGGCTCGACGACGTCCGCGCCGAGCGTCCGGACGTTCTCGAGGATCTTCTCGTCGCGGAAGATCGTCATCGACGCGACCGCGCTCGCACAGGCCAGCGGGTGCCCGGAGTAGGTGAGCCCGCCGGGGTACGCGCGGCGGGCGAAGGTCTCGGCGATCTCGTCGGAGATGACCACACCGCCGAGCGGGACGTAGCCGGAATTGATGCCCTTGGCGAAGGTGATGAGGTCGGGCTCGACGTTCCAGTGATCGACCGCCCACCACTCGCCGCAGCGGCCCATCCCGGCCATGACCTCGTCACTGATCAGCAGGATGCCGGTGTCGTCGCAGATCTGCCGCACGCCCTCGAGGTAGCCCGGCGGCGGCACCAGGATGCCGTTGGTGCCGACCACCGGCTCGAGGATGATCGCGGCGATGGTCTGCGCGCCCTCGACCATGACCGTCTCGCGCAGGTGCTGCAGCGCCCGTTCGGTCTCCTGCTCGGGTGAGTCGGAGTGGAACGGCGAGCGGTAGGGATACGGCCCCCAGTAGTGGACGATGCCGGGGATCGCGCCGGGCTCGCTGCCCCACCGGCGCGGGTCGCCGGTGAGCGCGATCGAGGCGTGCGTGGCGCCGTGGTAGCTGCGGTACGCGGCCAGGATCTTGCTGCGGCCGGTGTGCAGGCGGGCGAGCCGGATGGCGTTCTCGTTGGCCTCGGCGCCGGCGTTGGTGAAGAACACCTGGTTCAGCGCCGGGGGTGAGACCTCAGCGATCAGCCGCGCGGCCTCGCTACGTGCGTCGTTGGCGAACGCCGGCGAGATGGTCGTGAACCGCTGGGCGTACTCGGCGATCGCGGCGATCATCCGCGGGTGCGAGTACCCGAGGTTGACGTTGACCAGCTGGCTGGAGAAGTCCAGGTAGCGGCGCCCCTCGTAGTCGCAGAAGTAGGACCCCTGCGCGCTCGCGATGGGCAACGGGTCGATGAGCGCCTGCGCCGACCAGGAGTGGAAGACGTGCGCGCGGTCGAGCAGGCGGACGCTGGCATCGTCGCGGGGCAGGCCGGCGAGGTCGGACATGCAAGCACCTTCCGAGTGGTCGTCCTGTGGGGCGGGGTGCCCCGACCCTGCCATGTTCGAGCGACGAGTGGCAGGCGTCAGCCGTGACGCGTCGTGCGCTCGACCGGCGCGGTGCGCGGCCAGGGCCGGACGCGTTCGATCTGGGCGGCCAACGCCAGCAGCTGCGCCTCGGCGCCGGGCCTGCCGACGAGCTGGACAGCGAGCGGCAGACCATCGGTGTCGAGCCCGGCGGGGACGGTCATCGCCGGCCAACCGGCGAGGTTCCAGGGCGCGGCGAAGGGCGCGTAGCGGGAGTTCGACCACACGTTGGTCAGCCAGCCGCGCTCGGCCCACGCCCGGGCGCGCACCGGTTGCTGCGCCAGCGCGGGCGTGAGCAGGACGTCGTGGTCGGCGAAGAAGCGCTCGGCGCGGTGCAGCCACTGCAGGCGGCCGCGCTCGTGCGGGAATCCCAGCCGCAACACCCACCGCCCGGCCGCGGCGTGCCGGTCGGTGCGCACGGCGAGTTTGGTGCGGTCCTGAGTCAGCCGGGCGTCGAGTTCGGTGCCGGCCGTCCAGCGCGCCAGCTCGGACAGGCCGAGCAGCTGGCCGTAGGGCGGATCTGCCGGTTCGACGAGGTGCCCCCGGCCGTGCAACACCTCGCCGATCAGACGGGTGACGTCGCGCCACTGCTCGTCGAGCGCACCGCCGACCATCGGCACCGCGGTCGACACCGCGATGCGCAACCGGCCGGGGTCCGGCGGCGCGGCGAGTCCGGGGCGGTCGGCCAACACCGACAGCACGAGCGCTGCGTCGGCGACCGTGGTGGCGAGCGGGCCGTTCTCGGCCATCCCGAACCAGCCGCTGCCGAGATCGCGCGGCACCACGCCGGTGCCGGGCTTGATCCCGACGAGCCCGCAGCAGGCGGCCGGGATCCGGATCGAGCCCATGCCGTCGTTGCCGTGGGCCACCGGCACCGCACCGGCGGCGACCGCCGCTGCCGAGCCGCCCGACGAGCCACCGGGAGTCCGGTCGGGATCCCACGGGTTGCGGGTGATCCCGAAGCTCGAGTCCGTGGTCCCGAAGACGCACAGCTCGGGTACCCGCGTCGTACCGACGACCACCGCGCCGGCCGCCCGCAACCGCCGCACGATCTCGTGATCGGTGCGCTGCGGCGCGTCGGCCGTGGCGAGCGAGCCGTTGCGCCGGGGCTGGCCGGCCACCGCGACGTTGTCCTTGATCGCGATGGGGACGCCGGCCAGCGCGAGCGTGCTGCGATCGGCGCGCGTGTCGACCTCGTCGGCCTCACGCAGTGCCTCGAACACCCGGACCCGCTGCCAGGCGTTGAGATGCGCGGTGTCCTCGATGCGCGCAAGGCTCTGCTCCACCGCGGCGCGCGCGGTGGAGCGGCCGGCCCGGACGTCGGCGGCAATCCCTACTGCGGTGGTCGCCACGGCGTCAGGTTAGGTCAGCGCAGCTGCGCCTGCGTCAACACCCGCTGCAGCACAGCCGCGCGGGCGGCGCCGCCGGTCGTCGCGTCGGCGTGGACGAGCGGGTTCGGCTGGGGCACCGGCGGACACACCTTGTCGGATCGGTTGCCACTGCGCCGGGCGGGCGTCACGCCGGTGGCGAGGTAGGTCGCGACGGCGTTGTCGGTGCATGCGACACCGCTGAGCGAACCGGCGTGTGTGGTGCCATTACGGCCCTCGATGAGCGATGCGCTCGGGAACAGCGTGCGCACGTAGAGGCTGCCCTCGTACGGGGTCGCGGCGTCGAGCGTCTCGTCGATCATGAGGATCTTGACGTGCACCTTGCTGCCCGAGACCTTGACCAGGTGGTGCGCCGGGAACTTCCAGTAGGCGCAGGGGCCGTTGAACCAGGCGTTCGACCAGGTGAAGTAGTTGTACTTCTTGTTCAGGCGGCTGCTGTCGGCGTCGAGGCGGTGCTGGCTGCGCGGCCACTGGGTGTCGGTGCACTGGGTGCCGAGGTAGAGCGCGTACCCGTTGTCGCCGCCCGCGGTGGTGGGGTTCGCGGACTTGAACATGTCGATCAGCGGCTTGGGGTTGTTCTTGTTCAGGTAGGCCGAGTACGCCGCCGCGATGTCCTCCCAGCCGTAGACGTAGTAGCCGGCCGAGGTGAAGTCGTCGATCAGCTCGTCGCCGCCCAGGAAACCCCGCGCGGCGTGCCGGTCGAGTTTGGCGATCGTGGCCAGGTACTTCGTCCGGACCTGCTTGTAGGTGTTTCCGACGTGGTAGACGCTGTGGTACTTCGCCAGCCAGCGGAAGTAGACGTCGAAGGTCTTCTGGAACGCGACGTCCTGGTCGAGGTTGGACTGGTACCAGGCGTGCCGGGGGTCGACCGTGCTGTCCAGGACGAACCGCCGGACCCGGCCGGGGTGCACCGAGGCGTACACCGAACCGAGGTACGTGCCGTAGGAGAAGCCGTAGTAGTTGATCTGCTGCTGGCCGATGGCCTTGCGCAGGCTCTCCATGTCCGCGACGGTGTCGGTCGTGCGCACGTGCTTGAACAGGGCGTGCCCCGGGGCCTTGGCGCAGGCTGCGGCGTAGGCCTTCGAGCGCTTTATCCAGGCCCGGTACGCGGCGGAGTTCTTCGGGTTAGAGGTCTTGGGCGTGTACGGCGGCCGGTCGCCGGTGAAGTACTTGGCGTTGCAGCTCAGTGACGGGATGCTCGCACCCACGCCGCGGGGGTCGAAGCCGTACCAGTCGTAGTCGTCGCCGACGTGGTTCGGGACGTACTGCGCGAGGACCACGAGACCGAGTCCCGAGCCGCCCGGGCCACCGGGGTTGGTGAACATGGCGCCCTGGTAGTTCGCCGCCGTGCTCTTGTGCAGCAGCCGCGAGACCGCAATCTTGATCTTCGTCCCCGTCGGGTGCAGGTAGTCCATCGGCACCGTGAGGTACCCGCACTGGGCGCCGAGCTGCTTGAGGGAGGCATCGGAGCAGGCGTGCCAGGCGATCGGCGCGGGCTGAAAACCCGTCGACGCCGGCGACGACGCGCTGCGGGTCTGCGCCGCGGCGGGCACGGCGGCCAGCGCGGCGGTAGCCACCAGGGCCGTCAGGATCGAGATCACTCTGCGCACGCGCGCTCCTTAGATGTGCGGGAGATGTGAGTGTGTCCTGTGTCGGATCAACAGGCAAGGGTCGAGAGTCGCCCGGTTTGGCTGATATCGGACGATGGGCAACACTTGAACAGCTTCATCAACGCAGTACGAGGACGGCCGCAGCATGGCCGCCCCCGCACCGACCCGCGGTCGCACCAGTGCGACCGGTCCGGACCTGGAGGGGGCGCATGAGCGCCGAGTTGGCCGTTCCGTCCTGTACCGACGACGATCCGCTGCACATCGCCCGCGACCCGTTGTCCGCTGCGCGGGCGCACGTCGTCGAGGCCGCCCTGACCGAGACCCCGGCCCGATCCGGGCTGGTGGGACTCGAACTCGAGATGCACCTCGTCGATCTCGCGGATCCCCGGCAGCGACCCGACTGGGACCGGATCCAGGACGTCGTGACCGGGTTGCCGGCCATGCCGTCCGGCAGCAGCGTGACGCTCGAACCGGGCGGCCAGATCGAGCTGTCGACGCCCCCGGTGCGCGGCGTTGCCGGCTCGGTCGCGTCGCTGGAGGCCGACCGTGCCGTGTTGCGGGCCGCGCTGCTCGACGTCGGGCTCGGCGCCGCGCCGCTGGGCACCGACCCGGCCCGCGAGGTGCATCGGATCAACCCCGGCCGGCGCTACCTGGCGATGGAGCGCCACTTCGAGGCACGCGGGTGCGTCGACCCCGGGCTGGCGATGATGACCGCCACCGCAGCGCTGCAGGTCAACCTCGACGCCGGGCCGCGCGCCGGCTGGGCCGAGCGGACGGGCCGAATCCACGACCTGGGGCCGGTCTTCGTCGCGGTGTCGGCCTGCTCGCCGCTGCTCGCCGGGTCGGCGTCGGGCTGGCACTCGATGCGCCAGCAGGCGTGGCACGGCATCGACGGGCGCCGGACCGCACCGGTGTCCGGAGCCGATCCGGCCCGGGCCTGGGCCGACTACGCCCTCGACGCGCCGCTGATGCTCGTCCGCGACGAGGCCGACGGCGGCGCTTCCCGGCCGGTGACCACCGGCGCGTCGTTCGGCGACTGGCTGGCCGGTCGCGCGCCGCTCGGGCGACCGCCGGGCATCCCCGACCTCGACTACCACCTGACCACGCTGTTCCCACCGGTGCGCCCGCGCGGCTACCTGGAACTGCGTTGCCTCGACGCCGTCCCCGACCGGTGGTGGCCGGCGCTGGCCACGATCGTCGCTGTGCTGATCGACGACCCGGTCGCGGCCGACGAGGCGGCTGCGGCCTGCGAGCCCGTCCACGACGCCTGGCAGACGGCCGCGCGCGAGGGCCTCGCCGACCGGACGCTGCACGCCGCGGCCACCGCGTGCGTCGACATCGCGGTACGGCACAGCCCGCCCGAGCTGCACGACCGCGTCGACGCGTACGCAGAACTGGTCGCCGCCGGACGCACCCCCGGCGACGAGGTGCGCGAGCGCGCCGCGGCCACCGACCCGCTCACCGCTCTGCTGGAGCAGGCCCGTGCGTGACGACACCGCCCGCGGCCTCGAGCGGGCGCGGCAGCGCACCGCGGCCCTGACCGGGTTCGACGACGCCGAGCTGACCCACCAGCACAGCCCCCTGATGAGCCCGCTGGTCTGGGACCTCGCGCACATCGGCCAGCAGGAGGACCTGTGGCTGCTGCGCGGGGGTGATGCGGCGGCGCAGGGCGTGCTGCCCCGGGCCGTCGAGCGCTTATACGACGCGTTCGAGAACCCGCGGGCGACCCGCGTCGACCTGCCGCTGCTGTCGCCCGCCGAGGCGCGACGCTTCCTCGCCGACGTCCGCGGGCGGGTGCTGGACGAACTGGAGCGCGTGCCCGAGGACGCACTGTTCCCGTTCGCGATGGTCGAGCAGCACGAGCAGATGCACGTCGAGACGATGCTGGCCACGCACCAGTTGCGCGACGGATCGCCGATCCTGGGTGCCGGGACGCCGCTGCCGGCCGGCCGTTCGCTGCCGCACGACGGCGTGCTCGTCCCTGCGGGTGAGTTCGTGCTCGGCGTCGATGCGGCCGACGAGCCGTCCTCGCTCGACAACGAGCGGCCGGCGCACGTCGTCGACCTGCCTGCCTTCCGCATCGGGCGGGTACCGGTGACCAACGGCGAGTACCGCCGCTTCGTCGGGGCCGGCGGCTACGACGAGCCCCGCTGGTGGTCGGCGGCGGGGTGGGCGCACCGCGTGGCGGCCGACCTGCGCAGGCCGCAGTTCTGGACGCCCGACGGTGCCGCTCGGGTGCGTTTCGGCGCGGTCGAGGACCTGCCCGTCGACGAGCCGGTGCAGCATGTCTGCTTCCACGAGGCTGCGGCCTACGCAAGCTGGGCCGGCGCACGATTACCCACCGAGCAGGAATGGGAGAAGGCGTGCGTCTGGGACCCCGAGCGGGGTGAGCGGCGTCGCCGGCCGTGGGGTGCGGCGGAGTGGACGCCGGAGCTTGCGAACCTGGGCGGGAAGTCGCTGCGGCCCGCGCCGGTCGGCGCGTACCCGGCGGGGGCGTCGGCCTACGGGGTCGAGCAGTTGATGGGTGACGTCTGGGAGTGGACCTCGTCGAGGTTCGAGGCCTGGCCGGGGTTCGTCCCGATGCTCTACGGGCAGTACTCCGCGCCGTTCTTCGGCGGCGACTTCCGGGTGCTGCGCGGCGGCTCGTGGGCGGTCGACGCCGCCGCGGTGCGTCCGTCGCTGCGCAACTGGGACCTGCCGATCCGCCGGCAGATCTTCAGCGGCGTGCGGCTGGCGTGGGATGTGCCACCCGATGTGTAGGCACCTCGCGTGGCTGGGTGCGCCGCGGACGGTCTCGTCGCTGGTGCTCGACCCACCGGCCGGCCTGCTGCAGCAGTCCTACGCGCCGCGTCGCCAGAAACGGGGCGTCGTCAACGCCGACGGCTGGGGCGTCGGCTTCCACGACGCAGCAGGTCAGGTGCGGCGCTGGCGCTCGTCCCGACCGCTGTGGGGCGAGGCGTCCTTCGCCTCCCTGGCCCCCGTGCTGACCTCGGGCTCGGTGCTTGCCGCGGTGCGCTCGGCGACGTTCGGCATGCCGATGGACGAGACCGCGGCGGCGCCGTTCACCGATGGCAGCTGGCTGCTCTCGCACAACGGCCGGGTCTCGCGGGCCGCCGTGCCGCCGCACCCGGACGCCGAGTCGACGTGCGACTCGGCGGTGCTCGCCGCGCACGTCTTCGCTGCCGGTGCGACGAACGTCGTCGACACCGTCCGTTCGGTCGCCCGACAGGACCCGGACGCCTACCTCAACCTGCTGATGACCGACGGCCGGCGCATCGTCGGCCTCACCTGGGGCGACGAGCTCAGCTACCTCGTCGAGCCCGACGGCGTGGTCGTCGCCAGCGAACCCTGGGACGACGACCCGCGCTGGGTCGACGTGCCTGATCACCACCTGATCGAGGTCACGCCCGCGGGCGTGACAATCACCAACCTGGAGGACAACTGATGGATGTATTTCTCGACCCCGGCGCGCTGACCGAGCAACTGGCGGCCGATGTTCGCGCCGGCCTGACGGCGACGCCGAAGACGCTGCCGTCGAAGTATCTGTACGACGCGCGCGGCAGCGAGCTGTTCGACGAGATCACCCGGCTGCCCGAGTACTACCCCACGCGCGCCGAGCGGGCGATCCTCGAGGCGAACGCCGCCGACATCGCCGCGGCCAGCGCCGCGCGGTCGCTCGTGGAGCTGGGCAGCGGGACGTCGGAGAAGACGCGGCTGCTGCTGCGGGCGCTGCACGACGCGGGGACGCTGACCAGCTTCGTCCCCTTCGACGTCGACCCGGCCGTGCTCAAGGACGCCAGCGCCGCGGTGGCCGGCGAGTTCCCGGGTGTCTCGGTCGAGCCTGTGGTCGGCGACTTCGAGAAGCACCTCGGCGAGCTGCCGCGCCACCCCCGCCGGCTGATCGCCTTCCTCGGTTCGACGATCGGCAACCTCGACCCGGCACAGCGTCGTCGGTTCCTCGCCGACGTCCGGGCGATCATGCAGCCCGGTGATGCCTTCCTGCTCGGCACTGATCTGGTGAAGTCGGTCGATCGGCTCGTCGACGCCTACGACGACGCCCAGGGCGTCACGGCCGCGTTCGACAAGAACGTTCTGCGCGTCGTCAACCGTGACCTCGAGGCCGACTTCGACCTCGACGCCTTCGAGCACCGGGCGGTCTGGGACGCCGACCGCGAACGGATCGAGATGCGGCTGCGGTCCGTGCGCGAGCAGGTCGTCGAGGTTCGGCGGCTCGGGCTGTCGGTGTCCTTCGCGGCGGGCGAGGAGCTCCGCACCGAGATCTCCTCGAAGTTCCGGCAGGAGACCGTCACGGGCGAGCTGGCCACGGCCGGGCTACGGCTGACGCACTGGTGGACCGACCCGGCCGGCGACTTCGCGGTGTCCCTGTCCGAACCCGGGTAGCGCGCCCGCCCGGGAGGCCCGGTGCGGCACTATCGTGCGGGGAACGAACGGGGTGAGGGGTGACATGAGCAATCGTCCGCAGTCGTCGGTGGTGCTCGGCACCGCTGGGACGCTGCTGGTGCTGGGCGTGCTGCTGGGCCTGTTCGCGTCGCTGGCGTTCGGCATCGCCCTGGTCGTCGCGGCCGCGTGCCTGCCGATGTTCTTCCGCCGCGGCTGAGCCCGACGTGTCAGCGAACGACGGGGTCTACCGATCGGTGATCCGGGTCTTCAAGCTCATGTTCCGGGTGCTCGGGCTGCGCCTGCAGGTGCGCGGGGAGTCCTCGATCCCGACGACCGGCCCCGCGGTGCTGGCCAGCAACCACCTCAGCTACCTGGACTTCACGTTCGTCGGGCTGGCCGGGTCACGACGCCGGCGGCTGATCCGCTTCATGGCCAAGAAGTCGGTCTTCGAGCACGGCGTGGCCGGGCCGTTGATGCGCGCGATGGGACACATCCCGGTCGACCGCACGAGCGGGGCCGCCGCCTACCGCCGGGCCGCGCGCGCCCTCGCCGACGGGCAGCTCGTCGGCGTCTTCCCCGAGGCGACGATCTCTCGCTCGTTCACGCTGAAGTCCTTCAAGCTCGGCGCGGCGACGCTGGCCGTCCGCGAGCGGGTGCCACTGATCCCGGTGGTGCTGTGGGCGCCGCAGCGCACCTTTACCGTCGACAGGCACTACAGCCTGCGACGGGGCAAGGCCGTGCTGATCCTGATCGGCGAGCCGATCCTCACCGCACCCGACGACGACCCGGTCGAGGTCGACTCCGAGCTGCGGCGCCGGCTGGACGGCCTGCTGGTCGAGGCCTGGCGCACGTATCCGGACCATCCGCGCGACGACGGCGACCGCTGGTGGGTACCGGCCGTGGCCGGTGGCACCGCGCCGACCCTCGAGGTGGCCGCGCAACGCGAGCGGGCCGCGCAGGAACGGCGGTCCGGCGGGTAGTGGTCAGGGCCGGATGTTCTCCAGCCGCGAGCGCGACGCTCTGGCCGTGCGTTTCAGCCCCTGGCCCGGGGCGTCAGGATCGGGGGCGTCAGGATCGGGCAGGCGGCGCACGCGGGCGACCTGCCGGACGTCGGCACGTCGGGCTCCGCTTTCCTGCGTACGAGCAGCGCCGACAGCAGACCGCCGAGCGCGGCCAGGGCGGCGGCGATGAGCACGGCGTGGTGGAACCCGGTCGACAGCTCGGCGGGGTGGGCGTACGCGGCAGGCGTGATGCCGGCGGCGCCGGGCAGGACCGCGACGGCGAGCAGGGAAGCCACGCGGGCGATGTCGTTGTTCACCGCCGACGCGACACCGACCTGGCGGGCCGGCGCCGAGGCCAGCGCGGTCGCGGTCAGCGGCGCGACGGTGGCCGACAGGCCGAGCGCGAAGACCAGCAGGGCGGGCAGCAGATCGGTGACGTAGTCGGCGTGCGCTCCGACGCGGGTCAGCAGCGCGAGGCCGGCGCCGGCGACGATCGGGCCGACGGTCATCGGCCAGCGCGGCCCGATTCGCTGCGCGAGCCGCCCCATCCGCGCCGACAGCAGCAGCATCACCGCGGTGATCGGCAGCAGCGCGCTGCCCGCCTCGACGGGTGCGTACCCGGACACCCGCTGCAGCTGGACGGGGATGAGGAACAGCGCCCCGCCCAGCGCGCCGTACATGACGAACGTGACCAGGTTCGCGGCCGTGAACTCGCGGTCGCGGAACAGGCTCAGCGGCATCATCGGGTGCTTCTCGCGGGCCTCGGCGACGACGAACGCCCCGAGCACGAGCAGGCCGGCGACCAGGCAGGCGACGAGCGGGGTCGGCCAGCGCTGCGCCGGCCCCTCGGTGAGCGCGTAGACGGTCAGCGCCAGCCCGGTCGCGGCGAGCAGGGCACCGGGGACGTCGAGCCGCCCGGTGGCCTGATCGTCGCGGGTCTCCGGGATGTAGCGCCGGGCGAGGGTGACGACGACCGCGGCGAGCGGCACGTTGATCAGGAAGACGAGGCGCCACCCCCAGGGCGCCACGCCGACGAGCAGGCCACCGAGCACCGGGCCGATCGCGGTGGCGACGCCGCCCAGGCCCGACCACGACCCGACGGCCGCGGCGCGGTCCTCCTGGCGGAACACCGATTCGAGGATCGCCAGCGAACCCGGCGTCAGCAGCGCGGCGCCCACCCCCTGCAGGGCGCGCATCGCGATCAGCGTGGCCGGCTCGGGCGCCAGCGTGCAGCCGGCCGAGGCGATCGTGAACCAGACGACGCCGACGACAAACACCTTGCGCCGGCCGAGCCGGTCGCCCAGCGAGCCGCCGAGCAGCAGCAAGCCGGCGAGCGTCAGCGTGTAGGCGTTGACCGTCCACTGCAGCGCGGTGAGCCCGGCGCCGAGGTCGCGTCCGATCCGGGGTAGCGCGACGTTGACGACCGTGCCGTCGAGCTGCGCCATTCCGCTGCCCAGGATGGTCGCGGCGAGCACGCCGCGACCCCGGGCGGAGCGCAGCACCAGCTCGGGCTCGTCCATGGGCGATTATCTGCTGACCGGATCGAGGCCGTAGACGCGCTGCGCGTTGCCGGCCAGCACGAGGTCGGCCGTCTCGTCGTCGGGGCACAGGGCGGCGACGGCGCGTGCGTTGGCGGCGATGCCGGGGATGCCCGGCCAGTCCGTCCCGAAGATCATCCTGCGGGTGAGGCGCGGCCAGCTGTGCCGTGCGTAGTAGGTCTGCAACCGGCTGGGTGGCAGCCCCGACAGCTCGATCCAGACGTGCTCGTGGGCCAGCGCCAGGAACGCGGCGGCGTCGTACCACCAGCCGCGGCCGCCATGCGCGAGCACGATGTGCAGGCGGCGGAAGTCGCGCAGCAGGTCGTCGATCGCGATCGGGTCGCCGAACTGGTTCAGCGCGCCGGGGAACGTCGAGGTGCCGCAGTGCACGACCAGGGGCAGGCCGCGTTCCTGCAACATCGCGTACGCCGGGTACAGCGCGCGATGGTTGACCGGGAAGCCGCCATGGACTGGATGCACCTTCAGCGCGACGGCGCCGAGCTCGAGCTGCCGGGCCAGCTCGTCCTCGATCGGGTGATGCAGGTGCGGGTTGACGTTCGCCGCGAAGTGCACCCGCGGGCCGGCGAGCGCGGCCATGTCCTCGACGGTCTGCAGGCCCGTGACCCGCGGGCTGTACTCGGCGAGCACGACCGCGGCGTCGACGCCCTCGGCCGCCAGCATGGCGTCGAAGCGCACGGCGTCGACGGTGCCGTCGTCGCGATAGAGGCTGCGGACGTCGGGTGAGTCGAAGTCCTGGACCCACGTCGCCCAGTCCATCTTCAGGCTGCGCAGGGGTGCGGGGTGCAGGTGGACGTCGATCAGAGTGCGGCCGTCGAGCATGGCTTGTTCGTAGCATGTCCTGGTGGGCTCTCCGACGGCACCGACGATCTCGCGGCGGCACGCGGCCGGGTCCGACAGTGCCCGCGGCCAGCTGTTCACGGTGCTGGGCGAGTTCGTGCTGCCCGGCGGCGGCACGGCCTGGACGTCGTCGTTCATCGACGTCTTCGCCCGGCTGGGTGTGGAGGAGAAGGCGATCCGGCAGGCGCTGATGCGCACGGCCGGCGACGGCTTCCTGGTCTCCGAACGGGTCGGGCGGCGCACCCGCTGGACATTGACGCCGTCGGCGCACCGGTTGCTCGTCGAGGGCACCGAACGCATCTACGGCTTCACGGGTGCGTCGAGCGGGTGGGACGGTCGGTGGCTGCTCGTCCTGGCCCGGACCCCCGAGAGCGAGCGGCCGACCCGGCACCTGCTGCGTACCCGGTTGGCGGGGGCGGGCCTGGGCAGTCCTGCGCCGGGCGTGTGGGTGAGCACGCACGCCGACCGGATCCCCGAGGTCGAGGCCGCCCTCGAGCAGGCCGGGCTGCTCGACGACGCGCAGGTGTTCGTGGCCGGGCATCAGGGCCGCGGGCGGCTGACCGAGCTCGTGCGGCAGTCCTGGGACCTCGCCGCGATCGAGGCCGAGTACGAGGAGTTCATCGCCCGCTTCTCGGTGCCGTCCGCCGGCGACCCGCTCGTGTCGACGGTCGAGCTCGTGCACGCCTGGCGGCGGTTCCCCTGGATCGACCCGCTGCTGCCCGACGAGTTGCTGCCCGAGCCGTGGAGCGGTGTCGTCGCGGCGTCGTTGTTCGCGCGACGGCACGGCGAGTGGGCAGCCGACGCTCGCGCAGCGTGGCAGGCGCTGCCGTCGTGACCTTCGAACAGGTGCGGCACCGGCCGCCGACAGCGTTGTCAGCACCGCGGGAGTTGGTGCTCGCGTGCGCGCCGATGCGCAGCAACGTGAACCTCTCGACGATCGCCCGGACGGCCGGGTGCTGCGGAGTGTGTCGCATGATCGTGTGCGGGCACGCCCGGCTCGACCGCACCATCGCCCGCGACGGCGCCGAGCAGGTGCAGCTGGAGGTGCGCAACTCCCTGCCGCCGGTGCTGCGGTCGCTGCGCGCCGACGGCTACCGGCTGGTCGGGCTCGAGCAGACGACGAACTCGACGGACCTGCACCACTACCCGTTCGAGCGCCGGACGGCGTTGGTGATCGGCAACGAACGGGCCGGCCTGTCCGACGACGAGCTGGCGCTGCTCGACGAGTGCGTCGAGATCCCGGTGTGGGGCCTGCCGTACTCCTACAACGTGGCCACCGCGACGTCGATGGCGCTCTACGAGTACTGCCGTCAGTTTCCGCGGTAGTCGATCGTGCCGCCCAGCGTGAGGACGGCAAGCTCGTCGCGCGTCGACCCGAGCCGCTTGGTCCAGCTCGTGCCGAGCCGGGCGAGTTCGTCGTCGGGGGCGTAGTGGGCGTCGTCGAGGTGCCAGCCGGCGCGGGCGTACTGCGCGGCAAGGGTGTCGATGGCATCGGGCGTGGGCTCGGGCGCGGCACCGACCTCCGGCACCGGCGGGCGCCAGGCGTGCAGGTTGAGCGTGACGAGGAACCGTGCCCCCGGCCGGCAGCGCTCAGTCACACCGAGCAGAACGCTCTGCTCAGTGAGAGTGAGCGCGCGCAGCAGGCTGCCCCAGGGCATCAGGACGTGCACCTCGTCGACGCCGGCCAACTCGCCGGGCAGCCGCTCGGCCGACGCCCAGACGAACACCGCGTTCGGCGTCCCGCCCTTGGCCGGCTTCTGCGCGGCCCGCGCCGCGACCTTGCGCATCGCGTCGGGGCTGGCGTCGACCCCGACGACGAGCGCGTCCGGGCGTTCGCGGGCCACGGAGAGCACGTGCTTGCCGTCGCCGGTGCCGAGGTCGAGGACGACGTGCTCGTAGGGCGCGCGCAGGGCGGCGAAACCGGCGGCGCCGAGGTCGAGCGTCCGCTTGCCGATGACCTGCCGCACGGGCGCCAGCGTAGAGCCCGCCGGGTGCCCGGCGGCCCATGGTGATCAACTGCGGGCTCCGGACGCCGGGCTACCCTGACGCCGTGCGATTCGTCGGGCGGGGACACCCCTGCGTCCGGGCGACGCACGCGAAGACCCTCGAGCTGTCGCCCGACGCGGAGATCACAGCACGCGCCACGTGCGTCATCGCGGTCGGCAGCGAGCCCGAACCGGCCGAGCCGATGGCCGGGCGGGTTCGGATCCGCGTCAGTATCGGCGATGCCCGCTTCAGCTTGGACGCCGACGCCAACTCCTCCTGGGACCCGTCCGGACCGGTGGTGATCCGCCGCAGTCCTCTGCACCGCCCCGGCACCTTCGCCACCGGCGCGAGCGCCTCGTCCGCCGATCTGCCCCGCGAGCTCGTGCTGGCCCTGCAGGACCGGGGCGCGCTCGTCACCGTCGACGTGATCGCCGTAGCCGACGACCGGCCCACGACCGTGCTCTACGCAGCCGATCCGAACCTCGCCGCACCCGACGCCCGGCTGCGTGCCGAGCACCGGCGCGCCGGCGTGCTAATCGCCCAGGACGACGGCGCCCGCCGGCTGGTCGACGCGCTCGGTCCGGCATCCGGTGCAGGACGGACGTTGGTGATCGCCACCGCCGACCTGCCCCGGGCTCCGCGTCCCGCGCGCATCGAGGTTGTAGGCCTCGGCCCGCGCCTGGCCGTGGCCGCAGCCTCCCCGAGCGGCGGCCCGCTCGTCGTCGCCGATCCCTCCACCGACATCCGGACCGCCCTGCGTACCACCTCGGCCGCGGCCCGGCTCGTCGTCGTGGCCCGGGCCGCCGAACTCGACGACGTGCTCGACAGGGCGCGCGAGCTGCGCGGCACCAGCGCGTGCGTCGTCGCCCAGGACTTCGTTCACCCCGCCCGCGTCGAGGACGGTGAACGGCCCACGTTGCCCAGCAGCGCCGACGTCGCACTCTGCTTCGACGCGCGCGAGCCGGACGACGCCGTCGACCCCGCGGTCCGGGCCGCGATCGACGCGCTGCTCGCCGACGGCGTCGCCACCCGGACGGCAGCGAAGGCGCTGTCCGCCCTGACCGGCCGCGACCGGCGCCGGGCCTACGACGAGATCGTGGCGTGGCCCCGCGGCTGACCGACCGTCAGGGCAGCAGGACCTCGGCCAGCGCCCGGTACTGCGGCAGCGCGTCGACGCCCGGCGCGGTGAGCAGCTGCACCGGTACGTGGTCGGCCCCGGCATCGAGATGCTGCCGCACGCGCGCCGCGGCGGTCACGGCATCGCCGTGCCCGACGAGGGCGTCGATGAGCGCGTCGCTGCCCGGGCGGGTGAGGTCGGCAGCGCTCCAGCCCAGGCGCTGCAGGTTGCTGACGTAGTTGGTCAGGCCCAGGTAGGGGTTGTCGACGGCCGGACGACCCACCGAGCGGGCCCGCTCGGGGTCGGTGTCGAGGACGACCTTCTGTTCCGGGGCCAGCAGCACGCCGTCGCCCAGGATCTCGCGGGCCTGACGGGTGTGTTCGGGCGGGACGAGGTAGGGGTGCGCGCCGGCGCTGCGCTCGGCCGCCAGCCGCAACACCTTCGGGCCCAGCGCGGCCAGCACCCGCTCGTCCTTCGGCACGCCCTCGGCGTCGAGCACGTCGAGGTACTCGACGAAGTTGCGGTAGGGATGCGAGTAGTCGGTCGTGGCCTCCGGGTGGCCGACGCCGATGCCGAGCAGAAACCGGTCGGGGTGCGCGGCGGTGATCCGTCGGTGCGACGCGGCGACCGTCTGCGCATCGTCCTTCCAGATGTTGACGATCCCGGTGGCCACGACGAGGTGCTCGGTCGAGGCCAACAGCTCGTCCACGATCGCCAGCTCGCCGTCGGGCGACCCACCGATCCAGATCGCGCCGTAGCCGAGATCCTCGATCTGCTTCGCGAACGGTCCCGAGAGAGCGCTGACGTGCCTCCAGATGCCGATGCGTCCGAGCTGCGGTGCCATGCTGTGTGTCCCTTCGACTGCGGTTCGTGGCCGCCCGGGACAACACCGCGGCGCGCCGAATGCATCCGGCGTCGTAGCTTCTCAGGTGATCTCGCGCCGCACCGTGCGGACCAGTCCGGCGGCCAGGGGCAGCCCGATCCACAGCACGGCCGAGGCCACGATGCGCAGTCCGTGGCCGTGCCAGTCGCCGTCGACCATCCAGTTGAAGGTGGTGCCCGGGTCGATCCACCGGGTGACCGAGCCGGCGAACGAGCCGATGATCCCGAAGGCGACGGGGACGACGAAGAAGACGACGATCGCGGCCGCGGTGTTCTGCAGCAGCGCGCCCAGCGCCACGCCCATGGCCACGTTGGCGACGATGAACAGGACGTAGCCGATGCCGTCACCGACCCCGAGGTTCGCCGCGACGTCTCGTCCGACCGCGTTCGCGATCCCGACCGTCACCGCGGTCACGACCGCACCGAACCCGACGGCCACGAGCGCCATCAGCATCGTGGCCGCGACCTTGGCCAGAACGACACGGGCCCGCCGAGGTTCCTGGATGAACGTGGTCAGCACGGTGCGCTGCGACCACTCGCTGGTCACGGTCATGATCGTCGCGACGGGCAACAGGGTCGAGAGCGCCAGCGCGGTGAACTGCAGGTAGGTCAGCTGCTTCTGGTCGTCGTCGTTCGGCAGGAACAGCAGCGTCAGGGCCAGGGCGAGAGTCGCCGCCACCGTCAGGCCGAGCAGCCAGCGGGCCGCGCGGGTGTCGGTGGCCTTGCCCAGCTCGACGCGGACGAGTCGCCCGAAGGCGATCGTTCGGTCGGCTCCGGAGGGGAGCGTCGTCGGGGTCTGGACGTTGAGTGTCGTGGCGCTCATGCCGCAACCTCCACATTCGTCGAGTGGGTGAGCGAGAAGAAGAGGTCCTCGAGACCGGTCGAGTCACCGGCCCGCAGCTCGGTGACCAGCACCTGCCGGTCCAGGGCGAGGCGGGCGAGGCACTCACGGTCGAGGCCGTCGGAGCTGTCGACGACGAACGCGCCGTCGGCGTTCTCGGTCCAGACGGCACCGGCGGACCGGAGCAGGGCCGCGAGCGCGGCACGGTCGGGCCCGCCGACGATCGTCGTCGACGAGGCGAGCAGTTCGGCCATCGGTCCGGACGCCACGACCGACCCGCCCGCGATGACGACCAGGTGGTCGACGGTGGCCTGCACCTCGTGCAGCAGGTGACTGGACAGCAACACCGTGCCGCCACGGTCGGCGAACGTGCGCAGCAGGTGACGCATCCAGGCGATGCCGTCGGGGTCGAGCCCATTGGCCGGTTCGTCCAGGATCAGCGCGACGGGATCACCCATCAGGGCCTGGGCGATGCCGAGACGCTGCCGCATGCCCAGCGAGTAGGAGCCGACGCGCTTGTCACCGGCACTCGCCGGTAGGCCGACGAGGTCGAGCAGCTCCCCGACCCGGGCGTCCGGGACTCCCGCCATCCGCGCGGCGATCTGCAGGGTGGCCCGGCCACTGCGTCCGGAGTGCATGGCGCTCGGGTCGAGCAGGGTGCCCAGGACGCGGGACGGGTTCGGCAGCTCGACGAACGGCCGGCCGGCCACCGTCGACGACCCGCAGTCGGGGTGGGTCAGCCCTGTGACCATGCGCAGGGTCGTGGACTTTCCGGCGCCGTTGGGGCCCAGGAAACCGGTGATGGTGCCGGGCTGGCAGGTGAAAGAGACGTCGTCGACGACGGCCGCGTGGCCGTAGGTCTTGGACAATCCGTTAGCTGTGATCATGACCTCCACGCTGCCCGCTCGGCACGGGGGCCGCATCGGCCGCCGGTCGGTACCCGGGGCGACGTCCGACTGCGTTCCCCCGTCATGGCCCCCTGCTTTCGGACCGGACGAGGGCGACCTTCGGTGGACGCGCACGGTGCTCGGCACTCCTAGGGTGGGCCTCGTGCAGAGTGCGGTCGCCGTCGCGCCCCCGGAGGATCCGTCCGCCGGGGCAGCTCGGACCGTCCGCGACTGGTGCGCCGACGTGGCGGCCATCGTCGTGAGTGTGGCCGGCGGCGTCGGGATCTTCTTCGCGGCCGCGAAGGGGCCGGACGGCTACCCGGCCACGGGCCTGCTCGTGCTCGACGCGGTCTGCGGTGTCGTCGCCTGCGTCGCACTGTGGGGCCGGCGCCGCTGGCCGGTCGGGGTCGGACTGCTCACCGCGGCGCTGACGGCGGTGTCCGCATCCGCGGTGGTGGCGAGCATCGTGGCGCTGTTCGGTGCAGCCGTGCACCGTCGCCCTACGGCAGTGGCGTGGGTCCTGGCCGCGACCCTTGCGGTGACGGTCGTCTTCCCGCTGCTGCGGCCCCAGGACGAGTCGTTCCCGGCCACCCTGATCGTCACCGTCCTGCTGAGTGCCGCGACTGTCGGGTGGGGCATGGTCGTGCGGTCACGGCGCCAACTGGTCTGGACGCTGCGCGAACGGGCCGAGCGGGCCGAGGCCGACCAGCTCGTCCGGGCCGAACGGGCCCGACAGGCCGAGCGGACCAGGATCGCCCGCGAGATGCACGACGTGCTGGCCCACCGCCTGTCGCTGCTGGCGCTGCACGCCGGCGGGCTGCAACTACGCCCCGACCTGCCGCCCGACGAGGTCGCGCAGACGGCCGGGCTGTTGCGCTCGACCGCACACCAGGCCCTTGAGGAACTCCGCGGCGTCATCGGCGTGCTGCGCGACGACAGCCGGGCCGGCGACACGCCCGCTCCCCCGCAGCCGACACTGCGAGACATCCCGCGGCTCGTCGCCGACAGTCGCGACACCGGCCTGCGGATCGACTTCCGCCTCTCGGTGCCCGACGATGCCGACGCGCCGGTGGCCCTCGGGCGCGACGCCTATCGCATCGTGCAGGAGGCGCTGACGAACGTGGCCAAGCACGCGAGCGGCACCGCGGCGTCGGTCGAGGTCGCCGGCGCCCCGGGCGACGGACTGCGCGTCTGCGTCCGCAACCCCCTGCCGGTCGGCCGGACCGATCCGGTGCTGCCCGGAGCGGGCGCGGGGCTGCTGGGTCTCGGCGAACGGGTGCACCTCGCCGGCGGAACACTGCGCCACGGCCCCGATCCGGACGGCTCATTCGTGGTCGACGCGCACCTGGCCTGGGCGCCGGCGTGAAGGTGCTGATCGTCGACGACGACGCCCTCGTGCGCGCGGGGCTGCGCATGATCCTGTCCTCGGCCGAGGACCTCGAGGTCGTCGCCGAGACCGACGACGGCGCGCACGCGGTCGAGGCGGTGCACGCGCACCGTCCCGACGTCGTGCTCATGGACATCCGGATGCCGGGCACCGACGGCATCGCGGCGACGGCTGCCGTCCGGGCGCTGGCCGACCCGCCTGAGGTGATCGTGCTGACGACGTTCCACGCCGACGGCGACGTCTTGCGTGCGCTGCGGGCCGGCGCCGCGGGTTTCCTGCTCAAGGACACCCCGCCGGAGGAGATCGTCCACGCGGTCCGGGTCGTGCACGCCGGTGACGCGATGCTGTCGCCGGCCGTCACCCGGACACTGCTCGCCCACGTCGGCGACGCGACGGCTGACAGGCGCCGGGACGACGCCCTGGCCCGGCTGGGGTCGCTCACCGAACGCGAGCACGACGTCGCGGTGGCGATCGGCTCGGGTACGTCGAACGCCGAGATCGCGACGGCCCTGTTCATGAGCGAGGCGACCGTCAAGGCGCACGTGTCGCGGCTGCTGGCCAAGCTCGGTGCGGCGAACCGGGTGCAGGTGGCGATCGTCGTGCACGACGCAGGGTTGTCCTGAGCGCTGCCTTCCGCGGAGGGCGTGGGATTCGAACCCACGTCAGGGGATCACCCTGAAGCGGTTTTCAAGACCGCCGCACTCGGCCACTATGCGAGCCCTCCAGTGCCTGCGAAGTTACCCGACCCCGCAGGCTGACCCCGCTGTGGCGCGCGTCTCGCCTAACCGGAGTGAGAACCTCCGGATGCTGGGTACTTTGGTCCGGGAATCGGAGGCAACCCCTCCGTTACCCCACACCACTGCTGATCCACCAGTACAGGAGCACACACCCATGGCCCTCGACACCGCGCAGACATCAGGTGCGCACTCGCTGTCGAAGAACGGTGAACCGACGAGCACCCCCGACCGCCGCTGGTGGATCCTTGCGATCCTCGCCATCGCGCAGGTCATGGTCGTCCTCGACTCGACGATCGTGAACATCGCGCTGCCCACCGCGCAGACGGACCTCGGCTTCAACAACGCCGACCGTCAGTGGGTCGTCACCGGCTACGCGCTGGCCTTCGGGTCGCTGCTGCTCATCGGCGGCCGGCTCGCCGACTTCTTCGGCCGCAAATGGGCACTGATCGTCGGGCTCTCCGGCTTCGCGATCGCCTCGGCCGTCGGCGGCGCGGCGGTCAACTTCACCATGCTGGTCTCGGCCCGCGCCGTCCAGGGCGCCTTCGGGGCGCTGCTCGCGCCCGCTGTGCTGGCGCTGCTGACCACCACGTTCACCGACACCAAGGAGCGCGCCAAGGCGTTCGGCATCTTCGGCGGCATCGCCGGTGGCGGCGCCTCGCTGGGCCTGTTGCTCGGCGGGTTCCTGACCGAGTACGCGAGCTGGCGCTGGACGCTCTACGTCAACCTCGTGTTCGCCGCGGTCGCCTTCGCCGGCGCCATGGTCCTGCTGCCGAACCACAAGCGTTCGCAGAGCAACGAGGCGAGGGACACCGCAGGCGCCATCACCATCACGGCCGGCCTGTTCGCGGTGGTCTACGGCTTCTCGAACGCCGACCAGCACGGCTGGGGCGCGACACTCACCATTGCCTGCCTGGCCATCGGGGCCGCCCTGCTCGTGGCCTTCGTGCTCGTCGAGCAGCGCGCCAGCAACCCGATCCTGCCGCTGCGCGTCGTGCTCGACCGCAACCGCGGCGGCGCGCTGATGGTCATGTTCCTGGCCGGTATCGGCATGTTCGCCGTGTTCCTGTTCCTGACCTACTACCTGCAGGCGATCCTGGGCTACTCAGCCGTCAAGTCCGGGCTGGCGTTCCTGCCGCTGACCGGCATGATCATCGTCGTCGCCGTCCTCGGCAGCGCGGTGCTCAACACCCGCATCAGCGGCCGCATCCTGGTGCCGATGGGCATGCTGTTCGCCGCGATCGGCCTCTACCTGCTGACCCACATCAGCCTCGGCGGCAACTACGCCTCGGTCGTCCTGCCGGGCACCATCCTGATGGGCATCGGCCTCGGCCTGGTCTTCGCGCCGGGCTTCAACCTGGCAGTTCTCGGTGTCGAACCACACGACGCCGGCGTGGCCTCGGCCGCGGTCAACGTTGCCCAGCAGGTCGGTGGGTCGGTCGGTACGTCGCTGTTCAACACCATCGCCGGCACGGTCGTCGGCAGCTACGTCGCGGCGCACCTCGCCGGGGCCAAACCCGGCAGCGCGCAGTACAACCTGGTCCAGGCCGGCGCCCAGCTGCACAGCTACACGGTGGCGTTCTGGATCGCCTCGGCCGTGTTCCTCGCCGGCGCAATCGTCGCCGCGATCGTCCTGCGCTCCGGAATCGCCGAGGCCGACGAGAACGCAGTGGTGGTGTAATCGGCGCAACGAGGATGAAGGACGGTCGACGATGACCACGCTGGACGACGCTGTGCAGACCGGTGACGAGTCGGTCAAGCCGATGCGCAAGGACGCCGCCCGCAACCGTGCTCTGCTCATCGCCGCCGCCCGCGAGGTCTTCGCCAAGCGTGGCCTCGACGCCAGCCTCGACGACGTCGCTCGTCAGGCCGGCGTCGGGGTCGGCACCGCCTACCGGCATTTCGGCAACAAGTACGAGCTGGCCGAGGCGATCATGCACGAGACCGTCGACACCGTCGTCGCAGCGGCTGACACGGCGCTCGAGGCCGACGACCCATGGATCGGCCTCGTCGGCTTCCTCGAGTCCGTCCTCGAACTGCAGACCCAGGACCGCGGGCTGCGCGAGATCCTGATGGGCGTCCACGAGGCCAAGTCCGCCGAGGTCCAGCAGCAGCTGAGCGGGCGCGTCACCAGATTGCTGCTCCGGGCCCAGAAGGCGGGAGCGGTGCGGCCCGACGCCGAGCCCGGGGACGTCGGCACTGTCTTGATGATGTTGTGTCATGCGGCCGATCTCGGCGGGGACGTCGCCCCCGAACTGTGGCGGCGATACCTGCCGACACTGCTGTCGGCGTTGCGCCCCGGTGGCCCGCCGCTGTCCGGCCGGGCCCTCACCGACGCCGAGGTGCACGAGGCCGTCGTCTGCCTGCACTACGGCCGGCAGACCCCGCACTCAGGCGAGTAGCTGCTCCAGCAGGGCCGGCGCTGCGTCGACGTGGTCGAATGCCGCCCACCGGGCGCCCGACGCGGCGGCCAGCTCGGCGGCGGACTCGCTGTCGTCGCCGGGCGCCAGGATCACCAGCTCGGGGACGGCCGCGGCGAGCGGCACCGGGTCGAGCTCGTCGGTGGCCCGGCAGTCCGACAGCAACACCACCACCCGCCGCGTCGCCCGGGTGGCGGCCAGCGTCTCGGCGCCGGCGCGCAATGCCGCCGCCAACGCAGTGATGCCGTGCCCGCGCAGCCGCAGGACCTGCTCGACGACCGACTCGGGCGGCGTGGCGTCGGTGAGCCGGCGGATCGGACGCACGTCGCTCGCGAACGCCAGGACCGCGTGCTCGGCCGGTGCGCGCAGCACGCAGGCGGCGGCGATCGTGGCCGCTCGGGCCAACCGCTGCCCGGTCATCGACCCCGACATGTCGACGAGCAGGCACAGCGCCAGCTCGGGACGGCCCCAGTCCCGCGCGAGCAGATCGTCGAGGTGCGGGGCGTGGCCCTCGGCGTGTGCCCCTATGACGGCGTCGAAGGATGCGTCGAGGTCGAGGTCGCCACCCCGGCTCGCCGGCACGAGCCGCGGCCGGCCGGTGCCGCGCTGCACGGTGCGCCCGGTGCGGGCGCGGTCGATGATCAGCCGGGCGGCGAGGCGGCGGACCTGCGCCCGCAGGGCCTCGTCGGTGGCCGTGGTCAGCTCGGCCAGCAGGGCCAACGTGGCATCGGGGTCGTGCCGGAGCTGCCGGGCCGCCGCGTCCTCGTCGAGCCGGCCCACCTCGGGCGACAGCTCGGCGAAGGCGGGGTTACGGGCGAACTGTGAGCGGGGCGTCGTGCGACCCTCGGGTCGGGCGTGCTGGCGCCGGTTCTGTCGGTCGCCCGCCGGCGGCGGGCTCAGGCTTCCCCCGGCGGGGTCGACCCTCCGTCGTCCTCGGCGTCCGGCGCCGGCTCTCGACCGAAGACGCCCTCGTACAGCTCACGCACGACCTGCTCGGCCGTGCGCGTGCAGGACTCGAGCAGGCGGATGCGGCCGGACAGCGACACCAGCGCGGCGTCGAGCCCGACGTGCCATTCGGTGCTGGGCACGCCGCGGCTCACCCCGAGTCGGGCGGCGATGCCGACGAGGTCGATCGCCCCGCGCACCGAAGAACCGACCCGGATGTCGTCGTGCGCGCGGGTGCGGCGCACCAGCTCGACCACCTGGTCGCGCCAGCCGGGGTCGACGTCCGCGGGGTCGCGCAGCGCGACGATGCCCGCCTCGGTGGCTGCGGACTGGTAGTCCATGGCGATGCGGCAGGTGCGGTCGTACACCGCGGCCGAGATGCGCGCCGTGCCGACCGCGTCGAACGGGTTCATGGCCGCGACCAGCCGGAACCCCGCCTCGGCCCGCACGACACCGAGCCGGGGTACGGCGAGTTCACCCTCGGACATGACGGTGATCAGGACGTTGAGCGTCTCCTCCGGAACCCGGTTGATCTCCTCGACGTAGAGCAGGCCGCCGGTGCGCAGCGCGTCGACCAGCGGCCCGTCCACGAAGATCTCCGGTACGTAACCCCTGGCCAGGACCTGCGCCGGGTCGAAGTGGCCGACCAGGCGCGCCGGGGTCAGCTCGGCGTTGCCCTCGACGAGGAAGAACGGGACGTCGCGCGTCCCGGCCACCGCGCGCAGCAACGTGGACTTGCCGGTGCCCGGTGGCCCCTCGAGGACCACGTGGGCGCCGGCGTCCAGAGCTGCGCGGAGCAGTTCGTCCTCGCGCTCGCGACCGAGAACCCTCAAGAGGCGTGCTCGTGGACCATGACGCCGCGGATGTTCTTGCCGTTGAGCAGGTCGTCGTACCCCTCGTTCACCTGCTCGAGGGTGTACGTCCGGGTGATGATCTCGTCGAGCTTGAGATCACCGCTCTGGTAGAGCCCGAGGATCTTCGGGATGTCGGTGGTGGGATTGCAGTCGCCGAACAGGCTGCCTTTCAGCGACTTGCGGAACAGCGTCATGACCGAGCCCGAGAGCTGGATGTTCTGCTCCTCGATCTTGTTCAGGCCGGTGAGGACGACGGTGCCGCCCTTGCCGATGGCGTTGAACCCGCCGGACACGATCTCGGAGGTCATCAGGCCGGGCGTGAGAATGGCGCTGTCCGCCATCTGCCCGCGAGTCATGTCGGTGATCGCGGCCATCGCCTCGTCGGTGCTGGCGAAGCTGTGGGTGGCGCCGAGCTCCATGGCCTTCTCGCGCTTGTTCTCGAGCGGGTCGACGGCGATGACGTTCTTGGCCCCGGCGTAACGCGCGCCCTGCACGGCGTTGATGCCGATCCCGCCGATGCCGACGACGACCACGGTGTCGCCGGGGCTGACGTTGGCGGTGTTGACCGCCGCGCCCCAGCCGGTCGGTACGCCGCAGCCCACGAGGACGGCCTTGTCGAGCGGCAGGTCGTCGTCGACCTTCACGACCGAGTTCTGGTGGATGGTGCCCCACTGGCTGAACGTGCCGAGCATGCACATGGCGCCGTAGTCGCCCTTGCTGCCCTTGTACGGGAAGTGCTCGCCGGGAAGGTAACCCTCGAGGATGGTGGCGCCCATGTCGCAGATCGACTGACGCCCGGTGGCGCAGTAGCGGCAGGTGCCGCAGTTCGGGATGAACGAGCAGACCACGTGGTCGCCGGCCTTGACGCGCGTGACGCCCGGCCCGACCTCTTCGATGATCCCTGCGCCCTCGTGGCCCAGCACCATCGGCAGCCGTGCCTCGAGGTCGCCGTGCGCGATGTGGACGTCGGAGTGGCACAGGCCGGCGTAGGTGTAGCGGATGAGCACCTCGCCCTCTCGTGGGCCGTCGAGGTCGAGCTCCTCGATCTCGATCGGCTTGCCCGGCTCGAAGACGACTGCTGCCTTGGTCTTCATCGAAGCTCCCTACGCGCGTGATCGCCGGCAGGCCTGATCCACGGTGAACCGACCTCAGTGCGTTCGCCGACCGTCACCCGTTTGTAGCATGTCCGGAACGGGGTCGGAAGGCTCCTGCGGTGTGGCGGATTGTTGTCGGAGGGTGCTCCTAGCGTGTGGCGCATGACGAATCTGGTGCTGCGCGAGTTGCCCGAGTCCCTGCTGCGCGAGCTGGGCTCGGCCCAGCTGAGCCGCCCGTCGGCGGGGCAGCCCGACGTCCAGCTGACGCTCGAGCAGGGCGGCCCGCTCATGCGCGCGCTGCTGCGGGCCGAGGCCGAACTGATGGTCGCCGATGCGCTGGCCATGGAGTCCGGCACGTACGTCCATCGCGAGCCCGACGAGCGCCGGCACGACGCCATGCTGCTCATCCTGGCGCGGCTGCGCTGTCTCGGCCACCTGGACCGTGCGGCGTGAGGCGCGCTCAGCCGAGCAGCGAGCTGCGTAGCGCTGCGGCGTCGGTGTCGGTCCAGCCCTGCGAGCGCAACCACGCCTCGGTGCCGCCGTAGGTGCGCTCGACGCCCTCGAACAGGGCCAGGATCGTCGGCGCTTTCGGCTTGTGCCGGTCGATGTCGTCCAACCTGCCGCTGATGTCACTGGCGTAGGTACGGCGCTGCGCGAGCCGGGCGAACACGCGCGGCACCCGCTCGGCGCTGAGCGCGTAGTCCGCGGCGATGAGCCCGCGGTCGACGCCGACGTGGTCCAGCGCCAGGGCGATCACCGTGCCGGTACGGTCCTTGCCCGCGGCGCAGTGCACGATCGTCGCGCCGTCGCCGTGGGCGATCAGCCGCAGCGCCGCCACGATCGAGTCGGCGCGATCGGTCAGGTAGCGCAGGTAGGTGGCCGATGCGCCCTGCCGGCGCTCCTCGTCCGTCAGCTCGGCGTTGCGCGTCTGCCAGGGCAGGATCACCGGCGCGTCGGGGGCGGTGGCCGCGGCGTCGGTGTGGCGGCCGACCTCGGGCAGCAGCGACATGTTCACGACCTGCACCGCCGGCTCGCGGGTCATCGGCCCCGGGCCCTCGCCCTCGACCTCCACCTCGCTGCGCAGGTCGGCGACCTTGCGCACGCCGATCACGTCGACGAGTTGGCGGACGTCGGACTCGGTGAGCAGCTGCAGGTTGTCGGAGCGGATCAGGCGCCCGGGCCGGGTCCGCCCGCCGTCGAGGGTGGGCAGGCCACCCACGTCGCGGACGTTGTCGGCGCCCGCCAGCTCGATCCACAGTGTTCTCAGCGGCTGCACGTCCGTCACCCGCCCGACTGTAGCCAGGGCAGGCAGCGGCATGGTTCACCGATCCGAAACGGTGCTGGAATAGCGTGCGACGCATGAGATTGTCCGACCACGAGCAGGAACGGTTGATGATCAGCTACGCCGCCGATGTCGCCCAGCGCCGACGCGATCGCGGCCTGCGGCTCAACTACCCCGAGGCAGTCGCGATCATCACCTCGTTCGTCCTGGAGGGCGCACGCGACGGACGGACAGTGGCCGAACTGATGTCGACCGGACGCTCGGTGCTCGCCCGCGCCGACGTCATGGACGGCGTCCCGGAGATGATCGAGTCGGTGCAGGTCGAGGCGACGTTCCCGGACGGCACCAAGCTCGTCACCGTCCACGGGCCGATTGCATGATTCCGGGCGAGGTCCGCACGCCGGACGAGCCGATCGTCCTGAACGCCGGCCGCGAGACGCTGGCAGTGACCATCGAGAACGCCGGCGACCGGCCGGTGCAGGTGGGCTCGCACTACGCCATCGCCCAAGCGAACCCGGCGCTGTCGTTCGATCGCGACGCGGCGAGCGGGATGCGTCTGGACATACCCGCCGGTACGTCGGTGCGCTTCGAGCCGGGGCTGTCGATGGACGTCGTGCTGGTGCCGCTGGGCGGGGCCGGGATCGTGCGCGGACTGCGCGGGGAAGCGGCGAGCGGGGAGCCGGCCGATGGCTGAGATCTCGCGCGCCCGCTACGCCGCCCTGTACGGCCCGACCGTCGGCGACCGCATCCGGCTGGCCGACACCGATCTGCTCATCGAGGTCACCGAGGACCGCAGCGGCGGACCGGGGCCGAACGCCGGCGAGGAAGCGGTGTTCGGCGGGGGCAAGGTGATCCGCGAGTCGATGGGTCAGTCGGTCGCGACCCGCGCGTCCGGGACGCCCGACCTGGTGATCACCGGCGTCGTCGTGCTCGACCACTGGGGCGTGATCAAGGCCGACGTCGGGGTCCGCGACGGCCGGATCGTCGCGCTCGGCAAGGCCGGCAACCCCGACACCATGGACGGCGTCACGCCTGAGCTGGTGATCGGCCCGTCGACGGAGATCCTGGCCGGCAACGGCATGATCCTGACCGCCGGCGGCGTCGACAGCCACGTCCACATGATTGCCCCGCAGCAGATCCCGGTCGCCCTGGCCGCGGGCATGACCACGCTGATCGGCGGCGGCACCGGCCCGGCCGACGGCACGAAGGCCACGACCGTGACGCCGGGCGCGTTCTGGCTCGACGCGATGCTGCGGGCGACGACCGCGTGGCCGGTGAACGTCGTGCTGCTCGGCAAGGGCAACACGGTGTCGAGCGAGGCACTGTGGGAGCAGCTGCGTGCGGGCGCGGCCGGGTTCAAGCTGCACGAGGACTGGGGCACCACGCCCGCCGCGATCGACGCCTGTCTGTCGGTCGGCGTGGCCGCGGGCGTGCAGACCGCGATCCACACCGACACCCTGAACGAGGCCGGGTACCTCGAATCGACGCTCGCGGCCATCGGTGGACGGCCGATCCACACCTATCACACCGAGGGCGCCGGGGGCGGGCACGCACCGGACATCATCCGCATCGCGGCGCACGCCAACGTGCTGCCCAGCTCGACGAACCCGACCCGCCCGCACACCGTCAACACCCTCGACGAGCACCTCGACATGCTGATGGTCTGCCACCACCTCAAGCCGTCGATCCCCGAGGACCTCGCGTTCGCCGA
>CAZZVT010000012.1:0-7049 GCA_964657545.1 uncultured Jatrophihabitantaceae bacterium
GCGGCACCCAGTGCGGCACCCAGCGCCGCCGCGCAGCGCGCCGCCAAGCGCCGCGGACGTACCGCCCGCTGACAGCTGTCCCCGGCACCCGCGTCAGGCGGGACCGACCCCGGACATGCGGAAGCCCCCGGTGAGCGGGGGATTCACCGGGGGCTTCCTGTGGTCTGGAGATCGTGTCCGGTAAGCGGGGGATTCACCGGTGCAGTTGATCTCTTCGACCATCGGTCCGTGTCGGTAAGCGGGGGATTCACCGATCCGAGCCGATTGCTCTGTGTCACCGTCTGGCTCGATGTTCTCGGGCCGTTCTCGCTGACAGGGACAACAATGCGGCATGATTCGTGTTAGGTCAAGGTAAAGACGCGAACTACTCCCACGTAATTCTAGTTTCAACGTTTTGAGATCGTACTCTTCACGTCGAAACGGACATTCGGCCGGCAAGACGGGACCTTTGGCGCTTCTAAAGCCCGCGATCTGTGGTGCAGAGGGACTTGCGTCACGTCTGCTCCTCGGCGTCGATCTGCCATCCACCGCCATGGATGCGCTGGATGAGGTCGGTCAACACCGGCCCGACGACCTGCGGAAATCCGCTGAGCTGCACAGCGATGCTGAACCGGTCGGTGGACACCGCCAGGTCGGGGTCGGTTTCGTCGAGGACCATCCGTTCACTGAGGGTGAGCACCTGAAAGGTGAGGCTGCGGGCGTTGAGGAAGGTCGTCACCTGCTCGACCTCCTTCTCGTCGACCGTCTGCACGAAGACCTGTCCCTGAATCCACCCGGTCATGTCCATGGCGGCCATCATCCACCGACCGGTCCGGCGACGCGGGCTACGGCCTGATGTCGACGACCTGCGGGTCGTGGTCGCTCGTCTGCGCGCTGTACTCGGCGTTGACGTGCACCACCTGGTAGGTGACGCTGCCGACCGCCGGGGAGACCAGGATGTGGTCGAGCACCTGCGAGACGCCGTTGTAGACGTAGGTGTACTGCTGATTGACCGGCAATGTGGTGATCAGGTCCTTGAGGATCGAGGTCCCGGTGCCGTCGGACGTGCCGGTGCGCAGCACGGCCAGCGGCGAGCTGAACTGGTAGTCGTTGAGGTCGCCGACCACCACGACGTCCGCCTTCTTCTGGATGGCGAGGATCTTCTGGACGAAGTCGTGCACGACCAGGGCCTGGCCGGCGCGCTGCACCTGCGAGGACTGCTGCGGGTACTGGAAGCGGCCGTCGGCGTTCTGGTCGCCACCCTTCGAGTCGAAGTGGTTGGCGATCACGATCACCGGTCGGCCCTGGAAGCGGAACTCGCCGGCCAGCGGTTTGCGGCTGGTCGTCCAGACCGGGTTGGTGGGGTCGATCCGGCCGGGGGAGAGCGTGAGCGCCGCGGCGCCCTTGGTCTTCGTCACCGATGTGCCGGTGACGGTGCGGTTCACCGAGGACGCTCCACGGTCGACGAAGCTGACCCGCGCCGGGTTGAACAGGAAGACGTTGCGGATGTTGCCACCCGGCTGGCCACCGTCCTGGTCGTTCGCCGGATCGATCTCACGGTAGTCGTAGTGCGGGCCGCCGGCCGCGACGATGGCCGCGGTCAGCTTGGTGATCGTCGTGGTGGCCCCGACCGTGCCGTCGTCGGTGGCGCCGCTGTTGTCCTGGATCTCCTCCAGCGCAACGACGTCGGGCGTCGCGAGGTTGGTGATGACGCCACGGGCCAGCGCGGAGTACTTGCTGTCGGCGTCGGACGGAGCGAGGTTCTCGACGTTGTAGGTGGCGATCGAGAGCTGCTTGCTGGTGCCGGCCTTGGCCGTCACCGGCGCCAGATCCTTGTGCGTCGGCGTGCCGACCGTGCTGGCCTCCAGCACGTAGCCACCGAAGGTCGACCAGTCGATGACACCCGTCGTAGCGCCGGCGAGCGTGTCGCCGACGTCGAGCCCGAGCTTGCTGCCGTCGAGGGTGGCGACCTCGAGTCGACCGGACGGCGTGCTGTTCTCGCCCAGCAACTCGGTGCCGCCGCGATAGGTCGTCGCCTGCGTCGGCTTGGTGGTCACGTACTGCTCGCCGTAGGTGTTCGACGGGCCCACGACGCGGGCGTTGTCGACCTCGACCCGCATGCCCTCGATCGACTCGTAGAAGTCGAGCGTCGAGCGGGAGGGGGTGATCGGGGTGTCCTCGATGTTGCCGCTGCCGTTCCCGCTGGTGTTGCCGAGGTCCGGAGCGTAGGTGTTCGGCACGGTGTCGGGGCCGATGACCAACCGCGCCGGCAGCGGGTTGCCGGAGCTGAGCACCGTGACGGTCGGGCCGGTGATCTCGGTGACCGACAGGCTCGAGGTGTTCGACAGCGTCTCGCCCGAACTCAGCGCGTAGTAGTCACTGACCTTGCCCGAGACCAGCACCGAGTCGCCGACATGCACGGTCGGCGTCGAGCCGGTGTAGACGAGCAGACCCTCGCTGGTGGCGGGGTTCGCGTCGGGGTTCGGGTCCTGGATCCAGAAACCCTTCGACCCGCTCGTACGCAACGTCGTGACGATGCCCGCAACGTTGCTGACGCCTCGGCCGTCCTGCGGTGAGACGAAGCTCGTGCCCTGGATGTCGTGGATGGCGAGCGGGCCGGGGGTGGTCCCGCCCCCGCCGGTCGCGGTGCCCGAGGGCGTCGGCGTGGGCGCGCCTGCGGTGAAGTCGACGCCGTTGCTGTCGGTGTCCTTCCCGCCGGTGCGGGCGATCGACAGGGTGTTGTCGGCCGGCGCCGGGGCGTCCGCGGTGCCTTCGCGGATGGCGGCCGTGCCGTAGCCGACGAGATCGACGGTGGCGGCCGAGCAGTCGGCGCTCGTGTGGCAGGTGAGCGCTGCGGTGCCGTGCACCAGGGCGACGGAGCCCGCGGTGCCGCTGAGGTTCAGCGTCCCCGTGGCGTCAGGGGTCGGCAGCGCGGCGGTGCCCCCGCTGCCCGCGGCCTCCTGTACGAGATAGGTCTCGCCGGCCGGGATGCTGCCGGTGAGCGGGGTGGCCGCCCACGATCCGCTGCCACTTGCGGAGGTGTACTGCACCGAGTACCCGTCGAGCGGCGCGGCCGAGGTGCCGGCGTTGTACAGCTCGATGAAGTCGTTCGTCAGCGTCGCGGTGCTGTTGCCGCCGCCGCCGTAGACCTCGTTGACGACCAGGGTGCTCGACGGGACGGCGCTCGCCGGATTCTGTGCGGCGACGACACCGACGACAGCGATGGTGAGTGCCGCGACGCCGACGACGGCGGCAGCGCTGCGACCTCGCGACCGGGAAGGGGCTGAGAGCACGGGGACATCCTCCGTAAGACGCGCGAACCGGGACATTCGGCACAGTGTGTCCCAGGGCAGTGACATCGCGGTGTCGGCAAACCGTCGGGACTGCGGCCAGCAGGCGACCCGACCCGATTTCCGTGCCGGCGGTCGCCGATGACAAGGTGAGCCCATGAACGTCTTGTTGATCGGCCCGCCCGGTTCGGGCAAGGGCACCCAGGGCAAGCGGTTGGCCGACCTGCTCTCGCTCGAGCATCTGGCGACCGGCGACCTGTTGCGTGCCGAGGTCGACGCCGGCACCGAGCTCGGCCGCAAGGCCGAGGCGATCATGGCCGCCGGCGAGCTCGTCCCCGACTCGGTGATCATCGACCTCGTCATGCCGAAGGTGCGGGCGGCCAGCGAGGCGGGGGGCTACCTGCTCGACGGGTTCCCCCGCTCGGTCGACCAGGCCGTCGAGGCGCGTCGGATGGTCGAGGACTTCGACGCCACCCCCGACGCCGTCATCTACCTCGATGTGCCCCGCGCCGAGCTCAAGCGCCGCATCCTGGCGCGGGCCCAGTCCGAGGGCCGCGCCGACGACAACGAGGAGACGGTCGGTAACCGGCTGCGGGTCTTCGACGAGGCCACCGCGCCGCTCGTCGACTACTACCGCGACCGCGGCCTGCTGCACACCATCGACGCCGACCGCACCGAGGACGAGGTCACCACGTCGATCATGGCGGTGCTGGGGGCATTGCCGAAGACCTGATCAGTCCAGGTCGGGCAGGTTGCGCTTCATTACCTTGCCGGCCGGGTTGCGCGGCATCTCGTCGATGAACACGATCTCGCGGGGCACCTTGTAGCGGGCCAGGTTGGCCTTGACGTGGTCCTTCAGGGCCTGCTCGTCGATCGACGCGCCGTCGCCTTTGACGACGTACGCCCGCAGCCGCCTGCCGTACCTCTCGTCGTCGACACCGATCACCGCGACCTCGGACACGCCGTCGACGGAGCCCAGCAGGTCCTCGACCTCGGCCGGGAACACGTTCTCGCCGCCGGAGACGATCATGTCGTCGTCGCGGCCGTCGACGAACAGCCGGCCCGCGGCGTCGAAGTGCCCGACGTCGCCGGTCGACATCATCCCGTCGACCATTTCCTTCGTCCCGCCGCCGGTGTAACCCTCGAACTGCATCGAGCTGCCGACGAAGATCCGGCCGGAGGAGTCGGCACCGACCGGCTTGCCGTCGTCGTCGAGCAGGGTGATCGTCGTGCCGGTGGGCGGGCGGCCGACGGTGCCCGGCGCCGCGCGCATGTCCTGGGGCGTGGCGATCGTGGCGTACGCGACCTCGGTGGAGCCGTAGAGGTTGTAGACGATGTCGCCGAAGACATCCATCGCGTGCTCGGCGAGATCCGGCGACAACGCCGACCCGGACACCGCGATCACCCGCAGCGCGTGCAGGTCGCGCGAGCGGATGGCCGACCCGCCGACCTCGAGCAACCGCGACAGCAGGATCGGCACGGTGATCAGCGTGTCGGCGCCATGCCTCTCGAGCGCGTCCAGGGTGAAGGCGGGATCGGTCTTGCGGGCGGTGACGACGGTGTTGCCGAGCCCCAGGTTGAGCATCGAGCTCAGCAGACCCCACGCGTGGAAGGCCGGGGCCGAGAGCACCGCCACCCGGCCCGAACGCAGCGGGATCTTGGACAGGTAACCGCCGGGCAGGGCCAGCGACACCGACATGTCCCGCGGCGCGCCCTTCGGCGTGCCGGTGGTGCCGCTGGTGAGCAGCACGATGCGCTGCTTGGCAGCCGGCTTGGGTGGGCGCTCGGCCGAGCCCTCGGCGATGAGGTCCTCGACCGGGGTCTCGTCCGAGACCGGGTCGTCGCCGTCGAACCAGGCCACGTACTTCCCGCTCGACGGTTCGACCGCCTGCGCGACGTCGGCGAACTCCTCGTCGTGGATCAGGACGGTGACGTCCTCGCGCTCGCAGACGTCGGCGAGTTGCGGGCCGGCGAAGTCGGTGTTGAGCAGCAGCGTGCGGGTGCCCAGTTTTGCGCCGGCCACGAATGCCTCGAACAGCCCGCGGTGGTTGCGGCACAGGATGCCCATGCCGTCCTTCGACCCGACACCGCGTGCGCGCAGCGCGTTCGCCAGCGCGGTGCTGCGGCGGTCGAGCTCGGCAAAGGTCTGCGAACCGATCTCGTCGACGATCGCGACGCGGTCGGGAGTGCTGGCCGTCGCCAGGCCCAGCGCCGCCCCGACGGGGCCGTAGGCGTCCAGGTCACGCAGCGAGCCGAGCAGCTTGTGAGCGGGGGTGAGGACGACGCCGGGCCCCCGGGCGTGCAACAGGGTGGCGGCGAACCGGGCCTCGAGGCCGGCGCGCACCGCGAGCCGGGCGGCAAAGGTCATCGGATCCGTCCGGGTCATGATCAGGTACCGCTCATCCCGCTGATGTGCTCGATGACAGCGGTCGTCGAGATCGACGGTGTCCGGGGCAGGTACTCGACCCGGCAGATGTCACCGAGCTCGTCGAACTTGCCGGACCAGTCGTCGCCCATGACGAGCACGCCTGCCGCGTGCTGCTCGATGTAGTGCCGCTTGAGTTCGAGCGATTCCTCGACGAACACCTCGTCGACGCAGCGCAGGTTGGCCACCAGCTCACAGCGCTCCTCCTGGCTGAAGACCGCGTTCCTGTTCTTCTTGGCGAAGTTCAGCGCGTCGGAGGACACCCCGACGATCAACCGGTCACCGAGCGCCCGGGAACGCTGCAGGATGCGCAGGTGCCCGACATGCAGGACGTCGAACGTGCCGAAGGTGATCACGGTCGTCATGCGGGTGGGGACCTCCGGTCAGACACGAGGTGGGCGAACCATAGGACCGTAGCCAACATCGGGTGGCGCAGCTCACCGATGTTCCCCGGATTTCGTCCGTGCAATCCCGGTCGGTCGCCGTGTCCTAATCCATGACGGCACCGAAGCCCACGGTTCTGGTGCCGCCCGGGCCGGTCAACCACCGGTTCGTCACCCTTCATCGAAAGGAACTGCATCATGGACGCGTTCGACAAGCTGAAGAACAAGGCCGAAGAGGTCGTCGGCGAGGTCAAGGAGAAGATCGGCCAGGCGACGGACAACAAGGACCTCGAGGCCGAGGGCAAGAAGGACCAGACCAAGTCCAGCGTCAAGGACGCCGGCGAGTCGATCAAAGACGCCTTCAAGAACTGACGGAAAGGTCGATCACAACCATGTCCAGCCCCGCAGTCGGCAAGTCCCTGACCGTGTCACCCACCGAGTCGTCGGTCCCGGCGACGGTGCCGCAGCCCGAGACCGCGCTGATCACATCCCAGGGCCGCACCACGATCGCCGACACGGTGGTCGAGAAGATCGCCGGTCTCGCCGCCCGCGAGGTCAACGGCGTCTACCGGCTCGGCGGCGGCGCTGCCCGGGCATTCGGTGCGGTGCGTGAGCGCATCCCCGGTGCGAAGGCCAGCCTGGGTCAGGGTGTGTCGGTCGAGGTCGGCGAGCGACAGGCGGCCGTCGACCTCGACGTCGTCGTCGAGTACGGCGTCGAGATCGGCGAGCTGACCAAGGCCGTTCGGCGCAACGTCATCAACTCCATCGAGCGGATGACCGCGCTGGAGGTCATCGAGGTCAACATCGCCGTCGGTGACGTCCACATCGAGGGCGACGACGACGAGTCGAAGGAATCGCGGGTCCAGTGACGGAGGCAGGTTCGTCGTCGACCGGTGCCGACCGCGTCCGAGTCGCTGCCCTGCAGTGCCCGGGCGTGGCGGACATCCCGAGCCCGGTGCAGGTCGACGACGA
>CAZZVT010000012.1:7149-11772 GCA_964657545.1 uncultured Jatrophihabitantaceae bacterium
CCCGACGCCCGCCGCGAACGGCGGGCCTGGATCCGTGCGCACCACCCGGATCGGGGCGGCGACCCCGCCCGGTTCGCCGACGGGCTCGCCCGCTTCGCGCGTGACGACGTCCCGGATCCTGTCGCGACCACCGACCGACCGACGGTCTACCGGTCACGCAGGCCGGGGCGACGCGCGCGTCGGATGCTTGTCACCATCCGGCAGCGAATCACCAAGCAACCACGGTCGCGAAGGCTGCTCTGAGCCCGTCGCCCCAATCTTTCGAAGGAAGTGCACGTCATGACGAGTCACCCGTACACCCTGCTCGGGCTGCTGATCGGCCTGGCCTCCGGCTTCGCCGGTGCGTTCGGGGGCTTCGGCGCGTTCCTCATCGTCCTGGTGCTCGGCGTCGTCGGCACGGTCGTCGGCCGGGTGGCCGACGGCGAGCTCGACCTCACCGATTACCTCGGCGGCCGCAACCGCGACCGCCTAGACCGGTGAGCGCCGGCACCACGTCGCAGGAGCTCGCGGTCGTCGAGGAGCGTGGCGCGACGACGATGGCCGACCGGGTCGTCGAGAAGATCGCGGCCCGGGCAGCCCTGGACGTCCCGAACGCCGCCGGCCTGAGCCGGCGGGTCGCCGGGCGCGATTTCGGCAGGCCGAGCGTCCGGGCACAGGTCGACGTCGACGGTCAGGTCGCGTCGGTGCGGCTCGAGCTGGCGGTCGAGTACCCGGCCTCGGCCCGGGCCACCACGCGCGGGGTCCGCGAGCACGTCGGCGAACGGGTCAGCACGTTGTGCGGCCTCACCGTCGAGCACATCGACATCACCGTCGCCGTCCTGCGGCGAGCAGAACCGGAAAGGAGGCGAGCCCGGTGACACCCTCGACGTCGGCAGCGACGCCCGCAACGACCTCGGCAGCGCGTGTCCCGCGCGGCCGACGGGGCACTGTAGCCACAATCGTCGCGGTGCTCGGCGTGCTCGTGTTCGCCGGCGCCGCGACCGAGGCCATCTCGCTGACGGCGCATCACCGCACGGTCGGCTACCGGGCTGCCCAGGTCGCGAAGTTCGGCCGCACCACCCATCTCGGCGACACCGTGGTGCTCGCCGTGGCCGTCACCGCGTTCGCCGTCGGTGTCGTCCTGATGCTTGCCGCGCTGGTGCCCCCGCGTCGACGGCTGGTCGAACTGGTGGAGTCCGACCCGGACATCGCCACCGGGATCGGCGTGCGCAGCCTGCGCCGCGCGCTGGCCGCTGCCGCGGTCGGCATCGACGGGGTCGACGACGCGAAGGTCACCGGACGTCGGCGCCTGAAGATCAGCGCCAGCACGTCCCTGCGCGACAACGCCACGCTGCCGGAGCGCATCACGACGCGGGCCACCGCCCTGCTGACCGAGCTGAAGCCGGCGCGGAGCCGGACCGTGCGGGTCTCGCTCGAGCGGAGGGACGGCTGATGCACCGCCGTACCGCCCGTGGCAACAGGCTGGGCCTCGCGTCGACCGGACTGGTCCTCGCGGCCGCCGGCGCCGCGCTGTTCCTCGCCCGTCAGGGCCTGCTCGGCAACGTCGGCCGCCGTGACGTGCTCTACCCCGAGCGAGCCCGCTCGTTCGTGCACGACAACGGCTCATGGCTGTGGCCGGTCGTCGCCGCGGCCGCGATCCTGCTCGGCCTGGTGTTCCTGCGCTGGCTGCTGGTCCAACCGCGCACCGATCGGCTGCGCCGGCTGGTCGTCGACACCGACGAGCACGCCGACACCGACCCGTCCGCAGGACGGACCCGCATGCCGGCAAGCGCACTCACCGCCATCGTCACCGACGACATCGCCGCACTACGGGGCGTCCGCCGGGTGAGCGCCGGACTGACCGGCCACGTCGACTCGCCCGAACTCTGGCTCGACGTGTCGACCGATCCGGACGCCGACCTGGCCCGCATCCACCACGCCGTCACCACCGATGTCGTCGGTGACGCCCGCGCCTGCCTGGATCTCCCGCGCCTGCCCACCCACCTGCAGCTCAGCGTGGCCCGCCGAACTCGTGGCCGCGCCGCCCGCTGATCGCACGTACCCCGTCAGTCCATCCATATCGAGAACAGAAGGAAGCCCCGACCGTGAACGCCGTGAACACCTACCGCCGATACGGAGCCGAACTGCTCGGCACCGCGCTACTCGTCATCGGGGGCGTCGGCACCGCCGTCCTCGCCCCGGACGCCGGGCCGGTCGGTATCGCCCTCGCCTTCGGGCTCACCCTGCTCGTGCTGGCCTACGCCATCGGCCCCATCTCGGGGGCGCACGTCAACCCGGCCGTCACCATCGGCATGATGCTGTCGGGACGTCTGTCGGTCACCGACGCCATCGGCTACATCGTCGCCCAGTGCCTCGGCGGCATCGGGGGAGCGGCGGTCGTGTACTCGATCGCCGAACACCGCGCCGGGTACCACCTCTCCTCCGACGGTCTCGGCGCGAACGGGTGGGGCGCGCAGTCCAGCGGCCATTACACCGTGACGGCCGCCGCGATCTTCGAGGTCGTGCTGACCGCCCTGCTCGTGTTCACCGTTCTCGCCGCCACCGCGTCGACCTCGACGGCCACGGTCGCCGGTGTCCCGATCGGCATCGCCCTCGTCGTCATCCACCTCGTCGGGATCCCGATCGACGGGACGTCGGTCAACCCCGCCCGCAGCCTCGGACCCGCCCTGTTCGTCAGGGGCGCCGCGCTCGATCAGCTGTGGCTGTTCATCGCGGCGCCGATCGGCGGCGCGATCCTCGCCGCCGGCGTGTTCGCGCTGCTGTCGCTCAAGCCCGCCCAGGTCGGCGCGCCCGGCCCGAACGACGACTCCAGCGCCGACCCCGGTCGTCGGCACCCTCGCCCGGCCGCCGGCGTTGCAGAGAACATCGCATGACCGACGTCTGGCAGAGTTCGGGATGTGGCTGGAGATGTGTCTGTGGCCGCCGTCCATGAGTCGCCCGACGATGCCGCCGAGGTCGAGCAGCTTCCGCACGCCCGCCCGGAGCTCACCGACGACGTCCTCGTCGCGCGCGCGGCCGCCGGCGACCCGCGGGCGTTCGAGCGACTCGTCCGCCGCCACCAGCAGCAGATGTACGTGGTCGCGCTGCGGATCACCGAGAACCGCGACGACGCCGAGGACGCCACGCAGAACGCCTTCGTCGCCGCGTGGCGCAGGCTGCCGGAATTCCGCCGCGACGCGAAATTCTCGACCTGGCTGTACCGGATCGTCACCAACCACGCGCTCAACCAGGTGCGTTCCCGCAAGCGCAGCGACCAGCAGAGCGACATCGCTGCACTGCTCGACGCCGACCAGCCCGCGTCGACCGAGTCCGGGCCGCAGGATCAGGCCGAGGGCAACGCGCTGCTGCGTGACCTGCGCGCCGCCATCGCCGCGCTACCTCCGGATCTACGTACCTGTTGGTATGCCAGGGAGGTCGACGGATACTCCTACCTCGAGGTCGCGGCCATCGCCGGTGTCAGTTTCGACGTCGTCCGCGGGCGTATCTACCGGGCCCGACTCAAGCTGGCCGAGGACCTGAAGGCATGGCGATGAGCACCCCGAACCCGCCCGACGGCACCGATCGTTCGCTGGACTGCGGCCGCGACCCGATCGAGGTCGTCGACCGGGCTCGCAGCGGGCGTAGCACCAGCCATGAGCAGGGGTGCCCGTTCTGCCAGGCCGCGATCGAGGCCGACGGCGTCGCGCGTACCGCGGCCACCGAACTCGTCGCCGCCGAGCGCGAGAACCGGGTACCGGACACGCTGCTGCCCAACATCATGAGCAGCGTGTGGTCGGACCTTCGCCGGTCGACGATGATCCCGCTGGCCACGGACACCGGCAGCGCCTTCGTCGCCGATCACACCATCGCCGCCGTCATCGAGTACGCCCTCGATCAGCTGACGGACCTGCGCATCCACACCTGCGCCGCTCGGCTGATGCCGGCCGAGCCCAACCCGGTGTCCGCACCCGCCGCCGCCGGCACGATCGCCATCGAGGTGACCGCGGCGGCTGCGTACAACACCGACGTCCGGGCCGTCGCCACGCAGGTCCGCGAGCTCGCCCGCAGCACCGTCGCCGAGCAGTTCGGGTGGACGGCGGAACCCGTGGACATAGACATCGTCGACGTCTATCTGACCGAGGATGCCGATCGATGAGCGAACCGACTGCACCCGACCTGCACATCGACGACACCGTCCTCGCGCGGATCGCAGCCTTCGAGGCCGCTCAGACGCCGGGGGTCGCGCGGCTGCACCCCTACGTCCTGCAGGCCGCGCGCAACGCGGTCAGCACGGCTGCGAAACGTGCGACGGCGAAGCTCACCGGCGACGACGGCGTACTCGACCCACCGCACGCCGCCGAGAACGCGGATCCCGCCGCGGTCGACGTCGAGCACGACGAGGAGACCGGCGCCCTCACCCTCACCGTCCGCATCGTCGCCTCGACCCGACCGCCCATCCTGGACGTCGTGCGCGAACTGCAGCAGCGCGTCAACTCCCGCATCACCGGGATGACCGGCGTGATCCCGGTCGTGGTCGTCAACGTGCTCGACATCGATACCGAGGTCGACACCGAGTAGGCGCCTGTGACGCGGGCAACACCCGTTTCGGCGTGCAGGATCGCCATCTCACCGTGTCCAACCCAC
>CAZZVT010000012.1:11872-34914 GCA_964657545.1 uncultured Jatrophihabitantaceae bacterium
GAGCGCCACCGGGTCGATCGTCGACGCCATCACGACTCTGCATGTAATATGCATGCATGGTTGCTCTGCAGATTCGTGACGTGCCCGATGATGTTCGGCAGACGCTCGCTGAACACGCTTCGCGACGGGGTCAGTCCCTTCAATCGTTTCTCTTGAAACTCGTGACCGACGAGGCGAACCGCTCGGCCAACGTGGCGATCCTGACCCGCTTTGCCGGCCGCGAAGACGGGTCGTCTCTGTCGGCTGCCGACCTTTCCCACCTCGTTGACGAAGCGCGGGCCGACCGCGGCGACCATGGCCGTGAGATCACCGAGTCGTGATCGTTGTCGACGCGTCAGTGCTGACAAACGCCCTGACCGACGACGGGCAGATCGGCGCACGAGCACGCACCGAACTGAGTAACGACCCGCACTGGGCTGCACCCGAGCATCTCGTCGTCGAGGTGTTCTGCGCGATCCGTGGCCGTTGGATCGGAAACAAGATCAGCGATAGGCGAGCCGAGGAGGCCCTCGCCGCGGCCGCCGCAGCGACGGTCGATCTCGTGGACACGGCCGCGCTCCTGCCGCGGATGTGGGAACTGCGCTCCAACATCACCGGCTACGACGCGGCCTACATCGCGGCGGCCGAAGCGTGCGACTGCGCGCTGGTCACTGCAGACCGCCGACTCGCCAGCGCCCCAGGAATCGGGTGCGCGGTCATTCTGGCCGCCGAGCAAGCCTGAGCCCAGATACGGTCGCGCGACATGTCGCTGACGACCAAGTTGCGCTCGGCGATCGAGGCCGTGCGACGGCCCGCTGCACGCCACGACCGTCGGGAACGCCCGCTCGATCCGGAATCTCCGGCCGGACGATCTGCCGCGTCCGAGGCGGCGGTGAAGGTCTCGTCCTGCTCTAGTTGTGGGCAAGGGGGGAGTTGAACCCCCACGTCCTTTCGGACACACGGACCTGAACCGTGCGCGTCTGCCATTCCGCCACTTGCCCGGCTGCGCACCTGATCTAGGCGGTGCTGATTGGCGTCCGCAACGGTAGCACGGGGCTGAGGGCGGATATCGGGTCTGCCGGGTCTGCAACGGTAGACTCCGGCCGATGTGCGTCGAGCGATGCACTGTCGTTGGTGACGGGTACTGCCCGGAGTGAGGAGACGTCCGTGAGCCTGGCGCAGCGCTTCGAGCGGCGACTCGAGGGCCTCGTCGGCGGCGCGTTCGCGCGGGTGTTCAAGGGTCAGGTCGAGCCGGTCGAGATCGCCAGCGCGTTGCAACGCGAGGCCTCGGACAAGCGCAACGTCATGGCCGGCGGAGGTGGCGCAGGCGCCGTCCTGTGCCCCAACCGCTACCGCGTCACGCTCTCGCCGTCCGACCACGAGCGCCTCGTGCCGTGGGAGGTGCAGCTAACGAGCTCGCTGGCCGAGCTCGTCCAGGAGTACCTCGACGAGAACAGTTGGCAGACCATCGGCGACATCGAGGTCTACCTCGCCCGCGACGACGAATTGCACACCGGCGTGTTCGGTGTCGCGTCGCGCATGGAACCCGGTGCCCCGCCGCGCCGGCGACCGCACGATTCACTGTCACTGCCGATCGTGCCGGGGATATCGCCCGGTGAGTACGGCGAGCAGCCCGCCCACGCCGCGCCCGCCGCCCGCTACGTGCCCGACGCCCCGTATCCCCCGCAGGCGGCACCGCCCGCGCCGTTCGCCGCGGGTGGCCAGCCGTACCCCCCGTCCCCGGCGACCGGCGGCTATGCCGCGGGCTACGGCGGGGGTCCGGGGTATGCCGCGCCGCCGGTAGAGCGGGCCGTCTCCGCCTCGCTCATCGTCGATCAGTCGAACCGCCGTTTCGACCTGCAGCGCGGTAGCAACGTGATCGGGCGCGGCACCGACGCCGACCTGCAACTGCTCGACCAGGGCATCTCGCGGCGGCACGTCGACGTGCAGTTCGACGGCAGCACGGCCACCGCCCACGACCTCGGTTCGACGAACGGCACCACCGTGAACGGCCACGAGATCAGCAGCCAGCTGCTGCGCCACGGCGATGTGGTCAGGGTCGGTCACACCCGCGTGGTGTTCCACCAGGACCGCCCATGACCCCGGGTGGGGGTCAGTGAACTCGGCCCTCGCGCTGCAGCTCATGCGCTTCGGATTCCTGGCGCTGCTCTGGCTGTTCGTCCTGGCCAGCCTGCGCGTCATCCGCAGCGATCTGCGCACCAGCGGCCAGCCGCGCATCGCCGTGCCCCCGCCGGCCCGCCGTCGCGGCAAGGGGAGCGGGTCGCCGGCGCCGCGGCAGGCCCCCGGGTCGCCGACGCACCTGATGGTCACCGAGGGCGGGCTCATCGGCACCCGCATCGGCCTCACCGGTGCGCCCGTGCTGATCGGCCGCGCGAACGACTCGACGCTGGTGCTCGAGGACGACTACGCCAGCACGCGGCACGCCCGGATCAGCCTGGCCGACGGGCGCTGGATGGTCGAGGACCTCGGTTCGACGAACGGCACCTACCTGGGCCAGCGCAAGCTCGACGGGCCGGTCCCGATGGAGATCGGCGTGCCGCTGCGGATCGGCAAGACGGCCCTGGAGTTGAGGTAGCTCTTGGCGCTCTACCTGCGGTACGCGGTGCGCTCGGACCTCGGTCTCGTGCGCACCAACAACGAGGACTCCGTCTATGCCGGGCCCCGCCTGCTGGCGATCGCCGACGGGATGGGTGGCCACGCGGCCGGCGAGGTCGCCAGCAAGATCGTCATCAGCACCCTGGAACCGCTCGACGAGGACCGGCGTATCGAGGACCTCATGGGCGCGCTGCGCTCGGCGGTCGCCGAGGCCAACCACGGCATCTCGCAGGCCGTCGAGCAGCGCAAGGAACTCGACGGCATGGGCACCACGCTCACCGCGCTGCGCTTCGTCGGCGGGCATGTCGGGTTGGTGCATGTCGGGGACTCGCGGGCCTACCTGCTGCGCAACGGGCAGCTGACCCAGATCACCCACGACGACACCTACGTCCAGTACCTCGTCGACCTCGGCAAGCTGACGCCCGATGAGGCCAAGGATCACCCCCGCAAGTCGGTGATCCTGCGAGCGCTGCTCGGTACCGAGGTCGAACCCGACGTCTCGATCCGCGAGGCCCGCCACGGCGACCGCTACGTGCTCTGCTCCGACGGATTGTCCGACGTCGTGTCCGCCGAGACCATCGCCGACACCCTGCACATCGACGACCCGCAGGAGGCCGCCGACCGGCTGGTGGAACTCGCCCTGCGTGGCGGCGGACCGGACAACGTCACCGTCATCGTCGCCGACGTCCTCAACGCCAAGGTGGGGGACGAGATCGACGACACGCCGGTGATCGCCGGCGCGTTCGTCGACCCCGCTGCGGCCGACGTCCCGGGCAACGACAGCGCGGCCGGACGGGCCGCGCTGATGTCCCGTCCGCTCGCCTCCCCGACACACGACGAGCCGACGAGGCACCGCAGCCGGTGGCAGTGGCGGCCGTGGCTGCTCGTGCTGGCGGTGCTGCTGATCGTCGCCGGCGCGCTGGGCGGCACCTACGTGTGGACACAGACGCAGTACTTCGTCGGGCACGCCGACGACGACGTCGCGATCTACCGCGGGGTGAACACCGAGTTCGGTCCGCTGAAGTTCTTCAAGGTCTACGAACTCAGCGACCTGCGACTCAGCGACCTCTACCCGTCGGTGCGTTCGCAGGTGCTCGACGGCATCACCGCCGGCAGCAGATCCGAGGCCAAGAGCATCGTCGTCAACCTGCACAGCCAGCAACTGCCGGTCTGCCCCACCGTGACGCCCTCCGCTACCCCCTCGACGACTCTCACGCGGACGCCCGCGCCGTCCCCCAGCCCGTCGGCCTCCTCCCAGGGGTGCCGGCGATGACGACCAGCTCCACGCTCAATCCGACGCTGCGCATCCCCACCCGCCGCAACCTCGAGCTGGTACTGCTGGCGTTCGCGGTGCTGATCGTCGTCTGCGCCGAGGGCGCCGTCGAGGCCGCCCGCGACGGTCATCTGTCCTCGCACCTGGCCACCTATGCAGCTGTCCCGTTGGGCGCCGGGCTGGTGGCGCACCTCGTCATCCGCCGGATCGCGCGCTACGCCGACCCGCTGATGCTGCCGATCGTGGTGCTGCTGAACGGCCTGGGCCTGGTCATGATCCACCGACTCGACCTCGGCCTGAAGACGCAGGCGTCGCAGGGCGGTACGCCGTTCCAGGGTGCCCAGGCCCCGACCCAGGTGGTCTGGACCGCGCTCGGGGTGCTGGTGTTCCTCGGCGTCCTGATCGTCGTGCGCGACCACCGGATCCTGCAGCGCTACGCCTACACGCTCGCGTTCATCGGCGTCTTTCTGCTGATGCTCCCTGCGGTGCTGCCGGCGCGCTTCAGCGAGGTCAACGGCGCGCGCATCTGGATCCGCGTCGCCGGGTTCTCACTGCAGCCGGGCGAGTTCGCGAAGATCCTGCTGACGATCTTCGGGGCCGCCTACCTGGTGCAGAAACGCGACGTCCTGGCGCTGGCCGGCCGGCGGATCCTGGGCATCGATCTTCCCCGCGGACGCGACTTCGGGCCGCTGCTGCTGGCCTGGCTGCTGTGCATCGGCGTGCTCGTGCGCGGTCACGACCTCGGGACGTCACTGCTGTTCTTCGGGCTGTTCGTGGTGCTGCTCTACTTCGCCACCGAACGGGTCAGCTGGGTGATCATCGGCGTGCTGCTCTTCGCGGGTGGGGCCTACCTCGCCTACCGGATCTTCGGCACCGTCCAGCTGCGCGTCGGGGTGTGGCTGCATCCTTTCGCCCAGCAGTACAACCGACCCGGCTACCAACCGTCGTACCAGTTGCAGCAGTCCCTGTTCGGGCTGGGGACGGGAGGCATCTTCGGTACCGGGCTCGGCGGCGGTCACCCCGAACTGGTGCCGCTGGCCACCACCGACTACATCATCGCCTCGTTCGGTGAGGAGATCGGCCTGTTCGGGCTCGTCGGGTTGCTCGTGGTCTACGCGATGCTGGTGGCGCGGGGCTTCGCGGCGGGATTGGCCGTGCGGGACTCGTTCGGCAAGCTGCTGGCCTGCGGGCTGGCGTTCCTCATCGCGCTGCAGCTGTTCGTCGTGGTCGCCGGGGTGACCCGGCTGCTGCCCGAGACCGGGTTGACCGCGCCGTTCCTGTCCTACGGCGGGTCGTCGCTGCTCGGCAGCTGGGCGATCCTGGCGTTGCTCGTCCGCATCTCCGACGCCGGCCGGCGCCCGCCCACCACGCCGCCCGCCCGCGCCGTGACATCCGAACAACCGGTGGTGCACTCGTGAACCGTCCGATCCGCAAGGTGTGCATCGCTGTCGCGGTGCTGTTCGTGGCCCTGTTCGTCAACCTCAACCTCGTGCAGGTGGTGCAGGGCAGCTCGTACCGCGACAACATGAGCAACCGTCGGGTGCTGCTCAACGAGTACTCGAACCCGCGCGGGCAGATCGTCGTCGACGGCACCGACGTCGCGCGGTCGGAGAAGACGTCGGACGAGCTGAAGTACCTGCGCCAGTACCCGCAGGGGGCCGAGTACGCACCGGTCACCGGCTCGTACTCCTTCGTCTTCGGGACGACCGGCATCGAGGCGGCCGAGAACGACGTGCTCAGCGGCGACTCGTCGAGCCTGTTCACGACCAACCTCGCCAGCCTGCTCACCGGGCGCAACCCGCGCGGCGGCAGCGTCGACCTGACGCTCAACAAGCAGGCGCAGGCGGCGGCCTACAAGGCGCTGCGGTTGCCGAACGGCACCTACCGGGCGGGCTCGGTCGTGGCCCTCGACCCGTCGACCGGCGCGATCCTGGCCGCGGTGTCGACGCCGTCCTACGACCCCAACGCGCTCAGCTCGCACAATTCCGACTCCATCGCCCACGCCTACGCCTGCTACAGCGATCTGGGCACGCAGAACACCGGTGAGTCCGACGCGCACTACTCGGCCCGGCTCAAGGCCGAGATCGCGAAGCGCGAGCCGAGCGCGACGTCGAAGGGCTGCAGTGATGTCGCGAACGACCCGACCGCGTTCTTCAAGGCCGACCCGACGGCGCTCGGTCCGCTGAACAACCGCGCCTTCGACATCACCTACCCGCCGGGCTCGCTGTTCAAGGTCATCGTGGCGGCCGCGGCGCTGAAGGCCGGCATCAAGCCTGACGACAAGATCACCGCACCGCAGTACTACTGGCCCGACGACGCGGTGAAGACGGCGAAGCAGACCCCGTGCGCGACCAACGACACCGGCCCGTGCATCCACAACTTCACGCTGTCCAGCGGCTACCGCGAGCAGTGCAAGAACGGCAGCCTGACGGCCACGCTGGACTTCTCGCTGGAGAAGTCGTGCAACACGGCGTTCGCGGCGCTGGCCGTCCAGAAGCTCGGCGCGGCAAGGATCGCAGCCGAGGCCAAGCTGTTCGGACTCGACACGACGGCGCTGAAGATCCCGCTCACCACGGCCACGTCGACGATCGGCGACGTCGGTGAGCTCAGCAGCGACCCGGTGGCGCTGGCGCAGTCGGCGTTCGGGCAGCGCAGCGTCGCCATCACCCCGCTGCAGGCCGCCATGATCTCCGCCGCCGTCGCGCAGAACGGCACGCTGTATTCGCCCTACCTGGTCAAGGACACCCGCCGGCCGAACACCTCGATCCTGACCGAGACCAAGCCCACGCAGCTCAGCCAGGTCCTCGACCCGGGCCTGGACTCCGAGCTGGTGACGATGATGGAGAACGTCGTCTCGGGCAAGGAGGCGGGCAGCGAGGCCACCGGTAAGGCCGCGGCGATCACCGACCTGCCCAACGTGGTCGTCGGCGGCAAGACCGGAACGGCCGATCACCAGGACGCGAACGGCAAGGCGCTGCCCGCGCACTCGTGGTTCACCGGCTTCGCGCTGGTCAAGGGCCAGGCCAAGATCGCGGTCGCGGTGATCCTCGAGAACAGCGACGCGACCGGCGGCGAGGACGCAGCCCCGAAGGCACGCTCGGTCATGGAGGCCTACCTGCGCTCCATCGGGACGAACTGACATGACCGTTGACCCGGCAACCAGGACAGAGGAAGCACGATGACGCAGCCGCGGATGGTCGGCGAACGCTACGAGCTCGGTGAGCTCATCGGCTACGGCGGTATGGCCGAGGTGCACCGCGGCCGCGACACCCGGCTCAACCGCGACGTCGCGATCAAGGTGCTGCGCGCCGATCTGGCCCGCGACCCGTCGTTCCTGCACCGCTTCCGGCGAGAGGCGCACTCGGCCGCGGGCCTGAACCACCCGGCCATCGTGTCGGTCTACGACACCGGCGAGGACGCCGCGCCCGACGGCACGTCGATCCCGTTCATCGTCATGGAGTTCGTCGAGGGGCGCACCCTGCGCGACGTCCTGAAGTCCGAGGGCGCTCTGCCACCGCGCCGGGCGATGGAGATCGTGGCCGACATCGACGGCGCTCTGGACTTCAGCCACCGCAACGGGATCATCCACCGCGACATCAAGCCGGCGAACGTCATGATCACGTCTGCCGGGGCGGTGAAGGTCATGGACTTCGGCATCGCCCGCGCGGTCGCCGACACCTCCGCCACCGTCACCCAGACGGCGAACGTCATCGGTACCGCGCAGTACCTGTCGCCCGAGCAGGCACGGGGCGAGACCGTCGACGCACGGTCGGACGTCTACTCCACCGGCTGCCTGCTGTACGAGCTCATCACCGGCGTGCCGCCGTTCCAGGGCGACTCGCCGGTGGCCGTGGCCTACCAGCATGTGCGCGAGAACCCGGTCGCACCGTCGGCGCGCAATCCCACCATCCCGCGGGCGCTCGACTCGATCGTGATGAAGGCGCTGGCCAAGAACCAGCTCAACCGCTATCAGTCGGCCGGTGACATGCGCGCCGACCTGCTGCGCGCGCTCGCCAACCAGCCGGTCGTGGCCGAGGCGGTCATGACCGACGCCGAGCGCACCCAGTTCATCGCCCGCACCCCACCGCGACCGACGCCGTCGCGGCCGATGCCCGTCGAGGACGGTGCGGACGAGTCGCACCGCTCGGCGTGGATCTGGGCCGCCGTCGTGGTCGCGCTGCTGCTCGTCATCGGCATCGGCTCGTTCGTGATCTTCGGCAGCTCCAGTGGCAACGACGTCAAGCGGGTGGCGATCACCAACGTCACCGGCTACCTGCCCGACGCCGCAGCCACCACGCTGCGTCAGCAGGGGTTCACGCCCAAGGCCAATCCGACGCCGACCGGCGGTCGGTGCACGGACGATCAGACGGTCGCCCCGGGTCGCGTCTGCACCATCACGCCGGCCGTCGGCAGTTCGGTGAAGCAGGGCACCGTCGTCACCTACACGCTGTTCTCGCCGACGACGGTGACCGTGCCGTACGTCGAGGGCAAGACCTACAGCGAGGCGGTCTTGCTGCTCAAGGACGCGAACCTGGGCAGCGCCCGCAAGAACTACTACAGCGTCGACCCGAAGGGCACGGTCGAGAAGCAGGACACCCCGCAGTTCACCAACGTGACGCCGGGGACGACGATCGTGCTCGAGGTGTCCACCGGCACGATCCAGCTGCCAGACGTCACCGGCATGTCTTCCGACGTCGCCCGGTCGACGATCCCGTACCAGTTCACCAAGATCAAGTACCCGAAGAAGACGACGGCGGACCAGAGCAAGGACGGGCTGGTGGCCGAGGAGAACCCGAAGCCCGGCGGCTATTACTCCCCCGACCAGCAGATCACGTTGACGATTTACAACTACGTCCCCACCGGGCCGACCTGCACCCCGACCTCGTCCGCCGCCGTTCCACCTACGACGCCCACCCCGGGTGCGCCGACCACCCAGACGCCGTCGGCGCCGGCGTCGGGGTCGGGGAGCAGCAGCCCGCCGCCCTGCTGATCAGGTGGTGTCGGCGGGCGGCAGCACGACGATCGCGCGCAGCCCGGGCCGGCCGTCGGGCCGCGAGGTGAGCCACACCCGCCCGCCGTGGCTGCGCACGATGTCGCGCACGATCGGTAGGCCCAGGCCGGTTCCGCCGGTGTCGCGCGAACGCGATTCCTGCACCCGGTAGAAGCGGTCGAACACCCGCTCTAGCTCGGCCTGGGCGATGCCCGATCCGTCGTCGTCGACGGTGAGCACGCACTGCCCGGCACCGCCGTCGATGCCGACATCCTTCCCGGGCCCGACCTGCACGACGACCTCGGTGCGGGCGTAGCGCACCGCGTTGTCGACCAGGTTCACGATCACGCGACGCAGCGCCTCGGGGTCGCCGTCGGTGAGGGTCTCGCTGGTCTCGGCCCGAAGCTGCACGGTGTCCGAATGCACGCCGTCGACCACCGAGCGGGCCAGCTCGTCCAGGGCGACGACCTGCCGTCGTGCCCCCGCAGCCTCGTCGAGACGGGCCAGCGCCAGCAGGTCCTCGACGAGCCGGTCGAGCCGCCCGACGTCGACCAGGACGTCGTCGACGAGATCGTCCCAGCTGGCATCGGTCTGACTGAGCCGCTGCCCGACCTCCAGCTGGATGCGGATCGAGGCCAGCGGCGAGCGCAGCTCGTGCGCGGCGTCGCCGACGAAGGTCCGCTGCCGGCTGGTGGCCGAGTCGATCCGGTCGAGCATCGCGTTCAGGGTGACGGCGAGGCGGTGGATCTCGTCCTTCGGGGTCGGCACGGGCAACCGCTGTTCGGCCAGCCCCGCAGCGGTGATGTCGGCGGCGCCGTTGCGCAGCGCGGCCACCGAGCGCAGTGTCAGTGCCACGACCAGGTACGTGGCCAGGGCCGTGATCAGCACGGCCAGCGGGCCGCCGATCAGCGCCGCGCGGGTGAGGATGCGCACGCTGTCGTCGACCCGGCTGACGTCGGTGAACACCACCACGGTGCGCGAGCCGACGGTGCGTGCGAGAACTCGCAGCCGCGCGTTCGAGGTCGTGCTGTCGATCTCGATGCGCGCACCGCCGCGCACCTCCCGCAGCTGCGGAAGGCTGAGCAGCGACTTCGCGTGGTCGGCGTTCTGGGAGGCGGCGAGCACGCCGTTGCGGGCATCGACGACCTGCACCGCCGTGATGCCACCGGTGGTCGGTGAGACCGTCGTCGCGAGGCTGCCGCTGCGCACCTGCGCCACGATGTCGCGGGCGGTCTTGGTGGCGTTCTGATCGAGGACCCGGGTCAAGGCGTAGCGCTGCAACACCAGCAGCAGGACCGCGCCGGTGGCGACGGCGACCGAGAACAGCGCCGTGGCCACCAGCGTCAGCCGTCGCCGCAACGACTGGCGCGACCACCATCGCCGCGGGGCGGTGGTCAGCGCGGACATCAGCCCTCGGGTGTCAGGCGGTACCCGGCGCCGCGGACGGTCTGCAGCGTCTGCCGCGTGAACGGGACGTCGATCTTGCGGCGCAGGTAGCCGACGTAGACCTCGACGACGTTGGCGTCGCCGTCGTAGTTGGCATCCCACACGTGGTGCAGGATGTCGGCCTTGCTGACCGCGTCGCCGGCCCGGCGCATCAGGAACTCGAGCAGCGAGAACTCGCGCGGCGTGAGGTCGATCGTCGTGTCGGCGCGGCGGACGGTGTGCGCCGCCGGGTCGAGAACCAGGTCGTTGACGGTGAGCGCGGCCGGGCGGGGTTTGACGCCACGGCGCAGCAGCGCCCGGATGCGGGCCAGCAGCACCACGAACGAGAACGGTTTGGTGATGTAGTCATCGGCGCCGAGATCGAGGGCGTCCGCCTCGTCGTACTCGCCGTCCTTGGCCGTGAGCATCAGGATCGGCACCCAGTTCTCGGCCGCCCGCAGCGCCTCGATGATCCGGTAGCCCGACAGCTCGGGCAGCATGATGTCCAGGATGACGGCGTCGTACGTCGTCTCCTGCGCCATGTGCAGGCCGTCCGGACCGGTGTGCGACACGTCGACGGTGAACCCCTCGGCACCCAGTCCGCGCTGCAACGCCGACGCCAGCCGGATCTCGTCCTCGACAATCAGCAACCGCACTGTTGACCTCCCACTTGATGCACCCCTCGCCGTGACCGCGCTCGGCGGCGTGCCGGGTCGCTGCTGAGTTCGCACTCAGCACTTGTCAGACTGCCAGTGTGGACCTTGGCGATCGCTGGAGCGGCTCAGCCCGATCACAGTGGGTCCACCGCACGCTGGGCCCGGTGAACCCGACCGCCGCGAGTCGACGCCGCGCGCTGCGCTGGCTGGTGCCCACCGGCGTCGCGGCCGTCGCCTCGGTGATCGCCACCGGCATGGTCCACGCCGGGGAGACGCGCTCGAGCAGGCTGCCCCGGATGACGCCTGCGGCGCTGCTGGCCGAGGTCAAGGACGCCCCCGCGACCGGATTCTCCGGAACGGTGCTCACCCGCGTGTCCCTCGGCCTGCCCGACCTGCCTGCGCTCGGTATCTACGCCGGCGACGGCGATGCTGACGACAGCACCTCGCTGCTGTCGCTGCTGTCCGGCTCGCACACCGTCCAGGTCTGGTACGGAGGGGCCGACGAGCAGCGGATCGCGTTGCTCGGGGCCATGGACGAGACCGACTTCTTCCGCTCGGGTCGCCAGGTGTGGACGTGGGACAGCTCGAACCGGGTGGCCGAACACGCGGAGTTGCCGGCCGGTACCGGCACGCAGTCACCCGACCCGAGCGTCGCGCCGACCCTGTCGCCTAACGCCCTCTCGTCGCAGGTGCTTGCTGCGGTGTCGCCGACCACGGCGGTGCAGGTGAGTCGCGGAGGCAGGATCGCCGACCGCAACACCTATGACATGACGCTCGTCCCGCGCACCAGCGCCACCCGTATCGCGTCGGTGCGGATCTCGGTCGATGCCTCGACCAAGCTGCCGCTGGCCGTGCGGGTCTACGCGCGCGGCGCCACCACGCCGGCGATCGACGTCGCCTTCACCAGCGTCCGGTTCACCGCACCGGCCAAGAGCTTCTTCACCTTCTCGCCGCCGTCGGGGGCGACCGTCCGGAAGCTGCGGATCGGGTCCGGGCTGCAGACCCTCGCCGGTCTCGGCGTGCACGTGCTCGGTACCGGCTGGACGCGCATCGTCGAGCTGGACACCGGCGCGGCGGCGAACACGATCAGGGCCGAACTGGGTGCGGCGCTGACCCCGGTGTCCGGCGCGTGGGGCTCGGGCGGTCTGCTGGAATCGAGTCTGGTCAGCGTGCTGGTCACCAGCAAGGGGCGGGTCCTGGCCGGCGCCGTCGACCCCACCGCGTTGTACGCCGCCGCTGCCACGGGATAGCCGTCCGGTGGCGCTCGGGTGTCAGCCGCGATCGAGGTAGTGATACTCCTCGTTGGGCAGCTGGCCGGTGGCCAGTGCCATCCGATTCGTGAAGTTGTACATCGACGCGATCTCGGCGACGTCCCACACCTCGTACGGCGTCAGCCCGACGTCGGCGAGCTGCTGCAGGTCGGCCTCGGCCATCTCGTGCGGACGGGCCGTGAGCTTCTCGGCGAAGGCGCAGATCGCCTCGCGGCGTGGGTCCAGGCCGGCATGACGCCAGTTGGCGGCGATGTAGTCGGCGAGCACGCCGTCCTCGCGCCGGCCACCGAGCGCCTTTCGCAGCGCGTGCCCGTGCGACACGATGCAGTAGGTGCAGCGGTTGTAGGCACTGACCACCACCGCGATCATCTCGCGATCGGCCTCGTCGAGATTCTCCGTCGGCTCGTGCAGCTGCTTGTAATGGCCGAACCAGGCCGAGAACCGCTCGGGACGGTAGGCGTAACCGCGGAACACGTTGGGCACGATGCCGACCGCCTCGCGCGCCTTCACGAACAGTCCCTGCAGCCGCTCCGGCAGCTCGGTCTCGTCCGGGACGGGGAAGAACCACAGTGCCCTTGCCATCAGATGCCGCCCGTCTACAGCGAGTCGCGCCAGTCGATCCACTTCCTGACCTCGGCCAGGTCGTAGTCCGGTCCACCGACCCCGACCGTGAACAGCGAGGCGCCGGCCTCGACGAGCTGCGGCCCGACCTCGGCCGGTTCGCCCTTGGGCACGCCGACCGAGCGCTCGATCTCGGCCGGGTCGCGCCCGAGGTCGGCGCAGTGCGCGGCCAGGATCTCCTGCTTGCGGTTGAAGGTCTCGAGGTCGCTGAACGAGTGCCAGATGGTCGCGTGCCTGGCCACCATGCGCAGCGTCTTCTTCTCGCCGCCGCCGCCGATGAGGACGGGGAGCTGACGGGTCGGCGTCGGGTTGAGCTTGGCCCAGCGTGCCTCGATGCGCGGAAGGTCCTCGGCGAGCTTGTCGAGGCGCCCGCCCGCGGTGCCGAACTCGTAGCCGTACTCGTCGTAGTCGCGCTGGAACCAGCCCGAACCGATGCCGAAGATCAAGCGTCCGCCGCTGATGTGGTCGACGGTGCGAGCCATGTCGGCCAGCAGCTCGGGATTGCGGTAGCTGTTGCACGTCACGAGGGCGCCGATCTCGATGCGCGAGGTCTGCTCGGCCCAGGCGCCGAGCATCGTCCAGCACTCGAAGTGCTCGCCGTCCGCAGGGCCGTAGAGCGGGTAGAAGTGGTCCCAGTTGAAGGCGACGTCGACGCCGAGATCCTCGGCTGCGGTGACGGCGCGACGGATCGCGTCGTAGGTGGCGTGCTGTGGCTGGAGCTGGACACCGATGCGTACGCGAGAAGGGGTCACACCATCGACGCTAGCGCAGGCTCACCGCGGTCGGGCGAAACTACCCGCAGGCCGATAAAGTCTTCCACTATGACCGAGGGTGGGACTCGCATCGCCGCCGAGACCGGCGACGACGACCCGGAGCTCGGAGCAATGCTGCTGCCGAGCGTGGTGCACGAGGCCACTGCGGCACTGATCATCGTCGATCTCGAGAAGCGCCTGGTCACCTACGCCAACGACCTCGCCGTCCAGCTCGTCCCCGATCGGCAACTGCCCATGACCGTCGACGAGTGGTCGCTGGCGGCCGGGCTCGAGGACGTCGCCGGCGACGGTCTGCCCGGGGGGCGCGCGCGCGGTGGCGCGGCCGAGTCGCTGCTGCGCATCGCCGAGAGCGAGCCCATCACCGGCGAGCCGGTCACCGCGGCCCGGGCGACGGCGGTCACCGATGAGCGTGAGGTGCTCTGGGTGGTCGGGCTGCCGCTCACCGAGGCGCCCGCGCCGATGTCCTCGCTGGCCCTCGTCGCCTTCCTGCCGGCGCGCAATGCCCGGCTGATCGCGGGTGCGCAGGAGTCCGCGGTGGGATTGCGCGAGCGGGCGGTGCTGGCCACCAAGGTGGCCTTCGCCATCACCGACCCGCGTCGGCCCGACAACCCGCTGGTCTGGGTGAACCCGGCTTTCACCGCCACCACCGGGTACACCGTCGAGCAGGCCGTCGGACGCAATTGCCGCTTCCTGCAGGGCCCGGACACCGACCCGGCGGTCATCGACGACATGCGAGCCGCACTGGACCAGGGGCTGCCGGTGACGACCACCCTGCTGAACTACCGGCGCGACGGCACGACATTCTGGAACGAGCTGTCGATCTCCCCGGTGCGCGACGAGCGGGGCGAGATCACCCATTTCGTCGGCGTCCAGGCCGACGTCACCGCCCGCATCACCGCGCAGCGCAGCCGCGACAACGCACTGGCCCAGGTGGCGTTGGTGGCCGACCGCCTCGGCCTGCTCGCCGACGTCACGTCGCGGATGGCCGCCGCCCAACGCCCGGCGCAGATCATCGAGGTGCTCGGCCAGGTGCTCACCTCACGGGTCGGGACGGCGTGCGCGATCTACACCTTCGACGACGCCGGCCGGCTCGAACGTCCCTACCTGCGCCACGCGGGACAGGACTCGCAACCGCGGGTCGCCGAGCTCATCGGCGAGCTGAGCGCCACCCTGCCCGACACGCTGCCGCTGAACGGGCCGGTCTGGCGGGTACTGCGCGGTGAGTCGCGCGGGGTCGTCATCGCCGACACCGAGAACGCCCCCGCCACTGTCTCGGCCGCCTCCGAGGACCGGCACGGCGAGATCGACCGCGAGCTCCGGCTGCGCAGCTTGCTGGCGGTGCCGTTGCGGGCGCGACACAGCGTGCTCGGTGCCGTCTGCGTCATGAACGACGACAGCCGTCCCGCTTTCGGTGACGCCGAGCTCGCGCTCGTCCAGGACCTCGCCGTCCGCGCCGGGTTGATGCTCGAGAACACCCAGCTGTGGGCGCGCGCGCGGGCCACCGCCTCGACGCTGCAGCGCAGCCTGCTGCCGCGGTTGCCGGAGATCCCGGGTCTGGAGGTCGCGGCCTCCTACGTCCCGGCGGCCGACGAGGCTGCTGTGGGCGGCGACTGGTACGACGTGTTCGAGCTGCAGGGGCACGGCGGGGTCGGTGTCGTCGTCGGCGACGTCATGGGTCACAACTACGACTCCGCGGCGCGGATGGGCAAGCTGTCGACCATCGTGCGCAGCTACGGCTGGCCAGGCAGCGAGCCCTACACCGTGCTGACCGCCGTCGACGAGCTGCTCGAGGGCGGCAAGCTCGACTACATGGCCACCTGCTTCTACGGCACGCTGGTGCTGCGCAGCAATATCGCCACGTTGCGGTACTCGAGTGCCGGGCATCCGCCCGCGCTGCTGCGCCGACCGGGTGGGTCGGTGGTCCTGCTCGAGGACGGCCGTGGGCCGATGATCGGTATCACCAAGTTGATGCCGGCCGGCGCGAAACGACCGAAGGACGCGAGCATCGACCTGGCACCCGGCTCGGTGCTGATCTGCTTCACCGACGGGCTCACCGACGGTTTCTCCGACGAGCCGGATCTCGACGCCGGCCTCGCTGAGCTGTGCCGGCTGACCAGCGAGATGCCCCTCGACGCCTCGCCGTCGCAGATCGTCGACGAGCTCACCGCGGCAGCCCAACGTCACGCCGACGACGTCGCCGTGGTCGCGATCCGCATCCTCTGAGCTATTCGGTCAGCACCAGCTCGACAGCCGTGTCGCCGGCCGGGTCGATGCGGAACGGGAGCGCCCATTCCTGCCGGCTGAGGTGGCAGGCCGGGTGTTCAATGCTGCCGTCGTCGCACGAGGCGACCTGCGCAGTGATCATCAGGACGCCGTCGCCCTCTTGATCGAGCTCGAGCCGGCGGGCCAGCTCGTTGCCGGGCCCGGCGCCGTCGACGATCAGCCCGGGTCGCGTCGCGGCGACCTCGACGCGAATCGGTTCGGTGCTGTGGTCGAGCGTTCGTCCGGGTGCCGGCGTGAATGCGATCGTGAGTTCCACCGGCCCCGATCGGAGCAGGGTGACCGGCGTCGTCCTCAGCGGCGTGAGGCGGTGGCCTGCCGATTCAACGACCAGCACCGTGCCGTCGATCGTCACCAGTCCGCTGGGTTCGGCCAGCCCGGTGGCCAGGGTGGTCAGTCGGCCGGTGTTCGGGTCGCCGGCGTTCCGGTTGTAGGCGCGGACGGCGCCGTTGAAGGTGTCGGCCACTGCGACGGTGCCGTCGGGCAGGACGTGTACGCCGAGCGGGTGCTGCATGCGGGCGGTCGCGATCGGACCGTCGACGAGGCCGAAGTCGAACAACCCCTCGCCGACGGCGGTGTGCAGGGTGCCGTCGACGTCCAGGTATCGCAGCGCGGAGGTCTCGGCGTCGACGAACCAGACGTGGTCGCCGTCGACGGCCAGGCCGGACGGTTGCGCCAGCCACCCGTCGAGTGCCGGCCCGTCGCGCAGGCCCTCGACCGTGGTGCCGGCGAGGATCTCGGCGGTGTCGGTGGCGGGGTCGTAGGCGAGCAGCAGGTGGACGCCCGCGGCCGAGACGACCACTCGTTCGATCGCCGGCCACCAGGCGACGTCCCAGGGCGAGAGCACCGCCGGAACCGGGCCGGTGACGGTCCGGCTGCCGGCCAGCAGGCGGGGCAGGTCGATCGTCGTGGTCACGCCGTCGCTCAGGCTGACCCCGCGCAGCACGTGATTGGCGGTGTCGGCCACGAGCACGTCGTAGGGCCCGCCGGACGGCAGCAGCGTCAACCCGTTGGGCTCGGCGAACGGTTGCCCCCGGGTGCCGCTGCCGATCCGGCGCAGGACCGTCCCGCGGTCCGCGGTCAGTTCGACGAGCTGGTGGTGGCCCGCGTCGGCGACGAGCAGTGTGTCGGCATCGCGCCCGGTGCGCGCTGCGGGCAGCACGATCGCCGACGCCGGGAAGCGCAGGTCGGTGGCGGGTGGATCGGCGAGATGCTTTCCGGCCGGGCCCCGACGCAGGGTGCCGTGTTGCTCGTAGTCCGGCAGCCGGTCGGTGATCACCTTCGCCAGCGCCTCGGCCTGCCCCTCGCCGGCGGCCTGCGCGATGACGTAGCCCTGCGGGTCGATCAGCACCAGCGTCGGCCAGGCCTTTATCGCGTACTGCCGCCATGCGCTGAGGTCGGGGTCGTTGATCACCGGGTGGGTGATCCCGGCCCGCTCGACCGCGGCGGCCAGCGCTCGGGTGCCCGCCTCGTGCGGGAACTTCGGCGAGTGCACGCCGACGACGCGGAGCACGTCGCCGAACGCGGCCTCGATCGGTCGCAGTTCGTCCAGGACGTGCCAGCAGTTCGCGCACGCGAACGTCCAGAAGTCCAACAGCACGAAGCGCCCGCGCAGGGCGTCCAGGCTGAGGGGTTCGCTGTTGACCCAGTCCGCCTGGCGCGGGAGTTCCGGGGCGCGCACCCGAGCCGTCCGGACGTCCCTGGCAGCCATGTCGTCGCAACGCCGGACGACCTGCCGGTCGTTCCCCGGATACCGCTTCATCGTTGCTGCCGCTACGGTGCCAGCTGTGCCTGAGATGCCCACCGTGGTCCTGCGCCCGCGTACCGACGCCGACCTCGAGCTCTCGTTCCGCATCGCGTCGGATCTGGACACCTGGGAGGAGCGGAACCCGGGTCCGCCGGCCCCACCGACCAGGCAGCAGTTCGAGGCACGGCTCGCGCAGGCTGCCGAGGCCGGCTCGATCGCCTTCACGATCGAGGTCGACGGCGTGGCTGTCGGGGGCGCGTCACTGTTCGACGTCGACCCGTTTGCTCGCCACGCCGAGGTCGGAATCGCCCTCGTCGCGCAAGCACGGGGTCGCGGGATCGGGTCGGCAGCGATCGCCCAACTCGTCGACTTCGGATTCGTGCGTCACAACCTGCGTCGGATCCACCTGCAAGCCATCGCCTCGAACGTCGCGGCAATCCGCGCCTACGAGAAAGCGGGATTCGTCGTCGAGGGCCGCCTGCGCCAGCACGCGTGGGTCCGGGGCGCGTACGAGGACATCGTGCTGATGGGCGTCCTGCGCTCAGAACGCACCCCGCACACCTGAGCGATCCTGCGGGCGCTCCGAGCCCGAGGCGATGAGGATCCGACCGCGCGACGATCTCAGCTCGACGGAACGACGGCCTTGAACGTGACGGTGCCCGACGAGGTGAGGGTGAGGCCGCCCCTGCTCGTGATCGCGCCGCGGCTGGTGATGCCGGCCGGCCCGGTGACCGGGCCGAACGCGCGGTCGAGGTTGTAGCCGGCGAAGGCAGCGTTGGTGATCCACCAGGCGAAGCCGCTGCCACCGTTGAAGCCGAAGTCGGCGCTGCCCTGGTAGGCCTGGTTCACGTAGCTGGTGGCGTACGTAAGCGTGTCGCTGCCGACCCCGGCGACCGTCACGGTGACCGTGCCCGTGCGGTTCTGCGGGAAGCCGGTGCCCTTGTTGGTGACGTTCGCGGTGTTGCTGGACTGCTGCATAGTCACGGCCGCGTTGGTGAAGGTCACGCCGTCGAGCTTGCCGCTGGCGACGGCGGACTCGCTGTAGACGATCGGGGTGCCGGTCGCGGCGCCCGCGGGTGCCGCGACGACCAGCGCGGCGGCGGTGGCTCCGAGTACGGACACGGCGGCAATGGCACGGCGGGTGATGCTGCGACGAGCGGCGATAACGGGCATGGAGGACCTCCTGCTGGACGGAAGAAGCGTGTCGGGTCCGATGCTGCCCCCGCTTGCTCAGCGTCCGCTCTCAATCCTTCGACGGCGCTGACGAGATCGCCTCAGGGCAGGCGGGCGACCAGGTTCAGGACCCGCGTCGTCTGGGTGGCGCTGAAGTTGTCGTCGCTGATCAGTGACAGGCCGCGGTAGCCGCCGGGCAGGCGGGGCGTGGTGACGGCCAGGCCCTCGAAGTTGTCGAGCAGCGGGTTGGCCTGCGTCTCCTTGGCCGGCGCGCCGAGCGTCGGGCAGTTCACGAGATCGGCGAGCAACGTCTTGTGCACGGCGACGTCAACGGAGGCGAGGTCGGGCACGGAGCTGACGTCTGCCGCCCGGTTCAGGCCGGTGACGGCGTAGAGGCGGATGTCGTTGCCGGTGGCCACGTCGAACGAAGCCTCCTCGACGACGAAGGAGTTCTCGTCGTACAGCGCGACCTCGGGCACCCGCTGGCCGGCGTCGGTGCGGTAGGCGATCTGCTTGCTCAGCGTCCAGTGCCCGTACCGGTCGGCGCGGTAGACCAGGAAGCGGTGCTCGGTGGCGTCGGACTCCCCGGAATTCGACACGGAGGTGTCACCCGACAGCGGGCCCTCCATCGCGGCCAGGATCTCGTCGCCCCGCGGGCTGATCGACAGGCCCTCGAGCGTCGCGTTCGACGTCGCCTCCCCGGCGGGCGCGACGGCGAAGCGGGGCGGCACCGGCAGCGATACCTGCTGGACTCCGTCGCGGCCGAAGATCCGGATCGACGGTTCGGTCTCGGAACTGACCAGGTAGTTGCCGTTCGGCAGCACGGCCAGGCCCTCGTTGTCGGAGTCCAGCCCCGTGTACGGCGTGCCGTCGGGGCGACGCAGCACGAGCGGGTCGCGTACCACCCGCGGCGAGGCGAGGTCGCGGACGAACCAGATGCGCGCCGGGTCGGTGGCGTGGTTGTCGACGGCCGAGACCCACGCCCGCGACCGTGCGTCATAGGCCAATGAGGACAGCCCACCCAGCTCGACGCCGTCGTGGCTCAGCTTGTCGAGCGCGTCGCTGTAGCCGAGCGCGTAGGTCGACGTCGAGCAGGCCCGCGACGACGAACGGGGTGACACAGCGGTTGCCGCCGGGGCGGACGCCAGCGCGACGGCACCGGCCACAACGGTGAGTACGGCAAGGCAACGGCGACGGGACAAGAAAGCTCCTGGGGTGCGACGACAGCACCTGTTTACCGCGTTCGGGTGAACGCCGAGAGAACCGCCGGCGCAACCTCAGAGCAGCGACAGCCCCGGATCGTTGAGCACCTCGGCGACGTCGGCCAGGAACTGCGACCCCTGCTGCCCGTCGACGACACGGTGGTCGAAGGACACCGCCAGCTGGGTCACCCAGCGCGGCTCGATCCGTTCGTCGTCGCCCGAGCCGACGACCCACGGGGTGCGGCGGACGGCGCCGAAGGCCAGGATGCCGGACTCGCCCGGGTTCAGGATCGGGGTGCCGGTGTCGACGCCGAAGACGCCGACATTGCTGATCGTGAAGGTGCCGCCGCTGAGCGCTGCCATCGTCGTCCTGCCGGACCGCGCGGTCTCGGTCAGCTGGGCCATCGCCCTGGCCAGCTCGAGCAGTGACAGATCGTGGGCGTCCTCGATGTTCGGCACGATCAGCCCGCGCTCGGTGGCCGCGGCGATGCCGAGGTTCACGTAGTGCTTGACGATGATCTCCTGCGCAGCCTCGTCCCACGTCGCGTTCAGCTCGGGCGTGCGGGCCAGCGCGCGCAGCACGGCGCGCGAGACGAACAGCAGCGGCGAGACGCGGACGTCGCGGAACTCCCGCCGCGCCGCAACGCGGTCGCGCAGGTCCATCGTCGCGGTGATGTCGACGGTGATGAACTCGGTGACGTGCGGCGCGGTGAACGCCGAGCTGACCATCGCCGCCGCGGTGTGCTTGCGAACGCCCTTGATCGGGATGCGGGTCTCGCGCGTCGACTGGTCGGTTGCGGCCCGAGTGGGCGCTTGCAGCTGCCCACTCGAGGCCGGACTGCCCACTCGGGCGGTCGCGGACTGAACGTCCTCGCGCGAGATCGTGCCGTTCGGGCCGGTGGGTGTCAGCGTCGCGAGGTCGACGCCCAGCTCCTTGGCCAGCTTGCGCACCGGCGGCTTGGCCAGGACGCGACTGCGACCGGTGTCGAGCACCGGTTCGACGACCGCCGGCTCGGGTGCCGGGTGCGGGGCGGTGGCCGGCGGGATGTTGAAGCTGGTCTGCGCGGCGGCGACGGTCGCCTCGGGACGGCGTCGCCGGCGGCGTCCCGTCTCCTCGCGCGGCCCGTAGCCGACGAGGGTCAGCTGCTTCTCGTCGTCGACCCCGCCGGCCCCGGGCAGCGCAGGGACGAGGTCCGCGGCGGGCGCGTCGTCGGCGCCGCCCACGTCAATCGAGATGATCGCCGTACCTACAGGTACGGTCTCGCCCGCGGCGGCGTGCAGCGCGGTGACCACGCCGGCGTACGGCGACGGCAGCTCGACGGCCGCCTTCACCGTCTCGACCTCGGCGATCGTGTCGTTGACCTCGACGGTGTCGCCGACCGCGACCGTCCACGCGAGGATGTCGCCCTCGGTCAGCCCCTCGCCGAGGTCCGGGAGCTTGAACTGCATGACGGACATCTCAGAACTCCAGGATGCGGTCGACGGTGTCGAGCACGCGGTCGAGGTTGGGCAGCCAGTCGTGCTCGAGGCGGCTCGGCGGGTACGGGGTGTCGTAGCCCGTCACCCGCAGCACCGGCGCCTCGAGGCTGTAGAACGCCGCCTCGGTGACCCGGGCGGCCAGCTCGGCGCCGACCCCGAAGCTCTGTGGGGCCTCGTGCACCACGATCAGCCGGCCGGTGCGCTGCACCGAGGCGACGACCGTCGGGATGTCGAGCGGCGACACCGAACGCAGGTCGATGACCTCGAGCTCGAGACCGTCGGCAGCAGCCGCCGTTGCCGCCTCGAGCAGCGTCGGCACCGTCGGGCCGTAGCCGGCGAGCGTGACGTGCTGCCCGGGACGCACTACCTGCGCCGAGTACAGCGGAAACGGTTCGTCAGCGACCTCGGCCTTGGCCGCGTGGTAGAGCCGTTTCGGCTCGATGAAGATCACCGGGTCGTCGTCGGCGATGGCCTCCTGGATCATCCAGTAGGCGTCGGACGGGTTGGCACAGGCGACCACCTTCAGCCCGGCGGTGTGCGCGAAGTACGTCTCGACGGACTCGCTGTGGTGCTCGACGGCTCCGATGCCGCCGCCGGACGGGATGCGGATGGTGATCGGCATCTTGACGAGCCCGGCCGAGCGGTTGTGGAACTTCGCCACCTGGCTGACGATCTGGTCGAAGCCGGGGAACACGAAGCCGTCGAACTGGATCTCGCATACCGGACGGTATCCACGGATGGCCATGCCCACCGCGGTGCCGATGATCCCGGACTCGGCCAGCGGCGTGTCGATGACGCGGTCCTCGCCGAAGTCCTTCTGCAGGGCGTCGGTGATGCGGAAGACGCCGCCGAGCTTGCCGACGTCCTCACCCATGATCACGACCTTGGGGTCGGCCTCCATGGCCTTGCGCAGGCCCTCGTTCAGGGCCTTCGCCATCGTCATCGCGGTCATTCGGACACCGCCGAGACAAAATCGACGAAGGAGTCGCGCTGGGCGCGCAGGTCGTCGGTCATGGTGACGTGGACGTGCTCGAACGCCGAGGCAGGCGACGGGTCGGGCAGGGTGCGGCAGCCGGCGCGGATGCGCTCGGCCAGCGCGCGGCCCTCGTCCTCGAGGCCGTCGAAGAACGCCTTGTCGAAGCCGGCCTCACGGGTGAGGTAGGCGCGCACGCGCTCGATCGGGTCCTTGAGCTTCCAGGTCTCGCCCTCGCTGCCGAGGCGGTAGCGGCGCGGGTCGTCGTTGGTCGTGTGCGGGTTCATCCGGTAGGTGAACGCCTCGACGAACGTGGGGCCCTGCGCGGTGCGCGCGTCGTCGAGGGCCTTGCGGGTGACGGCCAGACAGGCCAGGACGTCGTTGCCGTCGACCCGCACGCCGGGGAAGCCGAAGCCGCTGGCGCGCTGGTAGAGCGGCACCCGGCTCTGGGTGGTGACCGGCTCGCTGATGGCCCACTGGTTGTTCTGGCAGAAGAAGACGACGGGCAGGTTGCCGGCGCCGGCCCAGACGAACGCCTCGTTGACGTCGCCCTGGCTCGAGGCGCCGTCGCCGAAGAAGGCGAG
>CAZZVT010000013.1:0-23943 GCA_964657545.1 uncultured Jatrophihabitantaceae bacterium
AGCACGGCGTCGACATCGTGCACGTCCACTTCGGCTACGACCACGTCGCCCCCGCCGACCTCGAACGCTGGCTGGCCCGGCTGCAGGATCTCGGCGTCGCACTGGTGGTCACCGTGCACGACCTGCGCAATCCCCACCACGCCGACCGGACCCGCCATGACGAGCACCTGGCCCTGCTGCTCGCCGCGGCCGACCGCGTCGTCACGCTGACCGCGGCAGCTGCAGCCGAGTGCGAGCTGCGCTTCGGGCTGCGCCCCGACGTGCTCGCCCACCCCACGCTGCTGGAGGCCGCCGAGATCGACCGCGCGCGCCGCTGCGGGGCGGCCGGAGCGCCCGGCGTGCTCGTCCCGCTCAAGGCGTTGCGTCGCAACGTGGTCGCACCCGACGACGTCGTGCGGGCGGTGGTCGACGGAGCCCGCGCGACCGGCGCACGGGTCCGGGTACTGCTGCAGCCGGGCCTGACCGACCGGGCGGAGGTCGCATGGACCGTCGCGGCCGGTGCTCGCGGCGAGCTGGACCTGCACCTGAGCGACTACCTGCCCGTCGAGGAACTGCACCAGCTCGTGGCGGCCGCGCAGGCCGTCGTGCTGCCCTACCGCTTCGGGACGCACTCCGGGTGGGCCGAACTCGCCCGCGACCTCGGGACGCACGTCGTGGCGCCCGACGGGGGACACGTCACCGCTCAGCTGGTCGATGCGCTCGGTTACGTCCACAACGAGTCCGAGGGCCTCGACGCCGCGAGCCTGCGCGCCGCAGTCGCCGACGCGTGCCGGCGTCCACGCGCAGAGCCGGCCGATCGGCGGGCGCGCGAGGCCGAACGCGACCTCGTCCGCGCCGCCCACGACGTGCTGTACCGCGAGGTCGCCGGCCGGGTGCGCCGGTGACGGTGCGGGTGCTGCACCTGGTGCCCGGACCGGCCGAGCACGGTGTCGTGCGGCATGCGGTGTCCGTGGCGCGGTCGTGCGGGCACGACGTGCTGCGCGTCGAGGGCGGCGAGGACCCACGGCTGCCCGCCTGCGACGTCGTGCACGTCCCGGTCACCGAACGGCTGTTCGGGCGCGACCTCGACGCCGCCGCAGGTACCTTCGCCCGGCTCGCGGACGCAGTGAGCGGGGCGGGGGCGACGCTGTCGGTGACGCTGCACGACCTGCCCTACGACGACAGCGCGTTCCAGCAACGGCGCGCGCAGTTCTACCGGCAGGTGCTGGCCGCGTCGCGGGGCGTGGTCGTCAACAGCGACGTCGAACTGGAGATCGTGACGCCCTGGTCGGGGGCCGTCCACTCGTTGCGCCGCATCCGGCTGCCGGTCGAGACCGTCGACGCCGCACCTCGGCCGGCGGGCCGGGCTGCGGAGGTCACCGTCCTCGGCTTCGTCTTCCCCGACCGGGGTTACGAGGACGTCATCGCCGCACTGCCCGAGCACGCCGCGCTGCTGGCCCTGGGTCGGGCGTCGGACGGTCACGACGACCTGCTCGAGCGGTACGCGACGATGGCGGGCGGCAGGTTCCGCAGCACCGGGTTCGTGCCCGACGACGAGCTCGCCGGGCACCTGCTGGCAGCGGCCGTGCCGGTCGCGCCGAACCGCCGGGTCACGGCGTCGGCGTCGATCAACACCTGGCTGGCGCACGGACGCCGGCCGCTGGTGCCCGACGGCCCGTACGCCCGCGAGCTGGCCGACACCCGCCCGGGCGCGCTGTGGATCTACGACGCCGACGAGCCGGCCGAGTTGCGTTCGGCGTTGGCGGCCGCGCTCGCCGAACCCCAGCGCACCTGGCTGGCCCCGGACGTCCTGCGTGGACCGACCCAGGCCGAGGTGGCCGCGCTGTACGGCGAGCACCTGGACGCCTGCCGCCCGCCGCGGGCCCGTCCGGTCACCGCGGGCGGGTACGTCGTCCCCGGCAACCGCTGGGACCTGCTTCCCCCACCCACGACCAAGCCGAGCGTCTCGGTGGTGGTGCCCTACTTCGAGGCCCAGCGTCAGCTCGATCTCGTCCTTGCCGCGCTCGCCGCGCAGACCTACCCGCGCGAGCGGATCGAAGTCGTGGTCGTCGACGACGGTTCGCAGCGCCCGCCCGACACCTCGGCCGCCGGCGGGTTGCCGGTGCAGGTCCTGCGCCAGAGCGACGAGGGGTTCCGCGCCGCACGGGCCCGCAACCTCGGCGCGGCGGCAGCGTCCGGCGAGCTGCTGGCCTTCCTCGACGGCGACACCGTGCCCGAGCCGGGTTACCTGCAGGCCCTGCTGGCGCTGCCGACCGTGTGCCCCGACGCGGTCACCGTCGGGCGTCGTCGGCACGCCGACCTCACGGGTCACACGCACCGCGAGCTGACCGAGCCCCGGTGGCTGGTCGAGGCGTACCGCGCCACGGCCGACCTGCTGCACGTCGACCGCCGCTCGTACCGGTTCCTGATCAGCGCCGTGTTCGCGTTGCCGGCCCGTCTGTTCGCCGAGGTCGCTGGTTTCGACGAGCGGTTCGTCGGCTACGGCGGTGAGGACTGGGAGCTCGCACATCGGCTGTACACGGCCGGCGCGGTGTTCGCACACGTTCCGGCTGCGGTCGCGTGGCACGACGGCCCGGACTGGGCCGAACGCCCGCGTGCCACGCACGGCAAGGATGCCGAGACTCTGACACTCGCGGCGCTGCTGCCCGATCCCGGCGCGCGCGGCGCAGGCAGCTGGTGGCCCTACCCCTCGATCGTCGTGCGGGCCCCCGCGATGTCCGACGTCGACGCGCTGGCCACCGCCCGGTCGGCCTTCGCTGCCGGCGTCGACTGCGTGCTGCACCTGGCCGACGTGACCGGCCCGCGGGCCTCACTCGTGCTGGCCGATCCACGGGTGCGGGTCGGGGCGCCGGCCGCCGACGTCCTGGCCCGGGCGTCGTGCGTCGTCGACCTCGACGGACCGGCCGATCTCGGCGGGCTCACGAGGCTGGCCGAGGACGTCGATCGCCTGGGCGAGATCCGCACCCCGGCCCTGCGCGTCCGGTCCTCCCGCGGTCTGCGGCGATCCGCGCGCTGGTCGGGCGACGACCCGCAGGCCCTCGCCCAGGAGCTGTTCGGCGTCCACGACCGACACGGCTCGCGATCGTCGGCGGTGGCCGACCTCGCCGCGGAACTCAGCCGCCGTTGATCAACCGCTCGTACACGCCGACCTCGGTGCCGGTCCACGTCGCCCCGATGCCCTCGAAGGTGGCCAGCACGTCGTCGTGCGACCAGTCCTCCTCGACGTGGATCTCGAACGGGTTGCCCTCGATCTCGGCCTGCGGGTAGTGCACGATCGGGATCGACAGGTACACCGCGCGACGCGCCGCGACCGCGCACCGCCGCCACAGCTCGACGCCCTCGGCACGGGTCATGTGCTCGACGACGTCGCCCAGGATGACGACGTCGGCAGGCGGCAGCGGGGTCGTGCGCGCGTCGCCGATCACGATCTCGTCGTAGTGGTCGGTCAACCGGTACGTGCTGACGTAGGGCTCCCAGGCCTCCAGCCCGACGATCCCGGCGAGCGGCAGGTCGCGCAGCAATTTCGCGTAGGTGCCGACTCCCGGCCCGATGTCCAGCACCGAGACGGGTCCGCTCGCAGTCAACGCCGCAATGCGGTGGTGGGTCCAGTCCTTGCCCTCGGGCGAGCTCATCGGCACGTCCGGATGCTTCCCAGGACGGCCCTGGAAGGATCACGTCGTGACGTTCTGGCAGGGCGTGTTCGTTCTGGTCGCCGGCGTGTGGGCCGGCACGATCAACACCGTCGTCGGTTCGGGCACGCTCGTCTCGTTCCCGGTGTTGCTCGGCGTGGGGCTGTCACCGGTGACCGCCAACGTCTCGAACGCCATCGGTCTGTTCCCCGGTTCGTTCGTCGGTGCGTACGGCTACCGCCGCGAACTGGCCGGCCAGCGCCCCCGCGTGCTCGTGCTGGGGCCTGCGACCGCAATCGGTGCACTGGTCGGCGCGATCCTGCTGCTGAAGCTGCCGGCCAGCGCCTTCGACGCCATCGTGCCGGTGCTGATCGTCATCGCGCTGCTGCTGGTGATCCTCGGCAGGCGATTGACGGCGTGGATGCAGGCACGAGGGGGCGGCGCGAGCGAGCGGGTCGGCCTGGCCCTCGTGCTGACCAGCTTCGCGACCGGCGTGTACGGCGGCTACTTCGGCGCCGCGCAGGGGATCCTGCTGATGGCCTTCCTGGGCCTGTTCCTGGCCGAGTCGCTGCAGCGGCAGAACGCGCTGAAGAACGTGCTGGCCGGTCTGGTCAACCTGATCGCCGCGATCGTGTTCGTGATCGTGGCGCGCGAACACATCGACTGGGTGGCGGCGGGCCTCGTGGCCGCCGGCTCCGTCGTCGGTGGCCTGCTCGGGGCGCGCATCGGCCGGCGGCTCTCACCGACCGTCCTGCGGGCGACGATCGTCGTCGTCGGCGTCGCTGCGCTCGTCAAGCTGCTGGTGTGAGCGGCTACAGCAGCTCGGGGCGCTGCCATTGCTCGCCCAGGACGTGGTGGGCGAGCCAGGCCCAGACCGTCTCGTACCAGAGCTTCGCGTTGCCGGGTTTGAGGATCCAGTGCCCCTCGTCGGGGAAGTACAGGTAGGCCGATTCGACGCCGGTGCGCTGCAGGTCCCACCACAGCCGCAGAGCCTCGCTGATCGGCACCCGGTAGTCCTTGTCGCCGTGGACGACGAGCATCGGCGTGCGGATGTCGGCAAGGTAGCGGTGCGGTGAGTAGGTGTCGTAGAGCTCCGGGCGGTCGGTCGGCAGGCCGAACTCGAGCAGCCAGTCGCCGGGGACGTCGGTGGTCCCCATGAACTGGCTCAGGTCCCAGAGGCTGGCGTGCGTGACGACGCACCGGAACCGGTCGGTGTGCCCGGCCACCCAGTTCGCCAGGTACCCGCCGTACGAGCCGCCCAGCGCCGCGGTGCGGGTGCCGTCGATGTCGGGGCGGGCCACGACCGCGTCGGTGACGGTCATCAGATCGGTGTACGGGGTACCGCCCCACTGCCCCCACCCGCGGCGCAGCATGTGCACGCCGTACCCGGTCGACAGCGCCGGGTCGGGCAGCAGCACCGCGTACCCGCGCGCCGCCATCAGCCACGGGTTCCAGCGCCACGTCCAGCCGTTCCACGACGCGAAGGGACCACCGTGCATGAACAGCAGCAGCGGTGCCGGGGCGTCGGCCGACGCGGACCGGGGCAGCACGAGCCACGCGCCGACCTCGGTACCGTCCTCGACGGTGACCCGCAGGCGCTCGAGCGTGCCGGGCAGGGCGGCCACCTCGCCCGGCGCCGGAAGAACAACCGCCTCGACGTCGGTGCCCGTCGCGTCGATCCGGACGGGCCGCGGTGGGCAGTCCCAGGCGTCACGCAGCGCATGGACCGTCGCGCCGTCGGGCGTCACCAGCAGCGACGTGTGATGGCCCGAGGAGGTGACCCGGGTGATCCCGCCCGAGGCGACGTCGAGCCGGAACACCGGGGCCTGCCCCTGCTCGTCGGCGAGGAAGAAGACCGTCCCGGCGTCCGCGCCGAACACCGGCGAGCCGGGCCAGACGTCCGGATCGGCCACGAGTTCACGGGTCGCACCGCTGTCGAGGTCGACGAGCAGGAGCGAGACCTGCCACGGCTCGTCGACGGTGCAGTCCGCCGACCGCACGCACACGACGTGTCGACCGTCGGGCGAGATCGCCGGGAAGCCGAAGCTGGCCGACGGGTCCTCGGCCAGGATCCGCCGCTCACCCGACGCGACGTCGATGGCGACCAGTGCGGCCTTCGGGAAGCCGGGCGACTGCCGGCCGTACCAGCTCACGATCACCGTGCGGCCGTCGGGTGTCACCTCGAAGCGCGCCTCGTCGAGCGCCCGGCCCGGCAGGGGTGTGAGGTCGACCGGCTCGGATCCGGGCGTCCAGGCCAGCAGCCGGCCCTCGTCCGGACCGAGGTCGTGGTCCCAGTAGCGCACCGGTGACGAGGTGTGCAGCACGGCGCTGGTCTTGATCTTCTTGCGGGTGGCCCGGCGGTCGGCGTCACCGTCGGCCCCGACCGTGCCGGGCAGCGCGGCGGTGGCCAGGATCAACGTGCCCGTCTCTCGGGCGACGCGTACCGCGCTGATCCCACCCGGGCGCGAGAGCACCCGTTCGGCCTCGCCGCTGACCGGGAGGCGCCACAGGGCCGGCGGATCGTCGTCGTGTTCGGGCGTGCGGGCCGACACGAAGTAGAGCGCACCGTCCGGGCCGAACGCCGGGCCGCTCTCGCCGGCGGTCGAGCGGGTGAGCCGGACGGGGCCGTCCGCGCCCGTCGGATCGATCTCCCACAGCGCGCTGACGAACTCGTCACCGTCGCCGGACAGTTCGGCGACCCCGGCCACCAGCCGGCTTCCGTCGGGGGACAGCGCGAGCTCGGTCACCCGCGCGTGCTCGAGGTACTGCTCGAAGGTCTCGAATCCAGCCATGGGACGACACGATAGGCCCGACCGACACGTAGGTTGGAAGGGTGACAGTCAGACGTGTGATGGGCACCGAGGTCGAATACGGCGTCAGCCTGCCGGGGCAGCCCGCGGCCAACGCGATGCTGCTCTCGGCACAGGTCGTCAACGCCTACGCGAGCACGCTGCCGGCCGGCCGTGCGCGACGGGCGAGCTGGGACTTCGAGGAGGAGTCGCCGCTGCGCGACGCGCGGGGCTTCGATCTCGGCGGGGGCGGCGGCACCGTGGCGCAGGAGTTCATCGACGCCGAGGAGGACGCCGGGATGGCGAACGTCATCCTGCCCAACGGCGCGCGCCTCTACGTCGACCACGCACACCCCGAGTACTCGAGCCCCGAGGTCACCAACCCGCTCGACGCGGTGCGCTGGGACAAGGCCGGTGAGCTGGTGATGCTCGAGGCCATCCGGCGGCTGCCGAACCTGCCCGGCGCCGGTAACACGTCTGCCGGGCCCGCCATCAACCTCTACAAGAACAACACCGACAACAAGGGCGTGTCCTACGGCGCGCACGAGAACTACCTGTGCAGCCGCGACACGCACTTCGCGGCGATCGTGCGCGGGCTCATCCCGTTCTTCGTCACCCGCCAGGTCATCACCGGCGCCGGACGCGTGGGGCTCGGCCAGGACGGTCGTACCAACGGGTTCCAGATCTCGCAGCGCGCGGATTTCTTCGAGGTCGAGGTGGGCCTCGAGACCACGTTGAAGCGGCCGATCATCAACACCCGCGACGAGCCGCACGCCGACGCCGACCGCTACCGGCGACTGCACGTGATCCTCGGCGACGCCAACATGTCCGAGATCTCGACGTACCTGAAGGTCGGCACGACGTCGCTGGTGCTGGCCATGATCGAGGCCGGGTTCCTGGCCGACGACCTCGCCGTGTCGCAACCGGTCCGCGAGCTGCACGCGGTCTCGCACGACCCGTCGCTACGGCACACCGTCGAGCTCGTCGACGGCCGCACGATCACCGCGCTCGACCTGCAGGGCGAGTACCTCGAGCGGTCTCGCAAGTTCGTCGACGACCGGCTCGGTGACGACGCCGATGCCCAGACCGTCGACGTCCTCGACCGCTGGGAGTCCGTGCTCAGCCGCCTCAAGCAGGACGCGTTCCTGCTGGCCCGCGAACTCGACTGGGTGGCAAAGCTCCGGCTGCTCGAGGGCTACCGCGAACGCGACCAGCTCGACTGGGACTCCTCGAGATTGCAGCTCGTCGATCTGCAGTACAGCGACATCCGGCCCGAGAAGGGCCTCTACAACCGGCTGGTGTCCCGCGGGGCGTTCGAACGGCTGATCACCGACGACGACGCGCAGAGCGCCGTCGCGACACCACCCGCAGACACCCGGGCGTTCTTCCGCGGCGAGTGCCTGCGCCGCTACGGCCAGTCCGTCGCCGCGGCGTCGTGGGACTCGGTGATCTTCGACGTCGGACGCGAGTCGCTGGTGCGGGTACCGATGCTCGAGCCGCTGCGCGGCACGCAGGCCCACGTGGGCGAGTTGCTCGATCGCTGCAGCACCGCGAGCGAGCTCGTCGACGCGCTGAGCACCGCCCGCTGAACGCTGGGCCTGCCGGACGTCAGGCGCGCTGGTAGCGCTCTGCCGAGCGGGCGCGTGCCTTCGCCGCCTCGACCTCGCGGTCCTTGGGCGGTGCAGCCGTCACGAGCTCGTCGAGCAGGTGGCCGGTGACGTGTGCGATCTCGGCGACGGCCCGATCGAACACGGCTTGGTTCGCCGCCGACGGTTTCGCCGTGCCACTGATCTTGCGGACGTACTGCACCGCAGCGGCGTGCACCTCGTCGGTGGACGCGGGTGGCTCGAAGTTGTGCAGGGTTCGGATGTTGCGACACATGCGGTTCACTGTGTCACGCGCGGCGATGTCGGTCAGCTCTTCCCGTGCTGCGCTTCGAGCGCCTTGCGCAGCCGCTTGGGGGCCTGCACCCGCCAGGCGTCGGTGAGCAGCTCGCGCAGTTGGTCGGTGTCGACCTCGTCGAGGCGCAACAGCACGGCTGCGTAACCGTTGTAGTGGTCCTCGGTGAAGAACGTGCGCGGGTCGGACGCGATCAGCGCGTCCTTCTCGCCGACGCCGTCGGTGCGCAGGGCCACCACGTCGAACCGCTTGACCTTCTTCTTCTTCGGATGCACGCGTTCGCGCCAGGGCCAGACGAAGCCCTTGCCGACGACGCTGAACGCGTCGTTGTCCTCGACGGTCTCCGGCAGGGCGAGCGCGATCCGCCGGACGTCCTCGAAGTCGGCCATGGGGCACGCTACCGCGAGCGGCATACCGCAACGGGGGAAGCTGCGGCATGCTCGTGCCGTGGACGCGGTTCTGCATCGACTCGAGGCCCTGCCCGGTGACGGCCGGTGGGCTGCGACCTTCCGACGTGTCGACGGCAGCGAGCAGACCGCCGTCGTGCAGGTCACCGTCGTGCCGGGTCACGTAACCGATCTCGACACCGCCGTCGTCGAGGTCGCCGAGGCCAGCCTGCCGACGGGCTGGACGCACGCGAGCGAGCCGTGGCTGGCGATCGCCGACGCGGTCCGCGCGCTCGAGCGGTCCCGCCTGGCCAGCGCGCCGGGTGGGGCGGTGCTGCGCGACCCCGACGGCGGATGGGACGTCAGCCTCGGAAACATCGTGGTCGGCGCGAACGGGCGGCCGGCCTGCATCGCGCACGGCGAGCTGATCCCCGCCGGGACGACATGGTCCTGCGCCGAGTGCGGAGCCGTGGCACAGTTCGGATAGCCGTGTCGCCCAGTGGAAAGGCCGCGAAACGTGCCCACCCATGACGTCTCGAACCAGGTCCCGCCGATCGTCGGCCGCGACATCAGCTTGTCGCCCGCGCTGCTCGAGGGCCTGCGGCGCGAAGGCGCAGGCTGGGCACAGGACGAGGTCCGCGAGCTCGCGTTGCTGGCGAACAGCGAGGCCTGGCAGCTCACCGGCCGGCTGGCCAACGACCACCCGCCGGTCCTGCACACGCACGACCGCTACGGCAACCGCATCGACGAGGTCGAGTACCTGCCGCAGTACCACGACCTGATGCGCACGGCCGTCGAACACGGCCTACACGGCGCCCCGTGGGCCGACCCGCGCGAGGGCGCGCACGTCGCTCGCGCCGCCAAGGTCATCGCCTGGGGTGCGGCCGACGCCGGCCACCTCTGCCCGATCTCGATGACCTACGCGGTCGTGCCTGCGCTGCGTGGCTCATCCGACCTCGCGGCGCAGTACGAGCCGCTGCTGACCAGCCGCGTCTACGAGCCGCAGCTTCGCGCTCCACTGACGAAGGCCGGCCTCATCGCCGGTATGTCGATGACCGAGAAACAGGGCGGCTCGGACGTCCGCGCCAACACCACGACCGCGGTGCCCGCCGCCGACGGCAGCTTCCGCCTCACCGGCCACAAGTGGTTCACGTCCGCCCCGATGTCGGACCTGTTCCTGACCCTTGCGCAGGCGCCGGGCGGGTTGTCGTGCTTCCTCGTGCCACGCGTCCTGCCCGACGGCACCCGCAACGCCTTCTTCCTGCAGCGGCTGAAGGACAAGCTGGGCAACAAGTCCAACGCCAGCAGCGAGGTCGAGTACGACGGTGCGACCGGCTGGCTCGTCGGCGACGAGGGACGTGGCGTCGCGACCATCATCGAGATGGTGACCATGACGCGGCTGGACTGCTCGCTGATGGCCGCGGGCGGCATGCGCCTCAATGTCGCGCACGCGGTGCACCACGCCACCCACCGCTCGGCCTTCGGTGCGCGGCTGCTCGACCAGCCGGCGATGATCAACGTGCTCGCGGATCTTGCCATCGACAGCGAGGCGGCCAGCACCGTCGTCATGCGGATCGCCGGCGCCGTCGACCGCGCGGCGCGGGGCGACGAGGCCGAGTTGGCGTTCCGCCGCGTCGCGCTCTCGGTGACGAAGTACTACCTCTGCAAGCGGCTCGCCCCGCACACCGTCGAGGCGCTCGAGTGTCTGGGCGGCAACGGCTACGTCGAGGACTCCGGCATGCCGCGGCTCTATCGCGAGGCGCCGCTCGTGTCGATCTGGGAGGGCTCCGGCAACGTCGCCGCGCTCGACACCCTGCGGGCCCTGGGCCGCGAACCCGCCGCGGTCGAGGCCTTCCTCGACGAACTCGCTCTCGCCCGCGGTGTCGACGCCCGCTACGACGACGCGCTCGCCCTGCTGCACAAGCAGTTCACCGACCTGGAACAGCTGCAGTTCCGCGCCCGACGCGTCGTCGAGCGGATGGCGCTGCTGCTGCAGGGCTCGCTGCTGCTGAGGCACGGCGACCATGCCGTCGCCGATGCCTTCGTGGCCGCGCGACTCACCGGCGACGCCGGCCTCGCCTACGGCACGCTGCCGACCGGACTCGACACCGCCGCGATCCTCGAACGCGCCGCCGTCCCGGCCTGACCCACCGACGCACCCCCTGCCGCGCTGGGAGGGGGCTCGTGGGTCCTTGTTGGGAACCGTTCTCATATCCAGTATCGTGGGGACGTGTCGCACCTCCGCCCCGCCGCAGCGCTCGTCGCCATGCTGACGGTCGTCCTTGCGGGGTGCTCGGCCGCCGACGGCGCAGGTAACGGGCTGCCGACCGGGCACCCGACAGCACATCCGGGACGCATCCAGATCGCGGCCGCCGAGAGCCTGTGGGGCAACATCGCCGGCCAGATCGGGGGCGATCATGTCGACGTCACCTCGATCATCAGCGACCCGAATCAGGATCCGCACGAGTACCAGAGCTCGGTCGACGACGCCGCAACGCTGAGCCGGGCCGATCTCGTCATCGTCAACGGCGCCGACTACGACCCGTTCATGAGCCGCCTGCTGGACGTGGACACGAAGGCCTCGCGCGACGTGGTCACCGTCAGCACCGTGGTCGGCGCGAGGAGCAACGCCAACCCACACCTCTGGTACCGCCCCGAGTACGTGCTGCAGGCCGCCGCCGCGATCGAGTCCGCCCTGGTGCGCGACCAGCCCGCACACCGCGCCGACTTCGCTGCCGGCCTGGCCCGGGTCACGGCCGGGATGCGCACGCTCAGCGGCGTCGTCGCCACGATCAAGGCCCGACACGCCGGTGACGCGGTGGGCTACACCGAGCCCGTGCCCGGCTACCTGGTCGACGCGGCCGGGCTGACGCTCGGCACCCCCGAGGGGTTCTCGCTGGCGCTCGAGAACGGCACCGACCCCACACCGGGCGACAACGCGCACTTCGAGCAGGCCGTCACCGGGCACCGGATCAAAGCGCTGCTGCTCAACACCCAGGTCACCGACCCCGAGACCGACCGGCTGCTGACGCTCGCCGCATCGGCCGACGTCCCGGTCGTGCGGGTCACCGAGACGCTGCCCAGGGGCGAGAACTTCCAGACCTGGCAGACCGCCCAGGCCACTGCGCTGCTGTCGGCACTGGATGGCTAGCTCGACCGTGCGCCTGCGGGGCGCGAGCGTCCGCTTCGGCAGTCGCATGCTGTGGGGCGGCCTCGACCTCGACGTCGCGGCGGGGGAGTTCCTCGCCGTGCTCGGTCCGAACGGCAGCGGCAAGACGACGCTGCTGAAGGTGCTGCTCGGGCTGCAGTCGCTGGCCGCCGGCAGCGTCGAAGTGTGCGGACGGGTGCCGCACCGTGGCAGCGACGTCGTCGGCTACATCCCGCAGCAGCGGGCCTTCGACCGCGACGTGCCGATGCGCGGGCGCGATCTCGTCCGGCTCGGCCGCGACGGGCACCGCTGGGGGATCGGGCGGGCCGACCGGGCCACCCGCGACGCCGTCGAGCGGGCCATCGCCGAGGTCGGCGCACAATCCTACGCCGACGCGCCGCTGGGCACGCTGTCGGGCGGCGAGCAGCAGCGGTTGCGGATCGCCCAGGCCCTGCTCGGTGACCCACAGGTGCTGCTCTGCGACGAGCCGCTGCTCAGCCTGGATCTGCAGCGCCAGCAGAGCACCAGCGCGCTGATCGACGAGCGGCGACGCCGGGCGGGCACGTCGGTGCTGTTCGTGACGCACGAGATCAACCCGATCCTGCCGTTCGTCGACCGGGTGCTCTACCTGGTCGGCAGCCGGTGGACGATCGGCACCCCTGACGAGGTGATGACCACCGAGCGGCTGAGCGAGCTGTACGGCACGCACATCGACGTCCTGCGGGTGCGCGACCGCATCGTGGTCGTCGGGGCACCGGACTCGGGCCACGAGCACGGCGGCCTTGCATGATCGGCTACCTGCTCGGCCTGCCGGCGGTGCAGCACGCGTTCATCGCGGCGTCGCTGGTCGCGGTGGTCAGCGGCCTGCTCGGCCCGTTCGTCATAACCCGGCATGCGGCCTTCGCCGTGCACGGGGTGTCGGAGCTGTCGTTCACCGGTGCTGCGGCGGGACTGCTGCTCTTCGACGACGCGTTGCTCGGGGCTCTGCTCGGCAGCGTCGTGGTGGCCGCGGCGATCGCCGTTCTCGGCGCCCGCGATCACGAGCGCGACAGCGCCATCGGTGTGACGCTCGCCTTCGGCCTCGGGCTGGGGGTGTACCTGCTCGGGCTCATGCACAACTTCGCCTCGCAGGCGACGCGGCTGCTCTTCGGGCAGATCTTCGGCGTGAGCACCACCGAGATCTGGGTGCTGGTCGGCATCGCGGCCGGTGTGCTGGTCGTGACGCTGGTGATCTACCGGCCACTGCTGTTCGCGTCGGTCGACCCGGAGCTGGCCCAGGCGCGCGGGGTGCCGGTTCGACTCGTCGGGCTGATGTTCCTGGCCCTGCTGGCGCTGACGGTGACCGAAGCCGCGCAGATCGTCGGGACGACGCTGGTGCTGTGCCTGGTGATCACGCCCGCGGCCGCCGCGCACCGGCTCTCGGCGAGCCCGGTGGTGGTGACGGCGGTGTCGGTGGCGATCGCGCTGGTCGCCGCGGACGGCGGGATCCTGCTGAGCCTGTACGTGGACGTGACGTCGAGCGTGCCGATCACGGCGATCAGCTTCGTGCTCTACCTGGCGGCCCGACTGCTCGGTGGCCGGCTGCGCTCACGTCGCCCGGCGACGGGCAGCCTGGCGGACTGAGCGCTGTGGCGGACTAAGCGCTGTGGCGGTGCGGCGAGGCTGCGATCAGCTCACCGCGACGTGCGTCGACACTCTGGCCGTTCGGCAGCAGCTCACCGAAGTCCTCGAAGACGACCACGCCGTTGCACAGCAGGCTCCAGCCCTGTTCGGGACGGGCCGAGACCACGTGCGCGGCATCGCGATCGAACGCTTCGGCAGCGGGACAGCACGGAACGTGCCGGCAGGCTGTCATGGTGGCGTCGAAGGTGTTGTCTACGGAGATGTTGGTCATTGGGTGTCCTGTAATCGCTTCCGGTTGCTCGGACCAAGTGTGCACGCGATTTCGTGGTTGTAAAGCGGCCCCGCCGGACTCGCTCAACTATTGAAGACACGACGTCGCAGTCTCATGTGTGATTTCTGTAAAACTGTTACCGGGCCGTGACGTTCGGATGACAACAGACCGGGACGAACACGGGCAATCACGTCCGACCGTCCCGCTCCTGAGCCCGCCGCAACACCCGCTGGCGGGGTACCCACTGCGCCAGCACGGCCGGGAAACCGGCACCCAGGGCAGCCTGCACGACCTGGTCGTCGTCATCGACCAGTGCAGCGATGCCGCGCGGGGCCAGCTCGGCGAGAACCGAGAGCTTGTAGCGGCGCGCCGGGCGGAAGTCACCCCACGGGCGCATGTGCAACTCGCCTTCCGGCAGGCCATGCGCGCTGAGCCACGAAGCGGTGACGCTGCGTAGCCATTCCGGGCGTCCCGTCAGCCAGACGATGTCATGCAGGCGGGCGAGGTCGGCGACCAGCCGTACGCCCTCGTCGAGCAGCGGATCGGCCGCGGCGTCGTCGAAGAACTCGTCCCATGCATGTCGCTCGAGGTGGTGCAGGCGGTGCCGCACATCGGCGACGACACCGTCGATGTCGATGACCGCCAGCACGGCGTCAGCGTAGTGAGCGGCACCCTGCGAACTATCGTGGGCCGGTGCGCCTTCTCGGAATCCCGCCCGCGTTCGACCTCACCTACGACGACGTCTTCATGCTCCCGGCCCGCTCGGACGTCGGGTCCCGGTTCGACGTCGATCTGGCGACGCACGACGGCAGCGGGGCGACCATCCCGCTCGTCGTGGCCAACATGACCGCCGTGACCGGCCGCCGGATGGCCGAGACGGTCGCCCGGCGCGGCGGCCTCACCGTCCTGCCGCAGGACATCCCGGTTGCCGTCGTGCGCGAGGTGGTCGCCTGGGTCAAGCAGCGGGACCTCGTCGTCGAGACCGCCATCACGCTGTCGCCGCACAGCACGGTCAGCGACGCGGTCGCGCTGCTGCCGAAGCGCGCGCACGGCGCCGTGGTCGTGATCGACGACCAGGGCCGCCCGGTCGGCGTCGTCACCGAGGCCGACTGCGCGGGCGCCGAGCGCTTCGCGCAACTCGAGCACGTCATGACACCTCACCCGCTGACGCTGACCGCCCCGATCGACCCGCCGGAGGCATTCGCCGAGCTCGACCGGCAACGGCGCAAGCTCGCGCCCGTCGTCGACGCCGACGGCGTGCTCGTGGGCATCCTCACCCGCACGGGGGCGCTGCGCTCGACGATCTACACACCGGCGCTCGACGGCACCGGGCGGCTGCGGGTCGCGGCCGCGATGGGCGTCAACGGCGACGTCAAGAGCCGCGCCGCGGATCTGCTGGCCACCGGCGTCGATGTCCTGGTGCTCGACACCGCGCACGGCCACCAGCAACGCATGATCGACGCGCTGGCAGCCGTCCGTTCGCTGGACCCGGTCGTGCCCGTCGTGGCCGGCAACATCGTCTCGGCCGAGGGCACCCGCGAGCTGATCGCGGCCGGCGCGGACATCGTCAAGGTCGGCGTCGGACCGGGTGCCATGTGCACCACCCGGATGATGACCGGCGTCGGGCGTCCGCAGTTCTCCGCGGTGCTCGAGTGCGCCGCCGCCGCGCGCGAGCTGGGCAGGCACGTCTGGGCCGACGGGGGAGTGCGGCACCCGCGCGACGTCGCCCTCGCGCTGGCCGCCGGCGCGTCGTCGGTGATGATCGGCTCGTGGTTCGCCGGAACCTACGAGTCGCCCGGCGACCTGCACGTCGCGCCCGACGGCCGGGCCTACAAGGACAGCTTCGGGATGGCCTCCGCGCGCGCCGTCGCCAGCCGCACGAGCGCGGAGAGCCCGTTCGAACGAGCCCGCAAGGCGCTGTTCGAGGAGGGCATCTCCAGCGGGCGGATGTTCCTCGACCCGGTCCGGCCGGGCGTCGAGGACCTCATCGACACGATCACGGCCGGGGTGCGCTCGGCCTGCACGTACGCCGGCGCCGCCACTCTTGCCGAACTGCACGAGCGTGCCGTCGTCGGCGTGCAGAGCTCGGCCGGTTTCGCGGAAGGTCGCCCCCTGCACAGCGGGTGGTGAGCGAGCCGGCCGGTTCCGGCTACCCGAGTCGCTCGAGTACCTGCGCCACGGCGCGGTCGACGTCCGTCGTGTCCACCACTGTCCGAGGTCCGTCCCGCCGCTCGTCCCACGGTTCGTAGACCGCGGACGTCACGTCGGCCCAGGTCGGCACGTTCTGCCCGGCCAGGTCGGGCATCCGGGCGGTGACCCGCCGGCGGTGCTCGCGCACGTCCGGGACGACCGTCTCCAGGAGGACGAGCCGCGCGACCTCGGCCAGGGCCTGCCAGCCCGCACGCGCCTGCGGAACCGGGTTCACCGCGTCGACGACGACGGACGCGCCGAGCCCGAGGTTTCCGGCGGCCAGCTCGTGTGCGACCACGTAGCCGACCGGTCGACAGGCGGGTGGGCCAACCCGCACCGCATCACTGCGGTCTCGATCGCGTCGATGCGCACGTACGCGCAGGAGAGCTCGACCGCCAAGCGGCGGGCGAGCGTCGTCTTGCCCGTGCCTGGTCGGCCGGCCAGGACGACGAGCAGCGGCTGGCGGGTGTGCACGGTCACCAGCCGGCCCCTACGCCCATGGCGCAACGATGCCATGACGGTTGTCTCGTCGCGACGACGCACAGTGCGGCAGGTGGCCTACGGCAGCGTCGGGTGGGACAGTGGAGGCATGGTGCACGAGCACGACCACAGCACGCCGGGAGCCGATCGACGGTGGCTGCTGGCGAGTCTCGGCGTGATCGTCGCCTTCATGCTCGCCGAGGTCGTGGCCGGTCTGCTCGCGCACTCCCTGGCCCTACTGGCCGACGCGGGCCACATGCTCACCGACGCGGCGGCGCTCGGCGTGGCCGTGATCGCCTCCCGCGTCGCCGAACGGCCGGCGCGCGGGGCGTTCACCTACGGTTTCGCCAGGGCCGACGCGCTGTCGGGGCAGGCCAACGGCATCACCCTGTTGCTGCTCGCCGTCTGGTTCGTCATCGAGGGTGTGCGTCGTCTGCTCGACCCGAGCGAGGTGCAGGGTGCAACGGTCGTTGCGATCGCCACGGTCGGCGTCGTGGTGAACCTGCTGGCTACCTGGTTGGCAGGGCGCGCCGACCGATCGGGGTTGAACGTCCGCGGCGTGCTCGCGCACCTGGTCACCGACGTCTGGGCGTTCGGCGCGACGCTGGTGTCGGGCATCGTGGTGGTCACCACCGGCTGGTTGCGGGCCGACGCCGTGGCCACCTTCGTGGTGGCGGGCCTGATGGCCTGGACCGGCGCCGGGCTCGTGCGCGCCGCGAACCGCGTGTTCCTCGAGGCGGCGCCGCCGGACCTCGATCCGGCCGACATCGGCGCGTCCCTCGTCGCCGGCGACGGCGTGGCCCAGGTGCACGACCTGCATGTGTGGATCATCGGCGCCGGCGAGACGGCGCTGTCGGCGCACGTCCTGGTCGATCGCGACTACGACTGTCACGCCGTGTCGGGGCGGCTGCGCGCCCTGCTGGCCGAGCGTTACGGCATCGGCCACGTGACGCTGCAGGCCGACCACGCCGACGCGCTCGAGCCCATCGCCCACCGGGCCGAGCAGTGCGTCGACTCGCACGGGGTGATCCACTCCGCGTCGATACCGCGCTGAGAGAAGTCCGGCTGAGACCAGCCCGCGGGCGGCAGTGATACCGGTCACTGCCTGGGGGCATGATCGGCACATGTTGCTGCCCATGTCGCCGACCAGTTCGATGTTCCTGCTGGCCGAGACGCGCGAGAACCCGATGCACGTGGCCAGCCTGCAGCTGTTCCAACCGCCGGACGGTGCGACCGCGCTGGACGTCCGGGCGATGTTCGAACGGGCCATCGAGGCCGACGAGGCAGCGCCGCTGTTCCGCAAGCGCCCGAAGCGCTCGCTGACGACGCTGGGTCAGTGGGGTTGGGTACCCGACGACGCGTTCGACCTCGAGCACCACGTGCGGCGCAGCGCGCTGCCCCAGCCGGGCAGGATCCGCGATCTGCTGGTCCTGTGCTCGCGTCTGCACTCGACGCTGCTCGATCGCCAGCGTCCGCTGTGGGAGATGCACCTCATCGAGGGCCTCGAGGACGGTCGCTACGCCATCTACTTCAAGGTGCACCACTCGCTCGTCGACGGAGTGTCGGCGATGCGGATGATCTCCACGATGCTCAGTACCGACCCCGACGAGCGGGACATGCCCGCTCCGTGGGCACCGCGCCAGCGGCGTCGCTCGAACTCCGGCGAGGGTCGCAGCCCGGCCGCCAATGCGACCGGGCTGCTGAGCGATCTGGTCGGCCTCGCTCCGGCGTTCGCACGCACCGCCCGCAATGCCCTGCGCAACGAGGGCGGCGCGGTGTCGTTGTCGGCGCCGCGCTCGATGTTCAACGTCGGCATCACCGGTGCCCGTCGCTTCGCCGGCCAGTCGTGGCCCATGGAACGCGTCAAGCGGGTCGGCAAGGCTGCGGACGTCACCGTCAACGACGTCGTGCTGGCCATGTGCTCGGGCGCGCTGCGTCGCTACATGAGCGAACTCGATCAGCTGCCCGAGGCGTCGCTGATCGCGATGGTGCCGGTGTCGCTGCACCGACCCGACAGCGGCGGCGCCGACGGCGGCGGGAACGCGGTCGGTGAGGTCATGTGCCGGCTGGGTACCGACCTGGTCGATCCCACCGAGCGCCTGGCGACTGTGCACCGGTCGATGGCCGACGGCAAGGCCGCGCTGGGCAGCATGAGCCAGAATCAGATCCTGGCCATGAGCGCGCTCGGCATCAGCCCGCTCGGGCTGTGGCCGGCGCTGCGGCTGACCGACCGGGTGCGGCCGCCCTTCAACGTCATCATCTCGAACGTGCCGGGGCCGACCGAGCCGCTGTACTGGAACGGCGCCCGCCTCGACGGGCTCTACCCGCTGTCGATCCCGCTCGACGGGCAGGCCCTGAACATCACCTGCACGACCTACTCCGACGAGATCGCGTTCGGCCTCACCGGCTGCCGGCGGACGGTGCCGCACCTGCAGGTCATGCTGACCTACCTCGGCGAGGAACTCGACTCTCTGGAGGACGCGTTCGGGCTCTGATCCGCAGACCCGGGGGTCAGAGGGCGTTGAGGTCGACGCGTGCGAGCCGGTGCATCAGCCGCGGCGAGACCCGGCTGAGCGCGCGCATGGCTTTCGCCTCGGGTGTGACGTGCACGATGGGTCGGCCCGCGGTCGCCGCGCGCACGAGCTGACGGGCGACCTTGTCGGGGGAGTAGTTACGGCGCTGGTAGCCGGCGATCTGGTGCTCGCGGCGGGCCGCCGCGGTCTGGCTGTCGACTCCGACGTGCACGGTGCTCGCAGAGATGTTCGAGTCGACGATCCCGGGGCACACCGCGGTGACGGTGATGCCCTCACAGGCGAGCTCGGCCTGCAGGCACTCGGTCAGCATCAAGACCGCGGCCTTCGTGGTGGCGTACGCCGGCCAGGCCGTCGAGGGGGTGTACGCCGCGGCCGAGGCGACGTTGACGATCGCGCCGCCCTGCCCGCGCTCGACCAGAAGCGCTGCGAACAGCCTGCTGCCGTGCACCACCGACCACAGGTTGACGTTGACGACGCGACCCCAGTCCGCGGCGGTCGTGCCGAGCAGCGGGCCACCCATGCCGATTCCGGCGTTGTTGACCACGACGTCGGGCACACCGTGCTCGGCGCGTACGTCACGGGCGAAGGCTTCCCAGGCGTCGACGTCGCTGACGTCCAGATGGGCCCACCAGGCCTCGCCACCGAGTCCCCTCAGCTCGTTGACCGCCTCCTTCGCGGCGATGTCGTCGATGTCGGCGATCAGCACGGCGGCGCCCTGCCGGGCGTATTCGAGGGCGGTGGCCCGGCCGATGCCGCGGGCGCCGCCGGTGACCACGACGAAGTGCCCGGCGTGCGGGCCGCGGCTCGGCGGCGGTGTCGGGGGCCGGGTCCGGTCGAGTCCGTCGACGAACTCGCCTGCCAGGCGGGCGATGACGTCGGGCCGTTCGCTGATGACCCAGTGGCCGCCGGCGACGGTGTGCACGGTGAGGTCGTCGACCCACGGCCGGGCGGACTCGACTGCGAAGTCGCGGCCGACGTAAGGGTCGCGGGTCGGCACGAGGATCTGCACCGGGATCGTCGTGCGTACCGGCCGCGGGCGTCGGCCGAGGTTGGCCCGGTACAGCTCGAGGCCGTTGATCTTCTCGGGCAGCCCGCGTCGGGCCTCGACCGCGACGCTGCGTGAGCTGTGCGTGCCGCGGGCCGCGAACTCGGTGAGCCGGTCCATGAAGCCGGACCGCGCCATGAGCTCGGGCAGCCCCGGCAGCTGGAACAGGCCCATGTAGTAGGAGTGCGCCAGCTGGCGCAGCTTCGCTGCGGTGTCGTGGCGCAGGTCGCGCAGCCACGCGCCGGCGTAGTCCAGCGACGGCGCCGAGATCGAGGTGTAGGACGTGATGCGCCCCGCCAGCGAGGGCTCGGTGACGGCGGCCCAGGCCTGCGTCGAACCCCAGTCGTGACCCATCACGTGCACGGGCGCATCGGGGCTCGTCGCATCGATGACGGCCGTGAAGTCCTCGACGAGCCGCTCGATGCGGTAGGCCTCGGTACCGCGGGGTTTGTCGGACTCACCGGTGCCCCGCACGTCGTACTGCACGACGTGGAAGCGCTCCGCGAGCAGAGCGGCGGCCGGGTCCCAGACGGTGTGATTGTCGGGGTAGCCGTGCATCAGCACCAGGGTGGGGGAGCCCGGGTCACCGGATTCGTAGACGGCGAGGGTGACGCCGTCGCTGGACTGCACTCGTCGCGGGGAGCCGGTCATCGGGTCAGTCAAGCACCCCGAGCGGTCAGGCAGCAAATGCAGCGGCCCTCGAGCGGTACATCGGCAGCCGGACGTCGTCGCCGGTGATGGCCAGCGGCTTGAGGACGACCCGCGAGTCCGACGCGTAGCGCACCTCAGTGCCGCGGTCGGCGGCCAACCGCACCACGTCGACCAGCATGGCGATGCCCGCGGCCGACAGCAGTGCGACGCCGTCGAGGTCGATGATCAGCACGCTGACGCCGGGCCCCGAGGCCTCGACCAGACGACGGCGGACGGCGGGCGTGACGTAGAAATCGAGCTCACCGGTGACGCTCGCGACCGTCACGCCGTCGACCGCGCAACCCATCCGTACGAAGCGTTCGGTGACGTCGGGACTGGCGCTCATGGGCGACCCTCACAGCAGCAGGTACCCGGGACAGGCGTCCCGAGCACGGCTAACTGCCTAACCGCCCCCGAAGCCTACGTCACCTCACCGACTGTGCAACGGGACCGTGCCCCGGCGCGACCTGTTCGCCCGCCGCGACCGGCCCGGGTGGCGTTCCGTCGCCGAACGGTCGCCCACCGAGGGTTTCCCGTCCGTGGGGGGTGAGCCACCCTGACGTGTCGGGGCCCTGGGGCACGATCCCGGACGGGTTCAGGTTCTTGTGCACGCCGTAGTAGTGCTGCTTGATCTGCACGAAATCGGTGGTGTCACCGAAGCCGGGGGTCTGGAACAGGTCGCGCGCGTAGGCCCACAGGGCGGGGAACTCGATCAGCTTGTTCCGGTTGGCCTTGAAGTGCCCGTGGTACACCGCATCGAAGCGGGCGAGCGTCGTGAACAGCCGTACGTCGGCCTCGGTGATCGTCTCGCCGACCAGGTAACGGCGATCGGTCAGCCGCTGCTCGAGCCAGTCCAAGCGGTGGAACAGTTCGCCGTACGCCTTCTCGTAGGCCTGCTGCGAGGTGGCGAAGCCGCAGCGGTACACCCCGTTGTTGACGTCGGCGAACACCAGCTGGGCGACCTCGTCGATCTCTGCACGCAGCGCGTCGGGATACAGCTCGGGTGCGCCGTCGCGGTGGAACCGGGTCCATTCCAGCGACATGTCGATCGTCATCTGGGCGTAGTCGTTGGTGACGACGGCGCCGGACGCGACGTCGACGAACGCGGGCACGGTGATGCCCCGCGGGTAGTCGGGGTCGCGGGCGAGGAACGCCTGCTGCAGGCGTTCGATCTTCAGCACCGGGTCGACGCCACCCGGGTCGAGGTCGAAGGTCCAGCTGCGCTCGTCGTGCGTCGGTCCGCAGATGCCTTGTGAAATGGCGGTTTCGAGCCCGAGCAGGCGCCGCACGATGGTCGCGCGGTTCGCCCACGGGCAGGCACGGGCGACGACGAGCCGGTACCGCCCCGCCTCGACGGGGTAGCCGTCGCGGCCGTCGGCGGTGATGCGGGTGGTCAGGTAGTTCTGGTCGCGCTGGAAGCTGCCGTCCTTGCCGAGGTCCTTCGTGTCCGCGGCCATCAGCCCTGCGCCTCGAGCGACACGGGCTGCCAGGCGTTCCACTCGGCCAGGCGCGATTCGTAGTCCGACGTCGCGATCGACAGCGGCGCCTCGCCGAGGAAGATCCGCAGCGGCGGTTCGTCGGCGTCGACGACCTTGAGCACGGCCGCTGCACTGGCGTTCGGGTTGCCCGGGGCGCTCATCCGGGTGGCACGGGCCTTTGCGGCAGCCGCGCGGACGGCGTCGTAGTCGGCCAGGTCGGTGGCGTGCTTGGCCGACGATCCGCCCCAGTCGGTGGAGAACCCGCCCGGTTCGATGAGCGTGACCTTGATCCCGAACGCCGAGACCTCCTGGGCGAGGGACTGGCTGAAGCCCTCCAGCGCCCACTTCGACGCGTTGTACATGCCGACGTTCTGGAACGCGCTGATGCCGCCGATGGACGACACCTGCAGGATGTGCCCCGAGCCCTGCGACCGCAGGATCGGCAACGCCGCCTGGGTGACCCACAGCGCGCCGAAGAGGTTTGTGTCCATCTGCGCGCGGGCCTCGGCCTCGCTGATCTCCTCGATCATGCCGAACTGGCCGTAGCCGGCGTTGTTGACGACGACGTCGAGGCGGCCGAAGTGCTCGTGCGCCTGCTGCACCGCGGCGAAGTCCGCCGCCCGGTCGTCGACGTCCAGGGCGATCGGCAGGAATCTGTCGCCGTACTTCTCGACCAGGTCGTCGAGGGTGGACGTGTCGCGGGCGGTCGCGGCGACCGAGTCACCGCGCTCGAGCGCGGCGATCGACCACTCGCGGCCGAAGCCGCGAGAGGCACCGGTGATGAACCATGTTTTCGTCATGCCGTCATGTCTACCCGCGGGCGCAGCGCCGCCACCCGGGCGCAAGCGAGCGCCACCGCGGCGCTCAGCAGGGGCAGGAGGCCGAGCGCGACCGGCAGCGAGGTCAGGCCCGCCAGCTGGCCGATCACGGGCGGCCCGAAGACGAACCCGGCCCACCCGAGCCCGGACACCCCGGCGACACCGACACCGGGATGCACCCCGGGCAGCCGACCGGCCGCGCTGAACGCCGACGGCACGACCGCGCCGAGGCCGAGACCCAGCACGAAGAAGCCGGCGATCCCGACGGCCACCTGGCCGATCAGCAGGGCGCCCAGGAACGCGAGCGCTGCGACGGCGCTGAGCAGCGGCAGCAACCGGTGGACGGGCAACGCGGCCACCATGCGGTCACCGCCGACCCGCACCACGAACATGGCGAGCGCGAACGCCGTGTAGCCCAGGCCGGCCGCCGCGGCGCTGCCGCCGAGCGAGTCCCGCAGGTACACCGACGACCAGTCTGCGGCCGCCCCCTCGCAGAGCATCGAGGCGAAGGCGATCCCGCCCAGCGCGAGCATGGCGCGCGAGAAACGTCGAACGGGTGCGGTGTCGGTGTCGGCTGCGGCATCTGCGCTGTCGGTGATCATGCGTGCGGTGAGCAACCCGGCGCCGACCATCACCGGGATGCCCAGGACGAGCAGCTGCACCGACAGCTCGACACCCAGCGCGACGCCGAGGGTGCCGGCCCCGGCTCCGGCGAACGCGCCGATGCTCCACCACGCGTGGATGCCGTTCATCAGCGTGCGACGACGCGCGCCCTCGACCGCGATCGCCTGGGTGTTCATGGCGACGTCGAGAACGCCCTGGAAAAGACCCCACACGAACAGGGCGAGCATCAGCCCGACGATCGAGCCGCTCAGCCCGATGAGCGGGCCGGCCAGGCAGTACCCGACCAGGCTGACCTGCACCACCCGTCGGCTGCCGAGACGTGGGACGAGCCGGGCGGCG
>CAZZVT010000013.1:23953-34456 GCA_964657545.1 uncultured Jatrophihabitantaceae bacterium
CCGACACCGACCCGACAGGGGTGCCGAGCAGTGCGATGCCCAGACTGCCGTCGTCGAGCCCGAGGGAGGCCTTCACCTGTGGGATGTGTGCAGCCCACGACGCGAACAGCAGCCCGTGGACGAAGAAGACGGCGACCACCGCCCGCTGCGCGCGGCGGCCCGCGCGATCGTCCGTCATCAGCCCGACCCTACGGTCGCCGAGATCGGACACTAGGGTCGAATCACCAGGTGATCCACGACCTCCGGGAGCCGCGCAGTGCTCGACGTTGACACCTCGATCCAGGATCTGGTCGACGCGCTACCCGCCGGTGTCGTGCTCACCGACACCGACGGGCTCGACAAGTACCGCTGGGACCGCGCCCTCGACCCGGCCGCCGAACGCCCGCTGGCGGCGGTGCGCGCGGAATCCGCCGAGCACGTGCAGGTCGCGATGCGCTGGGCGGCCGAGCATCGCGTCCCGGTGGTGCCGCGCGGCGCCGGGAGCGGACTGTCAGGCGGGGCCAGTGCCCTGTCCAACGGCATCGTGCTGTGCACCGAGCGGATGCGCGCGATCAGCATCGACCCGATGACGCGGGTGGCCGTCGTCCAGCCAGGGCTGCTCAATGCCGAGGTGAAGCGGGCGGCGGCCGAGCTCGGGCTCTGGTACCCGCCCGACCCGTCGTCGTACGAGATCTGCTCGATCGGCGGCAACATCGCCACGAACGCCGGCGGGCTGTGCTGCGTCAAGTACGGCGTCACGACCGACTACGTCCTGGGCATGCAGGTCGTGCTCAGCGACGGCCGCGCGGTGCGATTCGGCGGGCCGCGGCTCAAGGACGTCGCCGGGTTGTCGCTGCACAAGCTGTTCGTCGGCAGCGAGGGCACGCTCGGCGTCATCACCGAGGTGACGCTGCGGCTGCTGCCGGCCGCGCCGCCGGCGCACACCCTGGCCACCTGGTTCGCGACCACCGAGGACGCGACGGCGGCGATCCTCGACATCACCTCGCAGGTCCGTCCCTCGATGCTCGAGTACATGGACCGCGCGTCGATCAACGCCGTCGAGGACGAGCTGCACATGGGCCTCGACCGCACCGCCGCCGCGCTGCTGGTCGCCCGCACCGACAGCGGCGACCCGCGCGAGCTCGAGGTCATCGTCGCTGCCTGTGAGCGGCACCGTGCCACGGAGATCTACTCGACCGCCGACGAGGCCGAGGGCGAGCTGTTCGTCGCGGCCCGGCGCGCCGCCATCCCCGCCGTCGAGAAACGCGGACGCCTGCTGCTCGAGGACGTCGGAGTGCCGCTGCCCCGCCTGCCCGACCTCGTCGCGGGGATCGAACGGATCGCTGCGCTGCGCGAGGTCACCATCGCCCTGATCGCGCATGCCGGCGACGGCAACACCCACCCGCTGATCGTGTTCGACCCGTCGCAGCCCGAGATGGCCGAGCGCGCGCAACTCGCGTTCGGCGAGATCATGGACCTCGCAGTCGCGCTGGGCGGCACGATCACCGGCGAGCACGGCGTCGGACGCATGAAGCAGCCCTGGCTCGAGGGCCAGGTCGGGGCCGACGTCCTCGACGTGACTCGGCGCATCAAGCAGGCGCTCGACCCGCTGAACATCCTGAACCCGGGGGCCATCCTGTGCTGACCGACCACCTCGACCGTGCCGGACTCGCGGTCGACATCCGGCTCGTCGAGTTCGTCGAGCACGAGGCGGCGCCCGCGGCGCGCGTCGACCCGGCGGTGGTCTGGTCGGGGTTGGCCCGTCTGGTCGCCGAGCTGGCCCCGCGCAACCGCGAGCTGCTCGCCGAACGCACCCGGCTGCAGGCGGCCATCGACGCGTGGCACCGCGAGCGCGCCGGGCAGCCGATCGACGCCGATGCCTACCGCGAGTTCCTCGTCGGGATCGGGTACCTGGTCGACGAGGGCGAGCCGTTCACGATCGACACCGAGCACGTCGACGCCGAGATCGCGACGATCGCCGGCCCGCAGCTCGTCGTCCCGGCCTCGAACGCTCGCTACGCGCTGAACGCGGCGAACGCCCGGTGGGGCTCGCTCTACGACGCGCTGTACGGGACCGACGCGCTGGGCAGCCTGCCACCGTCAGGGCCCTACGACGACGCGCGGGGGGCCGAGGTCGTCGCGTGGGCCCGCGCGTTCCTCGACCGCACCGTGCCGCTGGCCGCCGGGTCGCACGCGGACGCGACGCGCTACTCGGTCGTCGACGGTCGCCTCGTCGTCGAACAGGACGCCGCGGTCACCGCACTGGCCGACCCCGGTGCGTTCACCGGTTACCTCGGCGAGCCGCACGCCCCTACGAGCCTCCTGCTGACCCATCACGGGCTGGGCATCGAGATCGTCGTCGACCCGACCACGCAGGTGGGGCGGGCCGACCGGGCCGGGGTGTCCGACGTCGTGATCGAATCGGCGGTCACCACGATCGTCGACTTCGAGGACTCCGTGGCCGCGGTCGACGCCGAGGACAAGGTCACCTGCTACCGCAACTGGCTCGGGTTGCTCACCGGCGAGCTGTCGGAGGACGTCAGCAAGGGCGGGCAGACGTTCACCCGCCGGCTGAACCCGCAGCGTAGCGTCACCACGCCCGACGGCGACGTCCACGCGGTGCGTCCGCACGCGCTGCTGCTCGCGCGCAACGTCGGCCACCTGATGACGACGCCCGCTGTGCGCGACGTCGACGGCCGCGACATACCCGAAGGTCTGCTCGACGCGATGATCACGGTGCTGGCTGCGCTGGTCGACGTCGGACCGCGCGGCCGCCGCACCAACTCACCGGCCGGGTCGGTGTACGTCGTCAAGCCCAAGATGCACGGGCCCGACGAGGTCGCGTTCGCCGACGACGTCTTCACGCTCGTCGAGGAGATCCTCGAGCTGCCCCCGAACACCGTCAAGATCGGGATCATGGACGAGGAACGGCGCACGACCGTCAACCTGGCCGAGTGCATCCGCGCCGCCCGCTCCCGGGTTGCGTTCATCAACACCGGTTTCCTCGACCGCACCGGCGACGAGATCCACACGTCCATGCTGGCCGGTCCGATGGTCCGCAAGGCAGACATGCGATCGCAGCCGTGGATCACCGCCTACGAGAACAGCAACGTCGACGTCGGGCTGGCCTGCGGGCTGCAGGGGCGCGCGCAGATCGGCAAGGGCATGTGGGCCGCGCCCGAGCGCATGCAGCAGATGCTGACCGAGAAGGGTGGCCATCCGCGGGCCGGTGCGTCGTGCGCATGGGTGCCCTCGCCGACCGCCGCCACACTGCACGCCACGCACTATCACGAGGTCGACGTCGCGCAGCGGCAGTCCGAGCTGGCGGCCGGCGGCTCGCGTGCGGACCTCGCCGACCTGCTGACGATCCCGATCGATCCCGATCGACCCTGGAGCCAGGACGACATCGACGCCGAGATCGAGAACAACGCCCAGGGCATCCTGGGTTACGTCGTGCGGTGGGTCGACCAGGGCGTCGGATGTTCGAAGGTGCCCGACATCGACGGCGTCGAGCTGATGGAGGACCGCGCCACCTGCCGCATCTCCTCCCAGCACATCGCGAACTGGCTGCACCACGACGTCGTGACGCTTGATCGGGTCGACACCGCCCTGCGCCGGATGGCCGCGATCGTCGACGAGCAGAACGCCGGCGATCCGCGCTACACCGCGATGGCGCCCTCGTTCGACGGGGAGGCGTTCCGGGCCGCCCGGGACCTGGTCGTCGAGGGCCTCGATCAGCCCGCCGGGTACACCGAACCGCTGCTGCACGCCCACCGGCAGGCGCAGAAATCGCAGACGCAGGAGTCGCGCTGATGCCCGGCCCGAGTCTCGACAACGCGCGCGTGATCATCGCTGCGGCCCGCGCCCACGCCCGCGAGAAAGACCTCCAGCCGCTGTCCGTCGTCGTGCTCGACGCGGGCGGGCACGTCACCGCCTTCGAGCGCGAGGACGGCGCGTCGAACCTGCGTTTCCAGATCGCCTTCGGCAAGGCCCACGGCGCGCTGGCGCTGGGCATCGGCTCCCGCGCGATCATGGCCCGCGCCGAGCAGCAGCCCTACTTCATCGCCGCCGTCACCTCGGCCGTCGGGGGAGCGCTCGTCCCGGTGCCCGGCGGGGTTCTCGTGCGCGACGCTGCCGGCAGCACCATCGGCGCGGTCGGCGTCACCGGTGACAGCTCGGACAACGACGAATCCGCCGCGGTGGCCGGCATCGAGGCGGCCGGGTTCACCGCCGTCACCGGCTAGGTCGGCATCTCGAGCAGCGCCCGGACCGTCACCATGACGGACGGGCCGAGTCGACCGGACTTCCAGCGCCGCGCGAGTACGACGTAGTCGTGGCCCTTGATCTCGATGGTCTCCTCGACCGCGGGAATGGAGTCCATGTCGATATGCGCGAGTTGGCTGGAATCACCCTCGAGCAGGAACTTGGCCATCATGGGAGCTGAGTACCACATAGCGTGGGGGCGTGACACCGACCAGCTCGACCGCCTTCCGTACCCGACGCACCGCCGTGCCCGATCCGGTGGCCCGGACCGCCGAGGTGGGCAAGGCCGACTACACGAGCGCGGTGCGGCTCGACGGCGGTCCGGACATCTCCCCGGAGCAGTGGGCGCGGGGCTGCCTCGAAGGCGCGCCGGGCTGGTTGCGCCTGGGATTGGTCCTCGGCTGGACGCGCGTGCTGCGGCTGCGACTGGGCGCCCGCCGTGCACCGGGCACGGTGCTGGGCTGGTACGTCACCGACAGCACCGGCGAGGCGACGACCCTCTCGGCCGGTTCGCCGCTGCTCGAGGTCCAGCAGCACTTCGTCCGCGACGGGGACAGCGTCACGTGGGTGACCGTCGTTCGGACGCACACGCCGCTGGGCCGCGCGCTCTGGCGGGTCATCGCGCCTATGCACGAACTGTCCATGCCCATCCTGCTGACACGAGCGGCCCGCAAGGTATCTTGACGTCAAGGAAGTTTGCCGCACTCGGATCGGGGAGTCGCCACCATCATGGCCAAGATCATCTACACCCACACGGACGAGGCGCCGCTGCTGGCGACCTTCTCGTTCCTGCCGATCATCGAGTCGTTCGCCAAGACCGCCGGCGTCGAGGTCGAGACACGGGACATCTCGCTGGCCGGGCGGATCATCGCGCAGTTCCCCGACCGCCTCACCGCCGAGCAGCGTCAGGACGACGCGCTCGCCGAGCTCGGTGAGCTGGCCAAGACGCCCGAGGCGAACATCATCAAGCTGCCGAACATCAGTGCGTCGATCCCGCAGCTGAAGGCCGCCATCACCGAGCTGCAGAGCCAGGGTTACGACCTGCCCGACTACCCCGACGACCCGAAAACCGACGAGCAGAAGGACGCGCGCGCCCGCTACGACAAGACCAAGGGCAGCGCGGTGAACCCCGTGCTTCGCGAGGGCAACTCCGACCGCCGTGCCCCGGCGTCGGTGAAGCAGTACGCGCGTAAGCACCCCCACCGCATGGGCGCCTGGACGCCCGAGTCGCGGACGAACGTCGTGCACATGACCGCCGACGACTTCCGGTCCACGGAGAAGTCGGCCGTCATCCCGTCCGACGACACGCTCACGATCACGTTGACCGGCGACGACGGCAGCACCACCGTGCTGCGCCGGTCCGTGCCCGTCCTCGCGGGCGAGGTCGTCGACGCCACCGCGATGCGCGTCGGACCGTTGCGCGAGTTCCTCACCGCGCAGATCCAGCGCGCGAAGGACGAGGGCGTCCTGTTCTCGGTGCACCTCAAAGCCACCATGATGAAGGTGTCCGACCCGATCGTGTTCGGCCACGTCGTGCGGGCGTTCTTCCCCGACGTGTTCGCCCGGTACGGCGATGCGCTCGCCGGCGCCGGCCTGAGCCCCAACGACGGCCTGGGCGCGATTCTCGCCGGGCTCGACACGCTCGAGAACGGCGCCGAGATCAAGGCAGCCTTCGAGAAAGGCATCGCCGACGGGCCCGCGCTGGCCATGGTCGACTCCGACCGCGGGATCACCAACCTGCACGTGCCCAGCGACGTCATCGTCGATGCCTCGATGCCAGCCATGATCCGCACATCGGGTCACATGTGGGGCCCGGACGGCGACGAGGCCGACACCCTCGCCGTCATCCCCGACTCGTCCTACGCCGGCATCTACCAGGTCGTCATCGACGACTGCCGCGCCCACGGCGCGTACGACCCGGCGACCATGGGCTCCGTGCCGAACGTCGGGTTGATGGCCCAGGCGGCCGAGGAGTACGGGTCGCACGACAAGACGTTCGAGATCCCGACGACCGGCACGGTGCGTGTCACCGATGCAGCCGGTGACGTCGTGCTCGAGCACGTCGTGTCCGAGGGCGACATCTGGCGCATGTGCCAGACCAAGGACGTCCCGATCCGCGACTGGGTCAAGCTGGCCGTCACCCGCGCCCGCGCCACCGGCGTTCCCACGATCTTCTGGCTCGACGAGACCCGCGCGCACGACGCCGTCCTGATCGGCAAGGTCCGCGAGTACCTGTCCGAGCACGACACCGACGGCCTGCAGATCGAGATCATGGCCCCGGACGACGCGATCGCCTTCTCCCTGGAGCGGATCCGCAAGGGCGAGGACACCATCTCGGTCACCGGCAACGTGCTGCGTGACTACCTCACCGACCTGTTCCCGATCCTCGAGCTCGGCACGTCGGCGAAGATGCTCTCGGTCGTGCCCCTGATCAACGGCGGCGGACTGTTCGAGACCGGCGCCGGCGGCTCGGCACCGAAACACGTCCAGCAGCTGGTCAAGGAGGACTATCTGCGCTGGGACAGCCTCGGTGAGTTCCTGGCCCTGGCCGTCAGCCTCGAGCACCTCGCGCAGTCGAGTGACAACACGCGCGCGCAGATCCTGGCCGACACCCTCGACCGGGCCACGGCGACGTTCCTCGACGAGAACCGCTCACCGGGTCGCAAGCTGGGCTCGATCGACAACCGGGGCAGCCACTTCTACCTTGCGTTGTACTGGGCGCAGGAGCTTGCGAAGCAGACCGTCGACGCCGAGCTGGCGGCGGCGTTCGCGGCCCTTGCGGACACGCTGAACAGCAACGAGAAGACGATCACCGACGAGCTGATCGCGGTGCAGGGATCGCCGGTCGACATCGGCGGTTACTACCGGCCCGACGCCGAGAAGGCGTCGGCGATCATGCGTCCTTCGACGACCCTGAACGAGGCCCTCGCCGCGCTCACGGCCTGATCGGCGTGGCTCTCATCCACCGGGCGACCCTGGTCCCCTCGAAGCTCGAGCTGCTGCAGGCGTTCGTGCCCGGGCAGTCGTGGTTCACCGACGACGGACCGCTCGAGACGCTCGGCGCCTACCGGTGGGACGACCCGGCCGGCGACGTCGGGATCGAGCCCCACGTCGTGCGCTCGGGCGCGACGGTGTTCCAAGTGCCGGTCACCTACCGCGCGGCCGAGCACGCGAGCGCCCACCTCATCGGCACGGCGCAGCACTCGGTCCTCGGTCGTCGCTGGGTGTACGACGGCTGCACCGACCCGGTGTACGTCGCGGCGCTGGCCACCGCGCTGTTCACCGGCGCGCCGCAGGCCGAGCTCTGGTACGACCTGCCCGAGGGGCGCGAGCGTCGTGAGCCGTCGGTTCAAGTGAGCGTCGACGGCGACCGTGACGCTGTGCCACCGATCGACGACGTCACCGCGATCGACGAGGACGTCAGCACCCTGATCCGCGCGGGCGGCACCGAGTTCGTCGTGCAGCGCGCGCTCGGCCGGCCGGTCCCCGGCCGCTCGCGGCTCACCGGGACGTGGGTCGGGCAGGACCATCCGGTCGGGCTCGCTGCAGTACGAGGGTGAGTGCGGATCGCTTCCTGCCTGGGCCCCGAGCGAACGAGGCGACAGGAGCGGTCGTGGTGATCGACGTGCTGCGGGCGTTCACGACCGCGGCGTACGCGTTCGCCGGGGGAGCGTCGGGCATCTGGCTGGTCGGTGACGTCGAGGATGCGCTGGCGATGAAGGCGGCGCGTCCCGAGCTGCTCGCCATGGGCGAGGACGGCGGTCGCCGGCTCGAGGGCTTCGACTTCGCCAACTCGCCGTGGGAGCTGTCGCAGGCCGACGTGCGCGGCCGCGAACTCGTCCAGCGCACCTCGGCCGGAACCCGAGGCGTCGTGACGGCGACGGGAGCCCGAAGACGCTGGTGCTCGAGCCTGGTCTGCGCCTCGGCGACAGCGCGGGCAGTGACGGCGGCACGGCTCGGCGAGCCGACCTACGTCATCTCGGGGCAGCGCAGCGATGGCCAGCGGGGCGAGGACGACCTGCTCACCGCGCAGCTGATCGAGCGGGTGCGGGTGGGCGAGCCGATCGATGCCGGCGCGACCGCCCGGGCGGTGGCCTCGAGCCGCGAGGCGCAGGTGACGCTCGCCCTGGGCGCCGGCAACGTCGACCCGCGCGACATCGAACTCGCCGTTCGGGTCGACGCCTTCGACTTCGCGATGGAGGCCCGTGCGGTGTCCGGCGGTCTGCACCTGACCGTCCGCTGACCCAAGAAAGCTCAGAAGGCGTCGGCGGGCAGGTCTGCTTCGTCCTCGCGCAGAGCTGCCACGATGCGGGCAGCGACCTCGGCAGGCTGTTTGCCCGCACCGAGGCGTGGGGCAACCCCGGCGACCGGGCGGTCGGCGAGGCCGGTCTCGGTGTGCGGCGGCCGGACGTCGAGCACGCGCACCCCGACGCGCCGCAACTCTCGCGCGGCGGCCCGGTCGAACGCGGTCAGCGCAGCCTTGGACGCCGCGTAGGCAGCCATGCCCGGCAGCGGGGTGTCTGCCACGACGGCGCTGAGGTTGATCACCACGGCGCCACGCGACAGGTGCGGCACGGCGGCACGCAGCAACCGCACCGGCGCGATCACGTTGATCAGCAGCAGCTCGTCGAGGGTGTCGTCGTCGAGATCGGTGACCGCACCGAACGCCACCACACCGGCCGCGAACACCACCGCGTCGATCGGCGCTGCGGCCCGGGCGGTGTCGACGATGCGCGCCGGTGCTGCCGGGTCGACGAGGTCCGCGGCCACCGAGGTCACGACCGCCGTGCCGAACTCGTCGACGAGTGCGGAGAGCCGGCCCGCATCACGCCCGGTCAGGCTCAACCGCGCGCCCTGCGCCGCGAGTTCGCGCGCCAGGGCGCTTCCGAGGCCGCCGGTCGCGCCGACGATCAGGACGTGCGTGCCCGAGATGTCCACCGGGTCACGGTAGCCGCGGGCACTCTCAGCGCGTGCGGCGGATGCGGATCGGGCCCTTCGCCGTCGACGGGTCGACCACCTGACCACCCTGGGTGATCTCGACCTCGCCGGCCGCGACGAGCCGGCGGGCCGCGCGGCGCGCCGGTTCCATCAGGTCACGCCAGCCGTCGTCCGTGCCGACGGCCCGCGCGGCGTCGGAAGGACAGATGGTGCCGGTGCGGGTGGACAGCAGCTGCTGGATCGTCGCCTCCAGTTCGCGATCGACGTCGGTGACCCGGTGGCGGCGGCACGCGTCGCTGCAGTAGCGGACCTCGTCCCAGTTGCGCTCCCACTTCTTGCGCCACTCGATCGTGCGCCCGCACGAGGCGCAGGTCTTCGTGGCGCCCGGGCCGCTCACGTCAGACCGCGTCCAGACGGGCCAGCTGCGCCTCGGACAGCACGAAGTCGGCAGCGGCCGCCGAGTCGACGATCGACTGTGGCCGCTTGGCGCCCGGGATCGGGACGACGACCGGGCTCTGCGCGAGCTCCCACGCCAGCGCGACCTGCTGCGCGCTGACCTGCAACTCGCCGGCCACGTCGGCGAAAGCCGGGTGTTTCTCGGCCAGCTCCTTGGCGCTTCCCAGCCCGCCGAGCGGGCTCCACGGCAGGAACACCAGGCCCAGCTCGGCACAGACGTCGATCTCCGGACGGCTGCTGCGAAACGCCGGCGAGAACTCGTTCTGCACACTCACGAGTGCGTCGCCCAGGATCGCGTGCGCCTGACGGATCTGCGCTGGGTCGGCGTTCGACAGCCCGACCATCGCCACCGCTGCGGAGTCGTGGATGTCCTTCAGCGCGCCCAGCGTCTCGGCGTAGTCGATCGCCGGGTCAGGCCGGTGGTGCTGCCAGAGCGCGATCTGCTCGACGCCGAGCCGGCGGCGGCTCGCGTCGACCGCACTGCGCAGATGCGACGGTGAGCCGTCGAGCGCCCAGCCGCCGCCGTCGGTGCGCAGGTGACCGCCCTTCGTCGCGAGCAGCACCTGGTCGCGAACACCCAGCTCGTCGAGCAACCCGGCGATCAACGTCTCGTTCGCACCCTGCGCGCCGACGCCGAGTTCGTCACCCGGGCCGTAGGCGTCGGCGGTGTCGAACAGCGTGACGCCCGCGTCGAGGGCGGCCCGTACGGTGTCGAGCAGCTGCCCGCGGGGTTGGGTGCCGGTCTGGTCGAAGGTCATCAGGCCCAGGCCGACGGCCCCGACCTCGTGCCGGCCGACGGTGTCGTTGCCGAGTGTCCGTGTGTGCATGATTCAAGACTGCCACGCGGCAGCGTCCACACTGAGTGCG
>CAZZVT010000014.1:0-33933 GCA_964657545.1 uncultured Jatrophihabitantaceae bacterium
CAGTTCCTGCTGAATCGCTCACGTCAAAAGCCTCTCCGTCGCGCCGCTCGAGGGTTGTCGTCGTCGAAGATTGAGGTCTAATGATGCGGCGTGTCAAGCTCGGGCGACGGCCTCATGGTCAATTCAGCCCGCTGCGACCCGGCGCTCCATGAGGAAGCGCGAGCCCGAGAACCGTGGCGAGGTAGCGCACCGTCGAGTGCCCTCCACAGGCGGCGACACCAGCGTGTCGGTCCAGCCCACGCCCTGCCGGATCTCCGCCTGACTGAACCGCGGTGCCGGGCGCAGACGGCGAGGTCGTCTCGGTGTTGACAAAGCGATTTTCAGTAATAAAGTAAGTTTTGTTTCCGCGACTTCCACCAGTCCTGACGCTGCCGAACGCGCGCTCGTCCCGGCCCACGGTGCAGGCGCTCATTGCCAACCGATTTTCGGAGTTCGTTCTGTGCGCATAGCCAACGTCAAGCAACGTCTCACTCTTGTGACTGCTCTCGACTCCGACGACGTCCCCCAGGAAGGCGTCGATGTCAATACCGCAAGCTCAGGGATGTTCGGGCCCTCCATGTCCGAGATCTACCCGCGGTGGACTGAGTTCCGCGAGTGGGCACAGTTGTGGCGGTTCGACGAGGAGCACGTGCGCCCGATCGCCCGGGCCGACCTGGGCGCGCCCTCTCCCATGCCTGCACAGGTCTTTGCGATCGGCTTGAACTATCAGGAACACGTGGCCGAGACGGACGCGGAGTCCGAGGTCACCGTTCCGCCCACCTTCACCAAGTTCCCGAACTGCCTCACCGGGCCCTTCGCGCCGGTGCAACTGCCCAGCGCTTTTGTGGACTGGGAGGTGGAGATGGTTGCCGTTATCGGCAAGGAGACGTTTCAATGCCCGACCGAGCACGCCTGGGAACACATCGCGGGTCTGACGATCGGCCAGGACCTGTCCGAACGCGCCGTGCAGATGGTCCCGCCGTACCCCCAGTTCAGCTTGGCCAAGAGCTATCCCGGATTCGGTCCGACCGGACCAGCCCTCGTGACCGTGGACGAGGTGCAGGATCGCGACGACCTCGAGCTGTCCTGCGACATCGGCGCCGAGGACCTGCAACGGGGTCGTACGTCGCAGATGATTTTCGACGTCCCAAAGCTGATCGCGATGCTGTCATCGATCACCCGTCTGCTCCCTGGCGACATCGTCTTCACCGGAACGCCGTCAGGGGTCGGCATGGGCCTGCACCCGCCGAAATATCTGGTTCCCGGCCAGGTGCTGACCAGTCGAATCGGCGGACTCGGCATGCTCGAGAACAACCTCACCAATGCTCGGTGATGAGGGCCGCCAGCATCCATCGCCCACGCATTGAGAGCAGGTAGTCATGCGCGCCGTCACTATCGTCGAAGGTCGAATAGAGATTCACGAGCACGTGGATCCAGTAGCGGGCGTTGGCGAGATCCTGGTGCGCGTCCGCGCGGCAGGACTGAACGGGGCCGATCTGGCACAACTGGCCGGTCGATACCCGGTGCCTGCCGGCGTGGCAGCTGACATCCCGGGTCTGGAGTTCGCGGGCGAGGTTGTCGCGCTCGGCCCGGGCGCAACTCGATTCGCGGTCGGCGACTCCGTCATGGCAGTCGTCGCCGGGTCAGGCCAGGCCGAGCTGGCTGTGGTGCACGAGCGCCAGGCTATGCCAGTGCCCACCGGACTCGGCTGGGCCGAGGCCGGCAGCCTCCCGGAGGCGTTCACTACCGCTCACGACGCCGTCTTCACCCAAGCCGAGTTGGCCCTCGGTGAGCGGCTGTGTGTCCACGGAGCTGCTGGTGGCGTCGGGACCGCCGCGGTCCAACTCGGCCTGGCGGCAGGGGCGGACGTCGTCGCCACCGTCCGATCGCCCGAACAGCGAAGCGCCGTCGCAGCCCTCGGCGCCACGGTCGTGGATCCGGCCGAGACGCAGGCCAACGGACCGTACGACGTCGTCCTCGAGCTCATCGGGGCCCCGAACATCCCCACCGACCTGGCCTCCCTCGCCACCGGTGGACGAATCGCGGTCATCGGCATTGCCGGCGGAACCACGTTCGAGATGGATCTGCGTCTACTCAGCCGCAAGCGAGCCCGAATGCTCGGGTCCGTGTTGCGATCCCGACCCCTGGAGCAGAAAGCCGCCGCCGCTCGACTGCTCGAGCGGCATGTGCTGCCATTGGTCGCGTCGGGCCGGGTAACGGTCCCCGTCCATGCTCAGTTCGAGCTCGGCGACGCTTCCAGGGCTTACGAGCAGTTCGCCTCAGGCGGCAAGTTCGGCAAGCTGGTCATCGTCATGAACCCGCGATGAGCGATCGCCTGCAGGAGGTTCTGGCAACCGGGGAGGATGCGCTAGGCCTGTTCCTGATGCTGCGTACAGACCCGGTCGCAGTCGAGGCCTTGTCCAAAGCCGGCTGGGACTACATCTGCATCGACATGCAGCACGGGACCATGGCCTGGACCGATACGTTGGCCAGTCTCCAGGCGATATCACTCGGGACAGCTACGCCTCTGGCCAGAGTGCCTGCCAACGACCCGACGATCATCGGTCGCGTGCTCGACGCCGGTGCCGCGGGGGTCATCGTGCCGATGGTCGAGACCGCCGCCCAGGCGCGCGCTGCAGTCAGCGCGGCCCGGTACGCGCCCGAAGGTCGGCGCAGCTACGGGCCGGTCCGCGCAAACATCCTGTACGGCAGCACCTACTTCGCCGAGTCAGCCGAGCGCAGCCTGTGCATCCCCATGATCGAGACGGCAACGGCGGTGGAGAACGTCGATGAGATCGTCTCCGTCCCTGGTGTGAAGCTCGTCTACGTCGGACCAGCCGACCTTGCGGTGTCCTATGGCTTGGCACCGGCCCTGGATCAGGTGGACGTTCGTTTCACCTCCGCCCTGCAGCGGATCGTCGCAGCGTGCGACCGGCATGGCGTCATCGCCGGAATGCACTCCAGTTCCGCCCTCGCGGCCAAGCGGAGTGCCCAAGGGTTCCGGATGATCACAGCAGGAACCGACCTCGGCGTGCTGCTCCCCGCCTTCGGCGCCGCTCTCTCGAATGCTCGTGACGACACATCGGCAGGTAAATCATGACCACCTTCGAGATGACCATCGACGGAGCAGCAGTGTCGGCGCCCGAGTCGTTCGACGTCATCAACCCGGCAAGCGGACTTGTTTTCGAGCAGGCGCCTGAATGCCCGACCGAGACAGTCGATCTGGCGTTCATGTCGGCGCATCGCGCGCTCACCACGTGGCGTGTTGACGAGGGCGAACGGCGGGCAGCGCTGAGGCGTATCGCCGATCTCCTGCTCTCCGTCGTCGACGATCTCGCTCCGGTCCTCACTGCCGAACAGGGCAAACCCTTGTTGATGGCGCGCGGTGAGATTGTGCGCGCGGCGTCCTGGTTCAGCTACTTCGCCGATCTGCCGATGCCGTACGACGTCATCCAGGACGACGCACTGGCGCTGGTCGAGGTAGTCGCGCGTCCGGTGGGAGTCGTCGCCGCCATCGCGCCGTGGAACTCGCCACTGATGCTGGCCTCCTGGAAACTGGCACCCGCCCTTCTGGCCGGGAACACGGTCGTTCTCAAGCCGTCTCCGTACACGCCGCTCAGCACGTTGTTGCTCGGTCGCTACTTGGCCACGGTTCTGCCGCCGGGGGTCGTGAACGTCATCGCCGGCGCAGACAGCGTCGGACGCGCCATGGTCAGTCATCCGCTGACACGTAAGATCAGCTTCACCGGATCGGTCGCTGCCGGCAAACAGATCGCGGCAGCGGCGGCCCCTGACCTGAAACGCACAACGCTCGAACTCGGCGGCAACGACGCCGCGATCATTCTCGCCGACGCCGATCCGGCTGCGATAGCCAAGAAGCTGTTCTGGGGGGCGTTCCTCAACAACGGTCAGGTCTGCTCGGCTGTCAAGCGCGTCTACGCACACGAGAGCATCCACGGCGCCGTGGTCGAGGCCCTTGCGGACTTGGCGACGCGGACACGCGTCGGGGACGGGAGCGTGGACGGGGTCGAGCTCGGCCCGGTGGCGAACAAGGCCCAGCTCATGAGAGTGTCCGGGATGGTCGCGCAGGCGCTGGCAGGGGGCGCAAAGGCGGCGGCGGGTGGCGCAGCGCTGTCCCAACCTGGCTACTTCTTCCCGCCAACGGTCCTCACCGGGGTCGACGACTCCATGTCCATCGTGGCGGACGAGCAGTTCGGCCCGGCGCTACCTGTCATGGCTTTCCGCGACGTTGACGACGCAGTACGCCGCGCCAACTCGACTCCGTTCGGATTGTCGGGGTCGGTGTGGAGCAACGATCTCGATCACGCGCGCTCGATCGCCGCCCGACTCGACTGCGGCACAGCCTGGATCAACGACCACGCAGTCGTCGCACCGGAGCAACCGTTCGGTGGAGTCGGTTGGAGCGGTGTCGGACTGGAAAACGGTCATTGGGGTTTGGACGGCTTTATCCAGACACAGGTCGTGCGCACCACCCGATCGGCAGCGGGGTGATCGGCGACGCTGACGACGGAAATAGCCTGCGCACCCGGAGCCAAAGGCTCCTCTGCAGCCGCGACGCACTGGCCTTTACCTACGCCGATCTCGACTGCGACGCCCCGACTGGTGGCTAACTCATTTTCTGGAACTACCGAGCGAGGATGCTTGATGAACGAAGCAATCTACGATTTCATTCAGGTCGGCTACGGCCCTGTAGGTCAGGTCCTTGCCACCACATTGGGCCAGCAAGGCCATTCGGTTGCCGTCTACGAGCGGCATTCAAACCTGTTCCACCTCGCCCGCGCCGGTCACATCGATCACGAGGTGATGCGCGTATTTCAAGGACTCGGCGTAGCGGGCGAAATGGAGGAATCCATTCTGCCGATGAGTGGAATGGATATCGTCGACGGCAACCAGAACATCCTGCTGACACTAACGGGGGAGAAGTGGGGGATCTCGGGCTGGCGGCAGGACTACAACGTCCATCAGCATGAGCTCGAGGTGGTTCTTGATGCAGCTGCTCGGAAACACCCGAAGGTTGTCATCAACCAGGGGTATGAGGTCATCGGGCTAGAACAACACGCGGACTACGTCGAAGCTCGGGTCCGTCGAGTCGGGACTCAAGGGGGTCCCGCGGCGTCGGAGGTCGAGACAGTAAGGGCTAGGTACCTGATCGGTGCCGACGGTTCGAACAGCGTCGTGCGCAGGGCCATCGGCAGCACATTCGACGATCTGGGGTACGCCGGGAAGTGGCTGGTCTGCGACTTCGAGCACCAGAATCCGGACGTTGAACTGGCCTGGAAAGGTGGACGACAAGTCCTCGATCCGTCCCGCCCGACCACACTCGGCCGGTGGATCGGTCGCCGCCACAGCCGCATCGAATTCATGTTGATGCCTGGCGAGGACGAGCTCGGAATGCAGGAGGCCGACATCGCATGGGGTCTCGCTGACAAGTGGGGGATCACCCCTGAGACAAGTCGGCTCGACCGGCACGCCGTCTACACCTTCGAGGCCCGTCTGGCCTCGAGTTGGAGAGACCGCCGAGTGTTGCTCGTCGGGGACGCCGCACATCAGATGCCGCCCTTTCTCGGTCAGGGACTTTGCTCCGGACTTCGAGATGTGGCAGCGCTTGCCTGGCGACTCGATCTGGTCACCAGGGGGCTCGCAGATGCCGATCTGCTCGACTCATACGAGTTCGAGCGCAGTCAACACGTCAAAGCCGTCACAATGATCGCGATCGGGCTGGGCGAAATGATCTGCATCACCGACCCCGCGCAGGCGGCGGCTCGCGACGCGATGATTCGTGAGGGAACCATGCCTCGGCCGCCGCAACTGCCCGGCGTTCTGGCGGGCGTCTTGCACCGTGAAGCTGACGGCTCGGTCGTTGCAGGCGTCGGTGACCTGAGCCTGCAGGCACGCGTGAAAATCGACGGCCGACTCGGTCTGTTCGACGACGTGGTGGGCCGCGGTTGGCAGATCATCAGCAGGGTGGCCGTGCGGTTGTCACCTGCTCAGCAACGCCTCGCGGCGGACCTCAACATGAAGGTTGCGTACGTGAGTGCGGGCGCAGTGCAGGACAGCGTCCGAGACTGGGACTTCGATTACGACACGTGGTTCTCCGCACTGGACGCGGAGGTCGTCATCGTCCGCCCCGACTTCTACATGTTCGCCGTACTGCGTGATGCCGCCGAGCTCGGCGCTGCTCTCGACGATCTGGCCATGCAGCTTCACGTAAGCGTTCCCGACTTGCAACCGCTAAACAGCGACGCCGTAACACCGATCCGTGTCGTCGCACCGTAGCGGGCCGCCGTCCGCAATCAGATGATGCATCTGGATGCCGGCTCTGACCATCAGCCCAGGAGGCGAACAGGTATGAACGAGTCAGTAGAACGTAATGCCGAACTTGACAACGAACGCGCCATCATGAGGGCGTCGATCCCGATTACCCGGATGACCGACTACGGCCTCGATGTCGCGACGGGTCTCCGCATTTTGGCCGGCTTCGATCAGGGAAAGCAGTGGGAGGACGTCGCCGAGCTCGAGGCGGAACGATGGTTGTCCCTGGCCGACGACAGCCAAGGCCAATCGCGGGACGATGCGTTGCGTAAGGCTGTCGCCACCTTGTTCATGGCGCAACTCGGCATAAACCGCGATAACGACAGAAAGAGAGATCTTTACATCAGACTGCAAACCGCGGTGGCGGCACTCGCCGCGGAAAACTCCGAGACCATGTCGGTGGCTCGGATCCCGTTCGGAGGTCGGCACATCAACAGTTTGGTGGTGCGTCCGCCTGGACCTCCTACCCCTGCGGTGATCATTGTCGGTGGCATGAACGGTTGGGGTCCGGCTTATCTGAGCCAGGCTGAGGCCCTGAGCGCGAGAGGACTTACTGCCCTTCTGGTCGAAGTTCCAGGAACTGGGCACACGCGTCTCGTCGAAGGACTCTACGGCTCAGCAGGCGTCGCCGACTCTCTCCTTGCGTGCGCCGATTGGTTAGCAGATAGTCTGGGGCTTCCACAGCGATTCGGGATCTGGGGCAATAGTTTCGGTGGTCTCTTCGCAGGCCTCGCGGCAGCTAAGGACGATCGGTTCGTAGCCTCATGCCTCAATGGGGGCGCTGCGGATCCGATCAATACCTCGATGTCCGTGCCGGTCGAGTTTCTGGCCGACTTCTTCGGTACGCCGGACCCGGAAGCGGTGCGCCAGCACATGGAGTCGTTGACTTTCGTCGGACACGGATACACCCTGAACAACCCGATCGTTCTGTATGCCGTGCCGGACCGGATTTTCGACGTCAGGGACCAACAGCCATTCTTCGATGCCGGCGGCAGTACCTCGCGCTGGGTGGAATGGGAGGACGGCGAGCACGCCCTCTACAACTACGCGGTTCAACGGAACGCGATCGTGGGAGACTGGTTCCATCGTCACCTCTGCTGAGGACCGCTGTTCGGGTCTGCGGCTTCGGAGTCGATGTGTTCGCGGGCGGGCGACGCCGTCACCGAGGACGACTTGGCCGTGATCGGTACCGTTCGCCACGGTCAGTCGCGGCAGTCAGCCAACTGATTCGTCCGGATAGCTGATCAGGATGGCTGCTGTCAGCGCAAGGTGTTCGGTGAGGAGTTCGACCGCGGTCGGCACGTCCCGCTCCAGCGCGGCCGTCATGATGCGCTGGTGCTCCTTCATGGGATTGCGTCTCTTCTTCGCCGCCGGGACCGACCAACGCCGGTACACCTCGGAGGCGTCGTACAGCCCCTGGGAGATCATATTGAGATGATCAGCTCCGCACCCGGCGAGCAGGGTCCTGTGGAAGTCAGCGTGGATCGCACTCCACCTCGCCGGCATCTGGCCGGACGCCCGCTCGGCCTCAGATCGAGGTGTCGCGGCCAGCCTGTGGTGTGCAGTGAGCAGATCCGTCTCCCACTTCATGTCGCCGCGCTCGATGGCGAGCTTCATCGCAAGCCCGTCGACCACCTGACGGGTCAGGGTCAGATCACGCAGGGAATCGACACTCAAGGACATGACCGCGAAGCCGCGCTGCGGCTCGGACACGACCAGATGCTGGGCACTGAGGCGGGTGAGAGCTTCGCGGGTCACATTCGCGCTGACGTCGAACCGTTCGCTGAGCTGGGCAACGCGCAACCGCTGGCCGGGTTGCAACCCGCCGCTGAGGATCTCCTCGCGGATGCTGCTGTAGACGTCATCCGTGACGGTCTTGAACTCGCCTCGGCGTGCCACCCGCCGAGAATAGCAGAAATGTAATATGCCTGACGGAAGCGATTCTTGGCTTTTGGTTGCCTCCGCTCGGGAGTTGCGTCCAGATGCACGGCATGACTCGGTCGGCTACGTCGCAGGTCAGGGTGATAGCGCGTGATCAGGACGAGGAGTCGAAGCATCCCGTGCTTGCCCGCTCGAGGCCGGCCCCTGCAGGTTCCTGGCTGCCGACCCGCTGGTGCGTGGATCAAGCGCGCCGTCCACCCGGGAGATTCTCGGCCCTGCATGCGACCAAGGCCGAGGACGGCTGGCGTTTCTTCCGCGACCTCACATCCACACAGCAGCAGCACGGGTCGACAAAGCGATTTACATGCCTTAAAGTGATGATTATAAGCGCGTCGGTTGGCCCGGCCGCAGGTACAGACCGGTCATGGAGGTCGCGGGTGGGGATCGAAGCGGTCTCGGACGGAACGCGCAGTGTCCTCATAACCGCAGTTCAACAGCCAGCAACAGGGGTCCTTAGTTTCACCATGCGCGACCCGGACGGCCTGAACCTCGCGGCCTGGACACCCGGTGCACACGTCGATCTCGTGCTGCCCTCCGGTCTCGTGCGTCAGTACTCCTTGTGCAGTGACCCGCAAGATCTGTCCGAGTATCGAGTTGCCGTATTGCGCGAGGAATCTTCCCGTGGCGGCTCCGCCGAGCTGCACGACTCGGACCTTCTCGGTTGCAGCCTGACAATCAGAGGCCCCCGAAATCACTTCCAGCTGACGCCGGCACAGCACTACCTCTTTCTCGCCGGCGGCATCGGAATCACCCCTCTTCTCCCCATGATCAGGCAGGTGAGTGCCCAGGGAGCTGCGTGGCGCCTTGTCTACGGGGGGCGCACCCGTGCCTCGATGGCGTTTCTGGACGAGCTCGTCGAGATAGAGGGCGGCGAGATTGAGGTGGTCGCGCAAGACGAAGTCGGCCTGATACCTGTCGCGGACATCCTTCGTGTCACGAAACCGGATACCGGCATTTTCGTGTGCGGACCACCTGGACTGCTCAACGCCGTCGAGAAATCATGTGCGGATCAAGGGCTGGCGGAAGTCTTGCACCTTGAAAGGTTCGGCGCGCCGGTCGAGGGTGGTGTTGCGCAGCTCGACGGATCTCGCACCGGGGCCTTCGACATCGAGCTCCGCTCGACCGGGACGGTGTTGACCGTGCCCGCTGACAGGACTGTTCTGAGCGTCGTGCGGGACGTGCTGCCGGACACGCCGTTCTCTTGTGAAGAAGGATTCTGCGGCACGTGCGAAACACGTGTCCTGGGTGGCATCCCCGAACATCGGGACACGATCTTGAGCCAATCCGAACGGGACGCCAATACGGTGATGATGATCTGCGTAGGGCGTTCGTTGAGTCCGAGATTAGTGCTCGACCTGTAGGCAGCGATGAACGTCTACCTCGCCTCCACGATCGACGCGTCAGCTGCAAACACAACTGCGAACAGCTGCTTTTCTGGTCTGCACGTACGTTTGCGCGGGCTTCGAGCTGCGTGAAGCATGACAAGGCCGTTTAGGGACCATCCGAACGACCTTGTCACGAATGACGTCACTCGAACGTCAGCGGCGTATCCGCCAGACCCCCCAGCAGGAACTGGACGTCGATCTTGCTGAAATCATCAGGACGCTCGGACGGGACCCAATGACCGGCGTTCTGGAAAAGTAGCAGTCGGCCGTGCTTCAGGTGCGGGAAAAGGTAGTTTCCGCCGGTGGCGCCGGACGGGTCGTGCGCGCCCCACACCACGAGCACCTCGGTCTCGATCTTCGCGAGTCGCTCGGGGGTCAACGCGTCTTTCTCGTAGTTGTGCGGCAGGCTGGCGGCCAGGATGTTGTCGATCGCCTTGCGGAACTCCGGCTGGTGGTAGACGGCGTGGCGGACCTCAACAAGTTCATCGGTCACGCTGGCCGGATCGGCGTGAACCTTTTCGAGTCGCTGCCGGGTTACAGCCGGGTCGTCCGCGTTGACGGCATCGCGGGTGATTTCGAAGAATTTCTTGACCTTCGTGAAGTCGAGGTTGGGCCGACCGGCCGGCACGACGAGGGTCACCCGGCCGACACGCTCGGGTCGCTCCGCGGCCAGGTACGCGGCGGTCTGCCCCCCCTGAGAGATCCCCACCAGGTGGGCCTTCTCGATGCCGGTTGCGTCGAGGTAGTCCAGCACGTGCTGTGCGAGTCGCTCCACCGTGTACTCGACATCAGGCTTGTCCGTGTAGCCGTGACCGAGCATGTCGATCAGGTGCACCCTGAAATGCTCCGCGTGTGCGGCCAGCACCGGGATGAATGCCTCGAGATGCCCGCTGATGCCGTGCAGGAACACCACGGGTTCGCCCTCACCGGCGACCAGTGAGCGGGTCGAGATGCCTCCGGCGTCGATGTAACGGAGCTCGTGCGGTGTGGTGAGCAGATCGGTCCAGTAAGTCATGCTGATTCCTCTTCTGGTGCCGAACTGCGAGAGGCTGTCCGGTCCGGGTGTCAGATCTGCAGATGTGCAGACCTGCGGAGGTGTCCATCGAGTTGCTTTGTCGCCGGACCCCAGAGCTTCGGGTACCGAAGGGGCTGCTGCCCGTCCGGCGTGGTGGGTGACGCTAGGCGTCGTGTGCGGCAGTCGCGCGTGCGCGACCCCGGCCGAACTTCGCCGGGTCGGCCGCCACGTAGGGCAGGTGTCCCCAGAGGCTCACCTTCTGATAGCGCTGGACGGGACGATCGTCGTCGACGGAGACGCCCCCGGCGCCGAACTCGAGTTCGAACCCGGCGGGCGTCTCGGCGTAGAAGCTGAACATCTCGTCGTTGTCGTGCCGGCCCAGTCCCATCGGGATCGGCAGCCCGAGCGGGATAACTCGATCGAACGTCAGGCCGACGTCATCGAAGTCCGCCGTCTCGATCATGAAGTGGTTCAGTTTGCGCGGACGTTGCGGCACGCCGATCAGGGCGGTGCTGTGGTGCCGGCTGTTGGCGTGGTAGAACTCGCCGCGGACCGGGACGCCGTCGACCTCGAGGTAGTCGGTGAGCACCATGCCGAGGCCGTCGGCGATAAATCGGTGGGCCTGGTCGAAATCCTTCAGCGGGACGAAGAACACGGCATGTCCCATGCCCTTGTCGCCGGTGACGAACCCCTTCGGGTGCAGGTCTGAGGTGAACGGCTCTTCGCTGTCGGCCAGGCCGGTCACCAGCTCCAGCGGCACCCCCCACGGGGACATGACCGTGATCAGCTGCGAGACGCGCCGGGCGGCCAGCAGGTCGACGGACCCGTCGACGGGCTCGGCGCCCCATGCCTGGAGTCGGTCCGCGGCCCGGCGCAGCGACTCGGCGTCGGGGAACTCGTACCCGACCGTGCGGACGTCGTTCGCGGGCCCGTCGCCCACGACGATCCGGTGAGCCTTGCCGTCGATGCGATAGGTCGCCTCGCCGTGCGATGTCGGTTCACCGGCCGGCAGCCCGATCGCTGCAGACAGGAAGTGCTCGATCGCAGCGCGGTCGGTGACTTCGACGACGACGTACGCGAGTTCGAAGGGTTCGGACATGGTGTCTTCCTGACGTTGAACGGGGCGGAGGGTGCGTCGCGCCCAAGCCAAGTATAGGTAAGAAAATCGCTTAGTCAATCAAAACTCAGATTATCCGGACGCGCCCGCTATCCGTTCAGCTCCCCGGGCCGGCCCCCACAGTCGACCGCTCCGACGTTGGCTCGCCGGCTCCAAGCAGAGTCGTAATCGCGGCAACAGAGTAAGATTCTTCCTTGACAAAGCGATTTATTGGAGCCTACGGTCGTGCTCGCGGCGCCGTGACCGTAATCACGATCGAGATCACGGCACGAAGACTTGGAGCCATGTCGGTCCCCTGGCTGAGGCTTACCGCCACCCGACCGAACGTGCCCGCAGAACAGCTCTGTACAGAGCAACGAGAGGTAGACGACGATGTCACGATTCTTGGTCACGACCGGAGCCATTGCTGTGGTGCTCGTGGCCGCGGCCTGCAGCAGTAGTAGTGGAGATTCGACGCAGGCCACGAATTCGAACGCAGCCAAGGGCAAAGCTCTGAAGATCGGCATCATGGCTGACGTCGTCGCTCCCCAACTCGGCGGCGGGTATCCAGAGATTCCTGAAGCGGCGCAGGCTGCGGTCAAGGCGATCAACAGCGACGGTGGCGTCAACGGCCGCCCGCTTTCGCTCTCGGTGTGCGATCTGAAGGGTGATCCCAATCGCGTGACGACTTGTGCACGCCAGTTCGCCGGGGATAAGAGCATGATCGCGGTCGTTGGGTCGGACAGCCTGACAGGGTCTCCGGAGTCGATTCTTCAAGCTGCTGGTCTTGCGTATTTCGGTACCTATCCGAATGCTGCGCCGGATTGGACGAATCCGGTCGCGTTCCCGATCATCGGCGGCCCCACGGTCGGTATCTCGTGTTCGGCGCAGGTCATAGGCAAATTCATCAAGGCCAAGACCGTCTCGAGCTCGACCGCCGACATCCCGGCCTCGAACGCCTTCAAGCCGCAGATCGTCAGTGCGATGTCCGCCGCGGGAGTCAAGGTCTCGGTTCAGGTGTCGCTCCCTCCGACGTCGTCGGACCTGTCGGCTCAGGTTGCCGCAGCCACGAAGGGCGTGGACGCAGCCTTCATCGGTACCTCACCTGCATTGACGCAAGCGTTCGTCCAGTCTGCGGCGAGCTCCGGTTCCAAGACTCCGATCATGCTCGGGGTGTCCCTGACCCCCGGTCAGATCAAGCAGCTCGGCAGTGCAGCCGATGGGCTCTACGGTTGCGCGTCACTCAAGCCGCCGACCAATGATTTTGCCGGCGGCAAGCAATACCTGAAGGAGACCGCCTCGCTCAGCTCGACATATCAGCAGAATGCCGCCGACACGTCCTTGAACTCGTGGTTGGCAACCCACATGTTTGCCGAAGCCATCAAGGGTGTTACCAATCCGACGCGAGCCACCACGCTGGCCGCGCTGAACAAGGTGACCAACCTGGATGCGCTCGGTTTCACCGGGAATCTCAACGCCACGGTGAAGAACACGACTATGGGTGGGCAGTTCCCCAGGCTGTTCACGCGTACCTCGTACGGCACGAAGATCGTCGACGGAAAAGCGAAACTGCTCCAGGACGCGCCAATCACGTCCTGACCCGTTGCTGCGGGCAGGAGTGCGTACGGCACCACCACGAACGAGCACGACAACCTTGATCGCACAGGAGAACCGAACATGCTCAGTGAAGCCGACAACGAAGCGATGACCCGAGTCGGAGCCGGGACGCCCATGGGCGAGTTGCTCCGGCGCTACTGGCACCCGATCGCCGCTGTCAGCGAGCTGGACGAGAACCCGGTCAAGGCGGTGCGGTTGATGGGGGAGGACCTCGTCCTCTACCGCGACAGGTCAGGCACGTACGGACTGGTCGAGCGACACTGCCCGCACCGGCGGGCCGACCTGTCCTACGGCTTCGTCGACGAGGTCGGCCTGCGCTGCATCTATCACGGCTGGAACTTCGACGAGGCCGGGAAGTGCATCGCGCAGCCGTTCGAGGACACCGTGGACCCGGCCGGCAGCTTCCGCGACAAGGTCCGGGCCGTCGCCTACCCGGTGGAGGAGAAGGCGGGGATGATCTTCGCCTATCTCGGGCCTGCCCCGGCGCCGCTGGTGCCCAATTGGGAGCCGTTCACCTACGAGAACTGCTTCGTCCAGATCATCCTCGGCGTGATCCCGTGCAACTGGCTCCAGGTCCAGGAGAACTCCGTCGACCCGGTTCACTTCGAATGGCTGCACGCCAACTGGTCGGCCGCCCAGGCCGGCCAGCCGCTCGACGGGGCCAAGCACCTCAAGATCGGTTTCGACGAATGGGACTACGGGTTCCGGTACAAGCGCATCCTCGACAACACCGATGACCAGGACCCGCGCTGGCGGATCGGCCGCCTGTCACTGCTGCCGAACGTCTTCGTCCCCGACCACTTCGAGTGGCGGGTGCCGATCGATGACACCCACACCCTGGCGATCCTTTGGCACTTCACCCGAGTGCCCAACGACCGGGTTCCGTACGAGCAGGAGCGAATCCCGCACTGGTACACCTACATGGAGGACCCCGACCGTCCGGACCGCTGGCTGACCACCCGCATCGTCAATCAGGACGCCGTCGCGGTGGCGGGCCAGGGCGAGATCTTCGATCGCACGACGGAGCATCTGGGCCGCAGTGATCAGGGCATCCTGATGCTGCGTCGGCAGCTGAAACGCGACATGGAAGCGGTCGCTCGAGGCGAGGACCCGAAGGGCGTCGTCCGCGACCCCGGGCTCAACGAGTGCATCCCCTGGCCGGTCGGGCTCCGCGACGAGGTCGACCGCGGGCTGACACGGGAGCAGTGGCTGCGCAAGCAGGCGGTCTACGGAACCGTGTCGCGTGACTACTTCTTCATCCTGGACGGCCAGCCGGAGGACGTGCGCACGGCCTATGACGAAGCGATGGGGCTGGCCTGAATCGCCGTGGCGACCCCACACGAGGCACCAACGGCCGGCCCCGACATCCGGGTCGCCTGCCTGTCGCACAGCCCGTCCATGGACACCCCCAAAGCCCGGGACCAAGGACGGACGTTCCGCGCCGGAATGGAGCGACTCCGGGTCGCCATCACGGCGTGGGACCCCACCCTGGTGATCTACTTCGGTCCGGATCACGTCCGGGCCTTGACCGACATCGTGCCGGCGTTCACCCTGGCCGAGCAGGCGGTCGGCTTCGGGGACTGGGGTATCCCGGCCGAGGACTACGCGGTCGCGGTCCCGATCGCGGCGCAGCTGGCCCAGCACCTGATCGACGCCGGTATCGACCTCGCCGTGGCCGAGACCATCCGGCTCGACCACGGCTTCAGCCAGTCGATGTACCACCTGTTCGGGGGGCTCGGCCGGGTGCCGAGCGTGCCGATCGTGATCAACTGCGTGCGCGAGCCGATGCCGACGATGGCGCGGGTCGCCGCGCTGGCCGGCGCGGTCGGGGACTACATCCGTACCCGCCTCGACGGCCGGCACCGAGTGCTCGTGCTGGCCTCCGGAGGCCTGTCGCATTCCCCGCCCATCCTCGTGCCGGGGTTCCGGGCGATGAGCCCGGAGCAGCAGCGCCCGCTGATCGACGCGGCGCGCACCGCCGTCAATCCCGACTGGGACGCTCAGTTCCAGGCCCTGCTGGACTCAGGGTCGTGGGCCGAACTGGCCGCGATGGATGCCGATGCTCTGCGCGGCGCCGGTTCCGGCGGCAACGAAGTACGGGTCTGGATCGCGGCGGCCCTCACCGCAGGACAGCCACTGAAACCGATCGCCTACGAGGCGATGACCGAATGGATCACCGGTATGGGCATCTCGGCGAGCGCAGCACTGTTCGCCGATGCCTGACCGAGGTCGCCGACCCCGAATGCAGAGGACCTGATGACGTCGTCCGATGAGTTGAACGTCGAGTTCCGGAACGTGTGGAACCCCGACTACCGCAGCGTGTGGCTCGACCTGCACAGGGTCCGGCTGACGCAGGACTACGTCGAGGTAGACGGTGTCTCGACCCGCTACGTGCGGGCCGGACGCCGTGGCGCGCCGGTACTGCTCATGCTGCACGGCACTGCCGGGACGTGGGAGACGTTCTCCGGGAACCTCGAGGCCCACGCCGAACACTTCGACTGCATCGCCTTCGACATGCTGGGCTCGGGGTTCACGGGCAAACCCGACCGTGACTACGAGATCTCCGACTACGTCGAGCACACCCGCGGCCTGATGGATGTCCTCGGCGTCAGCACCGCATCGTTCATCGGCGTCTCACTCGGCGGATGGATCGCGGCGGCCTTCGGGGTGGCGTACCCGGATCGGACCGACAAACTGATCCTGCTCTCCATCGCCGGCCTGGTCTCCGATCGCGCGACGATGAAGCGGATCGCATCCGGTCGCGGCCGGATCACCGACGACCCGAGCTGGGAGCGCTGCTTCGACCTCATCGGCCGGTTGGTCTACTCCAACGCCAGCATCGTTCCCGACGTCGTGGCGATCCGGCGGGCCGAGTACCTGCAGCCGGAGATGAGCGCGGCGATGGCGCACATCCTCTCCCTCACGACCCAGCTCGAGGTGCGCGACCGCAACAACATTCCGGAGGAGAAGTGGCGTGCGCTCGCGGCGCCGACCCTGTTGATCGCCGCGATCGACAGCAAGGACATCTGGCTGGAGACGGCACTCCGGGTGGCTGAGCTGATTCCTGACGTCAGCCTGATCGAGATGCGTGAGGTCGGGCACTGGCCCCACTTCGAGAAGCCGGCGGAATTCAACGCAGTGAGCGTGCCGTTCCTGCTCGGCTCGAGTCACTGATGTTGACCGACGCCGAACGGGAGAGCTTCGCGCGGGCGTTGTGGAAGGCGGAGGTCGAGCACGCCCCGATCGAGGCGTTGACCGCGCTACATCCCGAAGCCGACATCGTCGACGCGTACGAGATCGCGACCCTGGTCACGGCGAGCAAGCTCGCGGCCGGCCTGACCGTGAAAGGCCACAAGATCGGTCTGACGTCCAAGGCGATGCGTTCCATGGTCGACGCCAAGGAACCCGACTACGGCACGCTCTTCGACGATGTATTCGTCCCCGAGGCCAGTGAGGTCGACTTCGGGCGGCTCAACGCCCCGTCGGCCGAGGTCGAGTTGGCCTTTGTACTCGGTCGCGGGTTGTCGGGCCCGTCGGTGACGGTCGCCGACGTCATCCGGGCGACCGACTTCGTGCTCCCTGCGATCGAGATCGTTGACAAGCGGTACACCAGACGCGGGCCAGGCAACCCGGTCGTCGACAGCATCGCCGATGCCGCGTGGTGCGGACTCGTCGTGCTGGGCGGGAACCCGCGGCGGCTCACGGACATCGACATCCGCGCCGTCGGCGCGTCGCTGGTGATCAATGGAGAGCTCGAGGATTCCGGTCTGTCGTCAGCGGTCATGGGCAATCCGGTGGTGGCTGTCGCCTGGCTTGCCAACAAGCTGTACGAGTTCGGCGTCTCCCTCGAACCCGGCCACGTGGTGCTTTCCGGGTCCTTCACGCGAGCCGTCCCCTTCAGCCGGGGCGACACGGTCAGCGCTCAGTTCGACACGTTCGGCGAGGTCGGCTTCAAGGCCGGCCGTTGAGGTAGGAGAGCGGACTCATGGAGAACCTCACATTCGCATTGCTCGGCCTCGGTGTCGGGGGCGTGTACGCACTCATCGCCCAGGGCATGGTGCTCATCTACCGCGGGTCCGGAGTCGTCAACCTCGCCCAAGGCGCCACCACCGGGGTGGGTGCCTACACCTATTACGAGCTGACCAGCACCGAAGGCTGGGTGCCGCTGGGGGGCCTGGCAGGTTCGGTGATCGCCGGTGCCGCTGTCGGACTGCTGATGCATTTCTGCGTCATGCAGCCGTTACGCAACGCCTCCGCCCTGATGCGGCTGATTGCGACGACCTCGGTCATGACGATCCTGCTCGGCGCGATGTCATTGCGCTACGACGGCTTCCCGAGGGTGATGAAGCCGCTCTTCTCGCGCGACGCGGTGCACTTCACCTCCTCGCTCGCCCTGTCCCAGGACCGGATCTGGCTGCTGGGCGTTACCGCCGTTCTCACGGTCGTGCTCGTCGCCGTGTACCGCACGACACGCTTCGGTGTGGCGACGGCGGCATTGGCCACCAGCGAACGGGTTGCCGCCGCGCACGGCTGGCCGCCCGGACGGTTGGCGGCCGCCAACTGGGCGGTGGGCTGCGCGCTCGCCGGCCTCTCGGGTGGCCTGCTCGGCCCCGTCCTGTCGGTGACCCCGAACTCCACGGTCCTGCTCGTCGTCCCGGCGCTGGCGGCCTCCGTGCTCGGCAGCTTCCGTTCCTTCCCGATCGCCTTCCTGGGCGGTCTGATCATCGGCGTCGGACAGTCACTGCTGGTCCTGCATGTGAGTGCCGCCGGCTGGAGCACGGCTCTGCCCTTCCTCATCATCGTCATCGTGCTGGCCGTCCGCGGGCAGGCATTGCCGCTACGCAGCTATGTGATGGAACGACTACCCGCGGTCGGCCGTCCGACGCTGCCGATCGGCATCGTGCTCGGCGCGATCGTCGTCGTGGCTGCTGCGGCCGCACTTCTACCGGCGACCTGGGCAGACTCTGCGACCACGACCGCCGCGACCGGCATCATCGGCCTGTCCGTCGTGGTGATCACCGGGTACGGCGGGCAGCTGTCGCTTGCTCAATTCGTCCTGGCCGGCATCGGCGCCCTGGTGTCCTCCCGGCTCGTCGCCGCTTATGGCGTTCCGTTCTGGCCGGCGCTGGCCGGCGGCGCGCTCGCGGGCGCGGTCGTGGGGTTGATCGTCGCGCTGCCCGCACTGCGCACCCGCGGCGTCAACCTGGCTATCGCCACACTCGCCATGGCGATCGCACTCGAGCAGATCGTCCTGTCCAACTCCAAGTACACGGGCGGGCTGGCCGGTACGACGGTGACACCACCGTCGATCTTCGGCTACACCTTCGACCCCGTGTTGCATCCCCAGCGATACGCCGTTCTTTGCGTGACGGCGCTCGGAATTGCCGGACTGCTGGTACGCAATATCCGGCGCGGACCGGGCGGTCGCCGCCTCATAGCTGTCCGCTCCAACGAGCGAGCGGCCGCCGCCCTGGGGATCAACGTCATGGGTACGAAGCTCTACGGATTCGCCCTCGGCTCCGGAATCGCCGCGGTCGGCGGCGTCTTCCTCGCCTTCCACGATTCCACGGTGCTCTTCTCCCAGTTCACCGCCCTCAACGGGGTGACCCTGGTCGGACTCGTGGTGATCGGCGGGGTCGGTTACACGCTCGGCGGCGCGGTCAGCGGTCTTGTCGCCGCCGGCGGTTTGATCACCGTGCTCATCGGCGAGTTCTTCCCGTTCGCCAAGTATGTCCTCCTCTTCGGTGGAGTCATGAGCCTCGCGGTGATCCTTGCCAACCCGAACGGCGCGCTGACGCCGGGCCTGCGGAAATGGGCACGCCGCCACCCTGCCAGCAGGCACGCGGAACAGCTCGGCACCGTTGACGAGGCCACGTCGAGCCAGGTCGTGCCACGGGAATTGGAAGTTCGTGGCCTGTCGGTGCGACTGGGTGGGATCCATGCGCTGACGGATGTCTCGCTGACCGTTCACCCGGGCGAGATAGTCGGTCTGATCGGACCGAACGGCGCCGGGAAGACGACCCTCATCGACACTGTCTCCGGCTTCACCCACGGCGCCGGTCAGGTTCTGCTCGACGGCGCATCCGTCGCCAAGCTCTTCCCGGCGGCCCGGGCCAATCGCGGGATCGGCCGATCGTTCCAGTCGCTCGAACTGTTCGAGGACGTGACGGTGTGGGACAACCTGGCCACAGCGTCCGACGTGGGCCGCCCCGCGCGGTTCGGCCTCGACCTGCTTCGTCCCCGACCGCCGGCCCTCTCCAAGGCGGCCGCGATGGCGGTGGAGGCCTTCGGGTTACGCGAGCATCTCGACTCGATGCCCTCTGCGCTGCCCACGGGAACGCGGCGCATCCTCGCCATCGCCCGGGCCATCGCCTCCGAACCCTCGGTGCTGCTGCTCGACGAGCCGGCAGCCGGCCTGGATGAGAACGAGTCTGCCGAACTGGGTCTGCTCATCGCCAATCTCGCGCACGGCTGGGGGATGGGAGTGCTGCTCGTCGAGCACGACATGAGCCTGGTGATGACCACCTGCGATCGCGTCGTGGTCCTCGAGAACGGCTGCAAGATCGCCGATGGCGATCCCCGGGAAGTAGCGCGTGACCCGGCAGTTGTCGCGGCCTATCTGGGCCTGCCGCACAGTGACGACGCGCAGGTGTCAGACGTGCTCGTTGCCGATGTGGATGGCGGGACCGTCTCCGCGACCGCGTCCTCGAGCCAGAGTGGGTTACCGCGATGAGCGCGGAATGTGTGCTGCACGCGACGGGTGTCACGGCGGGGTACGGAGGTGCTCCGGCGATCCGGGATATCGATGTCTCGCTGACTGCGGGCACGGTCACCGTGCTGCTCGGTCCCAATGGCGCCGGCAAGACAACGACCATGCTCGCGCTGACCGGAGAGCTCGCGCTCATGTCCGGCAGCGTCGAGTTCGGGGCGCTACCGACGTCGGCCCCACTGTGGCGGCGTGCGCGCCACGGCCTGGCCTACATCTCCGACGAGCGCGCTATCGTTCCCGGGCTCTCGGTCCGCGACAACCTCCGGCTGGCGATGCCTGACACCGCGCCTGCGCTGGAGCTCTTCCCGGAGCTGACGGCCCACCTGCACCGGCAGACCGGTCTGCTGTCGGGTGGGCAGCAGAAGATGCTCAGCCTGGCGATGGCGTTGGCGAACCAGCCCACGGTGCTGATCGCCGACGAGCTGTCACTCGGCCTCGCCCCGCAGATCGTGCACCGGCTCCTGACCTCGATCCGGGCGGCGGCCGACGCCGGCACCGCAGTGCTCCTCGTCGAACAACACGCCCAACAAGCCCTGGCGATCGCCGATCGCGCGCTCGTGCTGTCCCGGGGCCGACTCGTCGCCGACGACTCCGCCGAGGGCGTTCGCAAGAGCATGGATGTGGTCACGACGGCCTACCTCGGAAAGGTCAGCACATGACAAGCGCACCATTCGATCCCCGCGCTGTGGATGCGCTGCAGGACCCGTTTGATGAGTACCGTGCCGTGCGGCGTGAGTGTCCGGTGTACCACCTGGCCGATGACGAAGTGGTCGTCATGGATTACGCGATCGCGGATCGGGTGCTGCGTGACGCCGAGACCTTCCAGATGGTGCGTCTGGGCGTCGGACCCGAGGATGACGACGCCGAGGTGCAGGCGATCCTGCGCGGCGGTTGGCCGGTTCCACTCGGGATCCTGGAGATGGACGGTCCTGAGCACGCCGTACAACGAGCCCTCGTCGCCAAGGCGTTCTCCGCGCGACGGGTGGCGTCACTGCGTGAGCCGGTACAGCGCATCGTCGACGACCTCTGCAACCGGATCGTGCCCGGCGCGGAGATCGAGTTCCGCGGCAGCTTCAGCTTCCAGATGTCGACTCGCGTCATTGCCCACGTGCTGGGGATCGACCCCGCCCTCCTCCCGACCTTCAGAGGGTGGGTGGAGGCGTTCATCCGGCAGACGAAGGCGCGGGTCTTCAGCCATGAGGACAAGGTCTCCTGGGCTGAGGCCGTGGTGGCTTTCCAGCACTACATGGCCAACGAATTCGATCAGCGACGAGCCGAGCCGCAGGACGATCTCCTGACCGATCTGCTCACTTCCTACGAGGCAGCCGGACGGGGCGATCACATCGCGGAGCTGCTGCGCCAGGCGCTCGCGCTGCTGGTCGCCGGTACGGAGACGACCTCGAACGCGTTGACGTCAGGCATGTGGTTACTGATCAACAACCCCGAGCGGCTGGCAGAGGTGCTGGCCGATCGCTCCTTGATCCCGTCTTTGGTCGAGGAGGTGCTCCGCGTGGAGTCGCCGTTGCGATTGCGGGCCAACCGGGTGGCCGCCCGGGACACCGAGCTCGGCGGAGTCGCAGTGTCGGAAGGCTCCACGGTGGTCGTCGTGCTGGCTGCAGCGAATCGCGACGAGCAGAAGTTCGGCTGTCCCGAGGAGTTCCGCCCGAGCCGTACCGAGCGGCCGCATCTCGCCTTCGGCATCGGACCACACTTCTGTGTGGGGGCGGCGCTGGCCCGGCTCGAGTTGCAGATCGCGTTCGACACGCTGCTGACGCGGTTCAGCGGTTTCCGGACCGGCCCCAGCCAACCGGACCAGGTGAGCCACAGCACCCACGCGATCTTCCGGGCCATCGAGGAACTCCACCTCACCTTCGATCGCGGGCCTGCGCTGCAGGGGTAGGCGAACCCGCGGGGGCCGTCAGGTCGGAGGGGCCCCAGCCCTGAGCGCTTCGGCCCGACGCCCGGACCACTCGTCCACGACCTGGACGTACGCATCGGTGTAGTAGGTCATGAGCTGATGGCCTGCGTCCGGCATGACGTAGAGCTCGACGGGTCCGCCGATGCGCTCGACGCAGGCCCGGACGTACTCGGTCGGCATCAGGGGGTCGGCCCCGCCGACCGTCACGAGGACCGGCTTGTCATTCTCCGTGATCGGGTGCGCCGGGCGGTAATTCCAGTAGCTGTGGTAGCTGGCATAACCGTAGGACCACGCACGGAGCGGGTCGGCGAGCTTCTTCTCCAGAACGGCGGGGTCCTCGCGGGCGTAGTCCTTCGACCAGTCGAGGGCGGTGTGCAGGTCGATGCGTCGCCGGTCACCCTCGGTCGCGGCGATCCGGGCGGCTTCTGGCGTCTGCATCGGCCCTCCCATCCGTTCGCTGCCGGTCGCAGCGCGGGGGATCTCGGGAAGGATGATGCCCATCGTGATGGCGCCGTCTAGCTCCGGCGCGACCGCAAGAGCATGCACCGCAGCGGCGCTGCCCTGACTGGACCCGAGGATGAACAGCGGCGCCGGGGACAGCGTCTTTATCTCCTTGGCGGCAACGCCGATGTCGACCAACCAGTCGGTGAAACGGAAATCGCCCCGCGCGCCGCGGGCGAGCCCGTGACCGGGCAGATCCATCGACCAGATCTCGACACCTCGGGTGACCATCGATCCGCAGAACCTGTCGTACGTACCGCCGTGTCCGCCGATCCCGTGCGCGATGAGCAGGCTGTAGCGCGGCGGCGTGGTCGAAGGCGCGTAGTGATAAGCGTGCACCTCACCGAAGACAACCTCGTCACGCACGAGGGACCATCGGCTCGTGGTGCTGGGCGGCGGGAGCGGTTCCGGCGACCAGTGCCCGCGCCTGCGCGGTGTGCTCGCCGAGGGCCGGCAGCCGCCGGTGTCCGTCCGGATCGCCGAGCGGCGAGCGCACGAGGGGCAGCGGCCCCACGGGTGATTCCGTCTCGACGAACATGTGCCTGGCGATCGCCTGGGGGTGCGTCAGGACCTCGGCGATCGTGCGGACCGAGCCGTGCGGAATACCCGCCTCGGCCAGGCGCTCGAGCCACTCGTCCCGCGGCGCGCCGGCGATGACGTCGCCAACCATCTCGTCGACCTGGTCGTGGTTCGTTCGCCGCGCGGCGACGGTGGCGAAGCGCGGATCCTTGACCCACTCGGGTTTGCGCACCGCGACGGTGCAGAACTTCTCCCAGCTGCGGTCGTCGGCCACCACGATGCTCACGTATCGGTCGTCGGAGGCGAGGTAGGGGCCGACGGGACACAGGTACTGGTGGCGCATGCCGCTCAGCGGGGGTTCCTGACCGGAGTGCCACGCGTGGTGCGGGAAGTAGCCGAGCCAGGGAAGGGCGGCGTCGAACATCGCGATGTCGAGGTACTTGCCGGTATGGGTCCGGTCGCGTTCGTACAGTGCGCTCAGGATCGCGGTCGTGGCGGTGCTGCCGACGATCAGATCGGTGATGGGCAGGCCGACCTTGGCGGGGTGGCCGGGGTACCCGTTGGTCAGCAGGATGCCGGTTTCCCCCTGCAGGGACAGGTCGTAGGACTTGACGTCGCGGAAGGGGCCGTCCTGGCCGTACCCGGTGATGCTGCAGTAGATCATCGACGGGTTCGTGGTCGCGAGCTCGTCGAACCCGGCGCCCCACCGCGAGGCGACACCGGGTGCGAAGTTCTCGACGACTACGTCGGCTCGATCGCACAGCCCTCGAAGGACATCGCGATCCATCGGATCGCCCAGATCGAGTTCGACGCTGCGCTTGTTCGCGTTCACCCAGACGAAGCCGGCGGACAAGCCGCGGACCACGTCGTCCCAGCCGCGTATGACGTCGCCCGAGCCGGTCCGTTCGATCTTGTACACCGTGGCGCCGAGCTCAGCGAGCTGGAAGGTGCAGAACGGTGCCGCCACCGCCTGCTCGAGAGCCACGACCACGATGCCCGTCAAGGGGCCGGTCACGAGACACCAGGCTCCGTGCGTTGCGGGAAGAGATCCGTGGATGGGGCGAAGGCCCGTTTCCACACCATCACCGTGCGGGCGAACTCCAGGGTGACGACGCCGTCCTGGTTGACGGCCGACGTCCGCACCTTGACGATGCCCTGCGCCGGACGTGATGCGGAGTCACGGGTTTGGAGCACCTCGGTCTCGGCGTAGATGGTGTCTCCGACGAACACCGGTGCCGGCAGCTTGACGTAATCCCAGCCGAGAGCGAAGCCGTTCTCGGATACGTCGGTCACCGCGAGACCGGCGACGAGTGAGAAGGTCAGAGCGCTGTTCACCAGCAGTCGACCGAACTCCGTTCGAGCCGCGTAGTCGGCGTTGAAGTGGATCTGGTTCGTGTTGTTGGTGAGCAGGGTGAATTGGGTGTTGTCGGCCTCGGAGATCGTGCGGCCGAGTCGGCTGCGATAGATGTCGCCGACCTCGAAGTCCTCGAAGTAGCGGCCGGTCCAGCCTGTCTTGATCGTCATCGTCTGCTCCTCATGCCTCGCCGAGCGCGCGCAGCGCCCGGAGAACGATCGGGCGGTCGACGAGTTGGCCGTCGACGGCTACGGACGCATCGCCGCGCGCCTCTGCGACGCGGAAGGCGTCCACGACCCGGCGAGCCCGGTCGAGCGATTCGGCGCTCGGGGCGAAGATCGAATGGATGAGGTCGATCTGCCGCGGATTGAAGGTCGACTTTCCGGTGAACCCGAGTTGTCTGGCCAGAACGGCGTCGGCGACGAGCGCTGCCTCGTCGTCCAGGTCGGGGTAGACGCCGTCGACGCTGGAGATGTCTGCAGCCCTTGCCGCGACGACGATGGAGGAGCGGGCGTGCAGGAGATCTGCGGCGGCACCGATCCGGTGCGTGTCGAGGCCGAGGTCCAACGCGAAATCCTCGGCGCCGAAGATGAGACCTGTGAGCCGGGGATCGGCCGTGGCGATGGCTGGCGCCGCGAGCAGGCCGCAGGCATCCTCGATCGCAGCCAGGATCCGGATGCGGCCGACCGTCAGACCGCGCTGGCGTTCCAGCTCGCCCAGCTGACGAGAGGTCTCGAGGATGTCCTCGGGCCCGCGGACCTTCGTCAGGCAGATGCCCTCCAAGCCGGGGACGACCACCGCGTCGAGATCATCCGACAACCAGGGCGTGCTGAGGGCGTTGACTCGGACGAAGCGCCGAGGTCCGCCGGCGGGCTGTTGCAGGACGTCGCTGACTAGCTCGCGAGCCAACGGCTTGGTGGCCGGCAGGACGCCGTCCTCCAGATCGAGCAGCACCACGTCCACGGACAGGGTGAGCGCCTTGGCAAGGAAGCGCGGTTTGTCACCGGGCACGAAGATCCACGAGCGAGGTTCGGGACCGCGCGTGCGCGCCTGCGGATCCGTGCCGCCAGCTTCGTTGACGGTCCGCGTCACGATGTCCCACCGTCGATCTGGGCCAGCAGTTCGGGCGTCGGTCTGAGACGTCGGGTGGTGTCGATGCCCACTGCTGCGCGCTCGCGACGGTCCGTCGGGGTGCGGGCGGCTTGGTGCTTGCGGCGCGCTTCCTCGGTGGCACCGTGGATCATCCCTTGGTGGGTGACCACGAATTCCCCGGAGAACCGGCCGGAGCCCGACTCGTGGGTGAACCAGAACTCGTCGAACTCGGCGTTGCGGTGATAGGAGGGCAGCTCCTCGGCGGCAAGATCGGCGATCGCGGGCTGTGGGATCAGGTTGGCGATGACGAAGCCGGCGCCCTGGAAGATGCCCCCGACGCTCGGCGCGAGGTGCGAGCGCTCGGAGTGGATGGGAATGACGTCAGCGATGTCGAGGCGGAACGGAAAGAGATCACCCTTCCAGCCCACGACATCGAACGGGTCGAAAGCCAGAACCGCACGATGCAGTGCGTCCTCGAACTTGTAGGACACCGGGAACTCGCCGCGACCGCTGTCGGAGCTCGGATGGATCTCCGGGATCTCCATGACGGAGGGATCGAAGGGGGCGTGCCGCCCGACGGCGTCGATGTCGTAGGGCTCCAGAGGCGACTTCGACTCGATGACAAGAATCGCGTTCGGAGTGGTCGGGGACATCCGGTAGGTGATGGTCTTGGGCAAGAAGAGGAAATCACCGGGTCCGTAGCGCAGGTGGCCGAACTCGGTCTCGAGGGTTCCTACCCCTTCGTGGACGAAGAACAGCTGGTCCCCGTCGAGGTTGCGGATGCCGTGCGGGTGGGGTGCCCTGCGCTGCGACCACCAGATCGACAGGTCCTCGTTGACATAGAGCTTGATCGGCAGGCCGGCCGGGTCATCGCGGTCGGGAGCGATCAGGGAGGCCGCGAGCACCGGTGGTCGAGCCAGCGTCGTCGGGACCTCGATCCAATCGCTCGGTCCGTGCCGGTGGTACAGCATGGCTACCGCGCCGACGAACCCACGTCGACTGACGTGCTCCTCGTACCGGTCCGCCGGCACTCCCACCCTGGCCTGTCGCGGGTACTCACCTTTTGCCAGGTGAAACCATGAAGCTCGCAACGCGCATCTCCTCGTCCTGGCGCACACGGCCCGATCTGCGCACCGGTCGGTGCTGGGAGGCAGCGGGCACGTCGCCTAATGGGCTGGGACGAGACTAGCATTAGATATCTAATGCTGAGCGATGACGAGGGTTCGAGCTTGAAACTTGCCTACCGCGGCGACTGCTGTTGGTGTGCCGCGAACACCTTCCTCAGCAGGCCGGCGAGTTGGGTCAGCTCGCGGGGTGTGAGTACCTGCAGCGCGGCGATCTCCGCGGCGTAGTGGTCCGGCAGCGTCGCCTCGACCGTGTCCCGACCCTTGTCGGTGAGCGTGACCTGTACGACCTTGCGATTGGGCAGTTCTCGCGACCGTGAGACCAGCCCGAGTCGTTCCAGCGTGCTCAGACCACTCGAGATGCTCGGTGCGGACACCCCGATGATGCTGGCAAGGCGGAACGGTTCGACCGACCCCAGAACGTAGACGTTGTACATGATGCGGAAGCCGGTCCAGGTAAGTCCGAGTGGACGGTAGACATCGGCCTCGACCGAGCGTTCGACGAGCGCGGCAACCCGAATCAGATGCCACACGACGATCTGGGTGTCATTGCCGGCGCCTACGAGTTGCTCGAAAAGTTCTGCCGACCGGGCGCGGAACTGAGCGAGGTCGGCCGATAGCTGATCCATGCCGACCTCCTTGGGGCACGTCAGCCTAGTGGATTGATGCCCGTCGTCGATCGCACCCACCCGATCCGTTGTCGGGTGGGTCGAGGAGCATCGAATGCCGCTCCGCCCCCGCGGGGCCTCGGTTATCACGGCGGCTATGACGGTCGATAGCTTCCTCGGCAGAGAACGCACTCAGGGTGACTCGTACGCCGGTGGATTCGTCCTCGTCGCGGATCGTGTGGGCAGCGGAGGTTGCGATATTGAAGTGCAGGCCATCGTCGGCGGGCGGTGCCGCGATCTCCCGCACGATCTGGTGGATGTGCTCTACCTCGGCGACGTCGATGCGGGCCTGCACGTCGATGTCGCGCGTCGGGCGCACCGCCATGACAGGCGCATTCGAAGATGTCGCCGCAGGCACGGTCGCACACGACCGGTTCATCGTGGTCCGGCCTCAAACGCACCATCGACCTCGGAGGCACCCGTGGTTACGAGTAGCCCCATCCGAGACTTCATTCCGGTGCTGGTCGAGCGAGCGGTACGCACTGATCTGACCCATCCACGATTACATCTCGCGTAGGGCGAGCGCTGTCGACCGCTGCTCGACGAACCCGGCACCTCGAGTGATGAGAATGCGCAGCAGGAACGGCTGCTCGCGCTGGCAGGCGTCTGGGACGACGGTCCGCTCGATGCCGCCGAGCGTGACGGCGAGTTGATCCCGGAACGGCTCGCGCAAGAGTCGTGACCGCTGCGTCCATCGTCGACGCGGATCGCAATAACCCGTGCACGAGAACGGGGCGAACCGGGTCAGTCCCAGCACAGGCAGAACGGATGTCCGGCCGGATCCAGGTAGACGCGGAACGTGTCGCCGGTCGCCTCACCCGGCTGCACGGCAGGTTTTGTCGCCCCAAGGGCCAGCACCGCGGGCTCGACTTCGTCGACATCCTCGACGGTCACATCGAGGTGGAACTGTTGGGGCCGCTCACCCGTCGGCCAGGTCGGCGGGGCGAAGTCGTCAGCTCGTTGGAACGCCAGGCGTAGCCCGTTGACGAGGAGCACCACCCAGTCGTCCTCGATAACGGTGATCTCCCCGCCAACGACCGCCCTGTAGAACTTCGCGAGTGAACCGGGATCGGGACAATCCAGAACGACGGATCGCATTCGTGCCAGCGCCATGCTCAGTCATTCTTCCACGCATCGATCAGTTCGGACCACCGCTCATACGGCGCCGGTCCTTGTCGGCGATGACTGGGACGGCGCCGAGGTGGCAGCGTCCCCGATTCTGGACGATGCATGCGACAGCGAGAGGGACCTGCGGGCCGAAGGGTGGTCGCCATCGACCTGTCCGGTCATGGGGACAGCGGCCGGCGCGACCGGTACCTGGTTCGTCGCTGGGGTGAGGAGATCATGGCTGTCGTCCAGGACGCAGGCCTCGGCCGCGCCACGGTTGTCGGCCACAGCCTCGGCGGTCTGGTCACGCTGCACGTCGCGTCCCGGTTCGGTCGCCAGCTCGCCGGTGCCGTCGCGATCGACTGCCCGGTCGGTGAGGCGTCCCCCGCGGACCGAGCTGCCGCGCAACGCCGGGCCTACGCCCCGGCGCACGTTCACGAGGACCGTCGCGCCCTGGCAGCCCGCTTCCGACCGCTTCCCGACCAGGAGATGTTGCCGTACGTGCGCAACCACATCGCCGAGACATCGATCCGCGCCGCCGACGGCGGTTGGTCCTGGAAGTTCGACCCTGCGGTCTTCCGCAACGACATCGAGCTTCCCGAGTTCACCAGCCCCGGATGCCCGGTCGTGCTGGTCCGCGCCGAGCACGGCATGCTGACCGCCCCGCTCGCCGCGGGAATCGTCGACCGCCTTGAGCGCCCGGTCCCGGTGGTGTCTCCACCGGCCGAAACTCACGGCTCAGCTACGACTCGATCGGGCGTTGACGTCGTCGAGGACCATGGCGAAAGCTATGGGCGCAGCGGACATACCTTTAGGTACGTTATTGCAGTGAGGCACGCCCTCGCTACCCGCGCTTGCGCCGATCGCTGCGCAGCCGGCCGCCCCGAATCGGCAGGTCGCGCTTCTCGTCGCGGCAGCGGATCCGGTGGCCGTGCCGCAGTGGTCGCTCGCCGGTGAGGTACGCGGCCGCTATGAACTTGTCGAAGACGTGTGCCCGGCCCTCGATATCGCTGAAGATGCCACCGCGATAGCCGGCCGACGCCAGGCCGCGCTGCACCTTCTCGCAGACCTCCCAGTCCTGCTTCGCGATGCGCTCGGTGAATCCCACGACATCGTCGACGTCCATATCCCGTTCGACGACCTCGGCCGCAAACAGGAACTCCTGCACCGTGTGCGTTCGGCCGGCACCATCGGGCCAGTACCAGAAGAGCGTTACCGCGTCGGGCTTGAGGCTGATCAGGAAGCCGGGGAAATGGGTGACGAACGTGGCCGACCGACGCTCCCGTTCCCCGAGCCCGGGCAGCAACGCCCGCCCGTTGGTGGTGCCGTCACGCGAGAGGGTCGCGGTGCCGTCGTCAAGCAACATCCGGCTGGTGAACGTCGGCCCGACGCCGACGGATTCGTCCGCGGTCAGGTAGCCGGAGAGGGTCTCCATCTCGGGATGCACCGTCGGGCAGTGATTGCACTCGAGGCTGTTCTCCGCGACGACCTTCCAGTTAGCAGCGACGTCCTCGACGATCCGTGCAGCGATCCGTAACTCGCCGATGTGGTACCGCTCCATGATCTTGACCAGTGGGCCCAGTTCGTCGGTCAAGCCGCCGGCCGTCCCGGACAGGTCGACGAACACCAGGCCGGCGAGCACCTGCGTTCGGATCGGTACCAGGTCGAAGCGAGCTGCGTCCTCGCGCTCCAGCGCGGCGGTGTGCGGCGCCCGCTGCAGCTTTCCGTCGTGGCCGTAGATCCACGCGTGGTAGGGGCACACCATTCGAGGGCGGGAGTGGCTGCCGTCGTCCACCAGCTGGCTTCCGCGGTGCTGGCACACGTTGTGGAAGGCCTGCACGACACCGGACTCGGAACGACTGATGACGACGGGTTCGGTGCCCACGGATCGCGCCAGGTGATCACCACGCCGCGCGAGGTGTGCCTCGGAGGTGACGCACACCCAGCCGTTGGTCCAGATACGCTCCGACTCCCAGCGGGCGACGTCGTCGTCGAGATAGGCCCGGACCGGCAGGTGCTCGCCGTCGCCTTCCGGGCCGAGCACCCGGCTCATGTCCAGATCCGTGAACGGCTGCATCGGTGTCTCCAGACCCGCGTACGTCTTACGTTGGCGCGGACACTAGCGACGCGCAGGCACGCGCAGAAGCCCCCGGAAACGGAGTTAACCGAGCCGAATCGGCGCCGAAATCTCGTCCACCACGCTCGAGCTGCAGTCGGGTTCCACCGAGGTGTCGACCCCGTGATGCAGTCGGCACCGGCCCACGGCACGCGGGCCATCGTGGCCGCTCCGATGGTGTGCGCCTGCGCTTCTCACCCACCGCGCTCGTGCAGAGCGGCGTTCAGCGCCGCACGTCAGAGTCGCTGCCTCCATCGGCCTCGGCTGAGCGCCCGCAGCTCGCTCACGCGTCACCCGTCGAGAGGATTGCGTCCACCTCGATCTCACCCGTCGTGAGGTCGGAGACGATCGTGGTCCGCGCAGGTTGCGGAGCTGGGAAGTACGTCGACCAGATGTCGTTGACCACCGCCATCTCGACGCCGGGACGGATGTAGAGGGTTGTCCGGACCGCGGCAGCGAGGCTGGACCCCGCTGCCGCGGCGACGGCGGCCAGGTTGTCCAGCGTCTGCCGCACCTGGACGTCGAGGGGTCGGTCCAGCAACCGCTCGCCCGCCGGCGTTCGCGGTGTCTGGCCGGCGAGAAACACGAGGCCGCCCGCGACCACAGCCTGGCTGTACGGGCCGGCGGGCGCGGGGGCGTCGTTGGTGCGAACCGCGCGCAGCAGCGTCACGGGGCGAGCCCGGTGAGGGTGTCGACGATGCGATCGAGCGCGGCGTCCCACTCCTGCTCGTCGCGGGCGTAGCAGAGCCGGAAGTGGCCGATCCCGGACGGCCCGAACTGGTAACCGGGCGAGGCGATCACCCCGGCGTCGCGTTGTAGGGCGGCCGCGATCTCGACGTCCGGCACACCCAGCGCCGACACATCGGGGAAGACGTAGGCGGTGCCGCCCTGCCGGTCCAGGCGTAGCCCCGGTACCTCCCTGAGCCGGGCTATCGTGGTCTCGCGCAGGGCGCGCAGGTCGGTGACACGCTGCGCGAGGAAATCGTGGTCGTCAACCAGCCAGTGCCGCAGCAGGTGCTGCGCGTAAGCCGGGGCCCGCAGCGAGGTCACGGCCAGGGTCTGCTCGACGGCGTCCAGGACGTCGGCCGGCCCGACGACGACGCCGAGGCGGTAACCGCTCAGCGACTCGGTCTTCGACGGGCCCAGCAGAGTGATGACGCGGTCGGTCATGCCGGGCTCGGCCACGAGGTGCCGGTACGGGGTCTCGTCATAGACCAGGCGGCAGTACAGCTGGTCGACCATGACGCGGAAGTTGCCTTCGACGGCGAGCTCGGCCAGCCGGGCGATGGTCTGCGGGGGGTAGACGGCACCGGTCGGATTGTGCGGGTGGGAGAACAGCACGAGCTTGGGCTGCTCGGGTAGCAATCGCTCGACGGCGCTCAGGTCGAGGTCGGCTACGCCGCCCGAATGCACCACGGGGATGCGCTCGACCCGGGCCCCGAGAAAGGCGAGCATCCGCTCGGTGAACAGGTACTCGGGGTCGGACACGAGCACCAGGTCGCCCGGGTCGAGCAGCGCCGACATCGTCGTGAACAGCCCGCCCTGCGTCCCTGGGGTCAGGGCCAGGTTCCGGGTCGGATCTATCTGCACTCCGAGCAGCGCGCCGATCGGGCCGGCGATCGAGGCCAGCACGTCGGGGTTGCCGCGATACGGCGTGTAGGCGAGCTCGCCATCGGCCGAGGCCTGCTGCAGCACATCGGTCGCCCAGTCCGGTGGGGGGAAACGGACGGTGTCGAAGTGCGTGGTGTCGAGCAGGCCCTCACCGCCGCCGTTGAGGCGCAGCGACAGGTCGGCCTCGCGCACCGTCGAGCCAATCAGCGCGGCGCGCTCCGGCATGTGCAGGCTGGTGACGCGTCGGCTCTCGGCGGCGGGAAGGGGCGCCGTGGTCATCGGTGGGTCCTCTCGGTCGTGGGCGGTTTCACAGTGCGGTGTAACCGCCGTCGACGGTGAGCGCCGCGCCGGTGATGTAGCCGGCGCCGGGGGAGACGAGGAAGGCGCCGGTCAGATTGACGTCGAGCGTGCGCTCCCAGCTGACGAGGGACTCCTCGGGCAGGTCGTTGCCGTCGGACACCCCGGCGTTGTTCACCAGCACGGCTAACCGGCCGAACGCCGTGGCAACGGCGTCCACGAGTTCCCGCGGATCGCATCGACGGTGTGCGCCGTCGTCGTCACGAATGTCGCAGACGACAACGCAGTGCCCCGCGCCGGCCAGCCGGTCGGCCACCGCGGCGCCGATCCCGGCGGTCCGGCTGCCGCCGGTGACCAGAGCCACGCCCGGCTTGATGTCCATGTCCCGAATCGAACCATGCCCAGGGCAGTCACAGGGCGCAGCTGCGTATATTGTCTACAACCAGCAATCTGACAACCAGGCGGGAATGTCGATGTCTCGACCTCGCTCTGAATGCGACGGCAAGGGGTGACCATCATCGCTCCTGCCGATGTCGTCCGCCTCGACCGCGGTGACCTCGACATCCGCCCACCCACCGAGATCGCCGCGGCGGCTGCCGTCGCCGCTCGTGCGGGATGGCCGTCGGCGTCGGCCTACGGGGCCCCGGAGCTTCGACATCGGTTGGCCCGCCGGCTGTTCCTGCGCACCGGCCAGGTCTTGGCGCCCGAGCAGTTGCTCGTCACCGCCGGCGCCAGCCAGGGCCTGAGCCTGATCTTCTCCACCCTGCTCCAGGGCGGTGACGAGGTGCTGGTGCCCGACCCCGGTTGGCCGCGCTACCAGGCGATCGCCCGTCGGCGCGGGATCACCCCCATTGGTTACCCGATCGGGGGGGACGGCGCAGCGGGGCCGCGCGTCGAGGACATTGCCGGCCTCGTCGGTCCCAAGACTCGTGCCATCGTCATCAACTCGCCCGGTAACCCGACCGGGGACGTGCTCGCCGCCGAGGTGGTCGAGGGCCTGGTCGCGCTGAGCGAGCGTCGTAAGATCCTGATCATCTCCGACGAGGCGTACGACGAGATGGTCTACGACGGTGAGGTCGTCAGCCCTGCTGCGTTCAGCGGCCGGCACACGATCACTGTTCACAGCTTCTCCAAGACCTACGCGATGGCCGACTGGCGCGTCGGCTACCTCGTTGGTGAGTCGCGGGTGGTCCGCCGGCTGGCCGTCGCCCAGGAGACCGACCTGCTGCGGGTGTCGCCGATCGTCCAGGCCGCGGCCATGGCCGCGCTGTCGGGGCCGCAGGCCTTCCCGGACCGGTTGCGGGCGACCATGCGACGGCGGCGTGACAGTGCGGTCGAGGCCCTGACTGCCGTCGGCCTGGACGTCCGCGCTCCGGCCGCTGGCTTTTTCCTGATCGTCCCGCTCGCGGCCGGCGTCGACCCCAGCGCCGCGTGCCGTGACCTGCTCGGCTACGGCGTCGCGCTCGCCCCGGGCACCGCGTTCGGCACCCG
>CAZZVT010000015.1:0-20053 GCA_964657545.1 uncultured Jatrophihabitantaceae bacterium
CCCAATCCTGTACTGCTACTCCGGCCTTTACTGCTACTCCGGCAGGCAGCGCACGATCACGTCGAGGGTGCGCGGGCCGTGGACGCCCTCGACCCGGTCGAGTTCGATGTCGCTGGTGGCGCTGGGGCCGCTGATCCAGGTCTGCGGACGGGTGGGGTCGAGGGCGGCGACGGCGTCGGGCACGCCGGCGACGATCTGCTCGCGACGCACCACGACCAGGTGGTAATCGGGCACCAGGGTCAGCGCGCGCGGGCCCATGCCCGGGCCTGCGTCGAGCACGATCGTTCCCGTCTCGGCAACGGCGACCCGGCACGTCGTCAGCACTGCCGAGACGGCGTCGAGGGTGTCGACGTCGACCGGCTCGTGCACCACCTCGACGCCGACCGGCAGAAGGTCGACCGGGAAGCCGTCGGGGACGACCACCCGCGTGACGCCGCGTCCGGACAGCACGTCGCCGGTCGGGACGTCGCGGTGCACAGTGGCCTTGTAGTCGTCGACCCGTTCGACGAACAGCTCGACGTCGCCGGCGCCGGCCGGGCCGCGATAGTCGCGCACCACGGGTGACGGCTCGGGGCGATCGGCCAGCGCCGTGCGGATGCGGTTCAACATTTCGTCGCGAGCGGCGCTCATCGGCGGCCCGATCCGTCGGCCCACCAGTCGCGGAAGCTCTGCGCGGGCGGGGCGGGGATGTCGCGGGAGTTCGTCCAGGCGGACAGCGGAGGCGGCACCGCGCGCCGGCCCCGCAGCACCCTGCTGAGCTTCGCCGCACGCACGGCCCGTGGCCAGCGCCAGGACGAGCGCATCACCCAGGACAGCATGCGCATCGCGGTTCGCTCGGGCGTCGCGCCCTTGTCGTCGTTGACCCGCGAGCGCAGGTGCACGAGCATGGACGGGATGTCGATGGCCACCGGGCACACGTCGTAGCAGGCACCGCACAGCGACGACGCGAACGGGAGCGAGGCATTCGCGCCGACGCCCGTCATCTGGGGCGAGAGCACTGCTCCGATCGGGCCGGGATAGGTCGAGCCGTAGGCGTGCCCGCCGGCCCGCTCGTACACCGGGCAGACGTTCAGGCAGGCCGAGCAGCGGATGCAGCGCAGTGCGGCGCGACCGCGCGGGTCGGCCAACGTGGCGGTGCGGCCGTTGTCGAGCAGGACGAGGTGGAAATCCTGCCCCTCGGTCGCCCCCGTCCACATCGAGGTGTAGGGGTTCATCCGCTCGCCCGTGGACGAGCGGGGCAGCAGCTGCAGGTAGACCTCGAGGTCACGCCACGTCGGCACGAGCTTCTCGATGCCCATGACGGTGATGAGCGTGCGCGGCAGGGTCAGGCACATGCGGCCGTTGCCCTCGGACTCGACGACGGCGAGGGTGCCCGTCTCGGCGACCGCGAAGTTCGCGCCACTGATCGCGACGTCGGCGGTCAGGAACTTGTGACGCAGGTGCCGGCGGGCGGCCTCGGCCAGCACGCGCGGCTCGTCGGTGAGAGCGGGGTCGACGCCGGGCATCTCGTGGACGAAGATCTCGCGGATCTCGCTGCGGTTGCGGTGGATCGCCGGCACCAGGATGTGGCTCGGCTTGTCGTGCCCGAGCTGCACGATCAGCTCGGCGAGGTCGGTCTCGGTGGCGGTGATGCCGGCCGCGGCCAGCGCCTCGTTCAGCCCGATCTCCTGCGTCGCCATGGACTTCACCTTCACCACCGACTGCGCGCCGGTGGCCTGCACCAGCCCGGTGACGATGCGGTTCGCCTCGTCGGCGTCGCGGGCCCAGTGGACGGTGCCCCCGCGTGCCGTGACCGCGGCCTCGAGCTGGACGAGGTAGGTGTCGAGGTGGGCCAGGACGTCGTCCTTGATCGCCGCTCCGGCGGCCCGCAGCTGCGCCCAGTCGGGCAGCTCGGCCACCACACCGGCGCGCTTGGTGCGGATCGTCGAGGTGGCCTTGGTCAGGTTGTGACGTAGCTGCGTGTCGGCCAGTGCGTCGTGCGCGGCAGCCGGGAACGAGCGCGTGCCGGACAGCTCGCCGGTGCCCGCAGGCATCCCGAGGAAAGTCATGCCTGCGTCACCGGGTCCATGGTGCTCGCCAGGATCTCGGCGAGGTGCACGGTGCGCGTGCCGGTCTGCAGACGGGTGAGCCCGCCGCCGATGTGCATGAGGCACGACGCGTCGCCGGCCGCGCACACGCTGGCGCCGGTGCTGCCGATGTTGCGCATCTTGTCGGCCAGCATCGCTGTCGAGACGTCGCCGTTCTTCACCGCGAACGTGCCGCCGAACCCGCAGCACTGATCCGCCTCGGGCAGCTCGACGAGGTCGATGCCGCGGACCTCGCGCAGCAGCCGGTACGGGCGCTCGCCGACGCGCAGCATCCGCAGCGAGTGGCACGTCGGGTGGTAGGTGACGCGGTGCGGGAAGTACGCGCCGACGTCGGTGACGCCCAGGCAGTCGACCAGGAACTCCGACAGCTCGTAGGTCTTCGCGGCCACTGCCCGGGCGCGCGTGGCGAGCGCGGTGTCGCCGGCCTGCTCGGCGAGATCGGCGTGCTGGTGGCGGACCGAGCCGACGCACGAACCGCTGGGCGCGACTATCGCGTCGAACGGCTCGAACGTCTCGACGTGGTTGCGCACCAGGGGCAGCGCCTCGCGCGGGTAGCCGGTGTTGACGTGCATCTGGCCGCAGCAGCTCTGTTGCGTCGGGAACTCTGGGTCGTGTCCGAGCCGGCGCAGCACGGTGACGGTGGCCTTGCCGACGTCGGGGAACAGCGCGTCGACGAGGCAGGTGGCGAACAGCGCGATCCTCATGCCGACGTCGATTCGCGCACGATCAGTTCGGGTTCGAAGACGACCTGCCGGTGCCGGTGGACGGTGGGATCGTTGGCCTCCTCGAGCAGCAGGTCCATGGCCGCCTGCCCGAGCTGGGCGCGGGGCTGGCGCACGGAGGTCAACGGGACGGCCGCCGCCGAGGCGAAGTCGATGTCGTCGTAACCGACGATCGCAAGATCGCCCGGTACCGACCACCGACGCTGGGTGCAGTCCTGCAACACGCCCAGGGCGAGCAGGTCGTTGGCGCACAGCACGGCCGACGGCCGGGTGTTCGCCGGCAGCTCGGCGAGCTGCGCGCAGGTGGCCCGCCCCGCGGCGACGTCCAGGCGCGGCGTCTCGATGACCATGATCGTGTCGTCTCCCAGTCCTGCGGCCCGGACCGCGTCGCGTGCGCCGGCCAGCCGCTCCGTCACCTGATTGAGCGACAGCGGCCCACCGACGAAGGCGATCCGCCGGTGCCCCTGCGCGATGAGGTGCGCGGCGGCGAGTTCGCCACCGATCTTGTCGTTGACCGACACCGAACACTGATTACGGTTGGAGCCGCGGTCGACGAGCACGACCGGCGTACCCGTGCGGCGCACGGCCTCGATGGCCGGCTGGGTGCTCGCGACCGGGGTGATCAGGATGCCGAACGCGCGTTGCTCCTGCAGCAGGCTGAGGTAGTGACACTCGCGGTCGACGTCGTCGTTGCTGTTGCAGAGCACGACCGAGAGCCCGGCCTTGCCCGCAGTGGTCTCGACGCCGCGCGCGAGGTCGGTGAAGAACGGGTTGGCGACGTCGAGCACGACCAGGCCGATCGTGCGGCTGCGCCCGGCGCGCAACTGGCGGGCGGCCTCGTTGCGGACGAAGCCGAGCTCCCTGATCGCCTGCATGACGCGATCGCGGGTGGCCGGTGCGACGCGATCGGGACGGTTCAGCACGTTGGACACGGTGCCGAGCGAGACACCGGCACGAGCGGCGACGTCGACCACGCTCGCCGAATCGCTCATGCAGTCGTCCTTCCCCGGCGGATGGATTAAAACGTTTCGCTGGATCGTGCACTGGATTTTGTCACGGGAACGTTGCAGGCCGGACCGATCCGGTAACGACGCGGAAACACACCCTTGACGGCCGTGCGTGAGACACATTACGTTTCCGATCACGGAAATGAAAGGTTTCATTCCGCCGACCGAGAGGAGCCCGTCGATGAGCGACACCGCTGCCCGGCTCGTCCTCGAGCGGGCCACGAAGAGCTTCGGCGCGGTCACCGCGCTCGGCGACGGATCGATCACCCTGCTCGGCGGCGAGGCGCACGCGCTGCTCGGTGAGAACGGCGCCGGCAAGTCCACGCTCGTCAAGATCCTGGGTGGCGTCCACCGCCCCGACTCCGGCACCTTGCGCATCGACGGCCGTGAGGTCAGCTTCACCGGGCCGTCAGATGCGCAGGCCGCAGGCGTGGCGATCATCTTCCAGGAGCCCTCGCTGTTCCCCGACCTCACCGTCGCCGAGAACATCTTCATGGGCCGCCAGCCGGTCGGCAGCGGACGCCGCATCGACCGGCGCGCGATGCAGCAGGCCGCGGCCGGCATCTTCACCGAGCTCGGCGTGGCCCTCGACCCGGCCCGGCCGGCGCGTGGCCTGTCGGTCGCCGACCAGCAGATCGTCGAGATCGCCAAGGCGCTGTCGTTCGACGCGCAGGTGCTGGTCATGGACGAGCCGACCGCCGCCCTCACCACCGTCGAGGTCCTGCGACTGTTCACGGTCATCGAGACCCTGCGGGCGCGCGGCGCAGCGGTGCTGTTCATCTCGCACCGTCTCGAGGAGGTCTTCGCCTGCTGCCAGCGGGTGACGATCATGCGCGACGGCCGCTTCGTGCGTACCGCACGCGTCGACGAGGTCACCGTCGACGACATCATCCGCTCGATGGTCGGCCGCGACCTCGACACGCTGTTCCCCAAGACCCACACCGAGGCCGGCGACGTCGTCCTCGAGGTCCGTGGCCTGAACCGGACCGGTGTCTTCCACGACATCGACTTCGACGTCCGCGCCGGTGAGATCGTCGCGCTCGCCGGGCTCGTCGGCGCCGGCCGCTCGGAGGTCGCGCGGGCGATCTTCGGCATCGACCGGCGCACCTCCGGCACGGTCCGGCTCGACGGTCACGAGCTGCCCAACGGCAACGCCCGCGCAGCGATGGCGGCCGGCATGGCGCTCGTGCCCGAGGACCGTCGCCAGCAGGGGCTGGTCATGGATCTCGGCATCGACCAGAACGTGGCACTGGGCTCGCTGGCCAGGCTCAGCCGGCTGGGGCTGATCCTGCGCAGCAGCGAGCGGGAGCTCGCCAGCACGTGGGCGCCGCGCCTTCAGCTGAAGTTCGGCCGGATGCGCGACCCGGTGTCGACGCTGTCCGGCGGCAACCAGCAGAAGGTCGTGCTGGGCAAATGGCTGGCCCGCGAACCGAAACTGTTGATCATCGACGAGCCCACCCGCGGCATCGACGTCGGCACCAAGGCCGAGGTGCACCGCATCCTCGACGGCCTGGTCGCCGACGGCATGGCGGTGCTGATGATCTCGTCCGAACTGCCGGAGGTACTGGGGATGGCCGACCGCGTGCTGGTCCTGCGCGAGGGCCGGCTGACCGCCGCGCTGTCGCGCGCCGATGCCGACGAGACCTCGGTGATGCGGGCGGCCACCGGCCAGAACCCAGAGCTGGTGGCATGAGCGACGCGTGCGGAGCGATCAGACGGCATCGCGTCTCTGCCTGCCCGAACGGAGTGAGGGCATGAGCACGGATCTGTTGACCCGCGGCTCGGGTCGGGCGAACGCGGGCGCGGCGGTCCTGCGCCTGGCGCGTGCGCGCGAGGCCGGTATCGCGCTGCTCATCGTCGCGGTGGTGCTGGTGAGCGCGATCAACAACCATCACTTCGTCGACGCCGCGTCGCTGCAGCAGTTGCTCACCGGCGCTGCCCTCATCGCCCTGGTCGGTGTCGGCGAGACGCTCGTGATCGTCACCCGCAACGTCGACCTGTCGGTCGGGTCGGTGCTGGGCCTGTCGGCATACATCGTCGGCGACCTGTTCAAGTACCACCACATCCCGGTGTGGTCCGGTTTCGTCATCGGGATCGCCGTCGGCGTGGTCTGCGGGGCGGTGAACGGGCTCATCGTCACCGTGCTGCGCGTACCGAGCCTCGTCGTCACCCTCGGCATGCTCTACGTCATCCGCGGCGTCGACGGCGTGATCGTCAGCGGCGACCGGATCGACCCCACCTCGATCCCCACCGGGTTCACCGCCGTCGGCTACAAGAACCTGTTCGGCATCCCGTGGCTGGCCATCATCGTGGCCGTCGTCGTGGCCGTCGCCGGTTACGCGATGCGCTCGTTCCGTGCCAGCCGCGACCTCTACGCGATCGGCTCCAACCCGGACGCTGCCGCGCTCGCCGGCATCCCCATCGAGCGGCGCGTGTTCAGCGCGTTCGTCATCAGCGGCGCGCTCGCCGGGCTGGCCGGGGCGCTGTTCCTCGCGCTGCACACCCAGATCGACAACAGCGGCGGGCTCGGCTACGAGCTCAGCGTGGTCGCGGCGGTGGTCGTCGGCGGCGTGGCGATCTTCGGCGGCAGCGGCACGGTGGTCGGGGCCGCGCTCGGCGCGCTGCTGCTCAACACGATCAACCAGGCGCTGGTGGCCGCCCGCATCTCGGCGTTCTGGAACCAGGCCGTCGCCGGTGCCCTGCTGCTGGTGGCGATCGCCTTCGACCGCTGGCTGACGCTGCGGGTCACCCGTCAACTGCAGTCGGCCGAGGGGGCACACCGTGAGCTCTGACGTCATCCAGCGCTCGAGCGGCACCGCTGCGGCCGAGCCGCCCGCCGAGGCGTCCCGCGCCCGCTGGCGGTCGGCGGCGCGATGGGAGTCCGGACTGGTCGTCGTCCTCATCGGCGTGCTGATCTTCGGCAGCGTGAAGTCGTCGTCGTTCACCGATCCCAGCACCGTCTTCTTCCTGGGCATCAACACCGGCTACATCGCGATCATGGCGTTGCCCATGACCTTCGTGATCATGACCGGCGAGATCGACCTCTCGGTGGCCTCGATGTTGGGGTTGTCCGGCGCGACCGTCGGCTACCTGTGGCACCACGGATGGGGCCTCTGGCCCGCGTTCCTGGTCGCGCTCGCGGTGGGCGTGGTCGGCGGGGCGATCAACGGCGTGCTCGTGGCCCGCGTCGGCCTGCCCTCGATCGCCGTCACCATCGGCACCCTGACGTTGTTCCGCGGCCTGGCCGAGGTGCTGCTGGGCTCGGAGACCATCCCCACCATCGGTGATCGCGACTTCCCCAGCTGGCTGACCAACATCGGCGCCAACTCGATCCCCGGTACGCAGTTCTCCTGGTCGATGCTGATCTTCATCGTGCTGGCCGTGATCTTCGGGGTGGTCCTCCATTTCACGACGCTGGGCCGCTCGATGGTGGCCATCGGACTGCAGCCCGAGGCGGCGGAGTTCGCCGGCATCCGGGTCAACCGGATCAAGCTCTGGCTGTACGTGCTCAGCGGGGTGATCAGTGCGTTCGCCGGCATCCTGCTGACGATGCAGAACGCGTCGGTGAGCTACAGCGCCGGCACCGGCCTCGAACTGAACGTCGTGGCCATCGTGCTGTTCGGTGGCGTGTCGATCTTCGGTGGCCGCGGCACGATCGTCGGTGTCGTGCTGGCGGTGGCGATCGTCGGCAGCCTGCAGATGGCGCTGACCCAGCTCAACGTCTCGGCCGACAAGCAGAACATCGTCACCGGCGTGCTGCTGCTGATCAGCGTGATCGTCCCGAACGGCGGCGACGCCGTGCGTCGCATTCGCGACCGGGTCCGGCGCCCGTCCCACGCCGCTTAGTACCTCCCGCACGTCCAACCATCCACTGTCTGTAACTCGATGAAGAGGGGCAACACATGACCGGAATCCGGATCGCGCGCCGAACGGCCGCGGCAGCGCTGTGCGCTGTGCTCGCCGGCGGCGGGCTCGCCGCCTGCGGCTCGACCAGCACCAAGAGCAGCAGCAGCGGGGGGTCGGGCGGCGGGGCCAGCGCGTCCGCCGGCGGGTCGTCGACGCCGAAGAAGGGGCTGAAGGTGTACTTCATTCCGAAGGACACCCAGAACGCCTACGAGGTGCTGGCCGACAACGGCGGCAAGAAGGCCCTCGAGGAGCTCGGTGGCACGGTCACCGTCAGCAGCGGCACCGCCGACACCGCAGCCGCGCAGCTGCCCTCGATCCAGGCCGCGATCCAGGCCAGGGCCGATGCGATCGTCATCGCCGCGAACGACCCGTCGGCGCTGTGCCCCTCGCTGAACCGCGCGGCGAAGGCCGGCATCAAGATCGTCGCCTTCGACTCCGACATCAGCTGCGGGTCGAGCCCCAGCCACCTGTTCATCAACCAGGCCGACACCGCGACGATCGGGACCTCGGAGGTCGACCTGCTGGCCAAGCAGATCGGTAGTTCCGGCGAGATCGCGATCCTGTCCGCCGCTGCCAGCGCGACGAACCAGAACGCGTGGATCAAGTACATGAAGCAGCAGCTGGCGAAGTACCCGAACATGAAGCTGGTCTCGACCGTCTACGGCAACGACGACCCGGCGACCTCGCTGACGGTGCTGCAGGGTCTGCTCTCGGCCTACCCGAACCTCAAGGGCATCATCTCGCCGACGACGGTGGGCATCTCGACCGCCGCGCAGTACCTGTCGACGCACCCGAGCGTGGCCAAGAAGGTCACCCTCACCGGGCTCGGACTGCCCTCCGAGATGCGCAAGTACGTCAAGGACGGCACCGTGCAGTCCTTCGAGCTGTGGGACCCCTCGAACCTCGGTTACCTGGCCGGCTACGCCGCCGCGTCGCTCGCCTCGGGCACGTCGCTCGCGGCAGGTTCGAGCTTCTCCGCCGGCTCGCTGAACAAGACGTACACGATGGCCAGCGCGGACGGTGGCCTCGCGGTTGTCCTCGGCCCGCCGACCGTGTTCGACAAGACCAACATCGACAAGTACACCTTCTGACCGGCTGCGGGCCCCCCCCCCCCGCGTCCCGACTGCAACGGACAACGTATGAGGTATTGCTTCCTGCTCCGGGTTCGCGAGGACCTGCTCGCCGAGTACCGCGAGCGCCACGCCCAGGTGTGGCCGGACATGCAGCAGGCCCTGTGCGACGCCGGGTGGCGCAACTACTCGATCTTCGCCCGGCCCGACGGCCTGCTCGTCGGTTACGTCGAGGCCGACGACCTCGACGCCGCGCAGCGGGCCATGGCAGCCACCGAGGTCAACGCGCGGTGGCAGGCCGAGATGAGCCGCTTCTTCGTCGGCCTCGACGGCGCCGATCCTGACGGACGTAAGCCCGACGAGTCGCTCGTCCTGCTCGACGAGGTCTTCCACCTGGACGACACCCTGCGCCCCTCCACATCAGTGACCACGAACGGAGCTTCCCGATGACCGCCCTGGCCGACGTCTCCCGTGCCGTGACCGGCCTCGACCGCATCTCCCCGCGCCGCACCAAGGTGGGGCTGGTCGCCGGCGGGCTCGGTGCCTACTGGCCGCAGTTCCCCGACCTGCTGCCGCAGCTGCAGGCCTCCGCCCGGCGCGTCTCGGAACGCCTGCAGGCGATGGACTGCGACATCGTCGACGTCGGCTTCATCTCCGACGCCGAGGACGGCGCACGCGCCGCCGAGCAGCTGCGGGTGGCCGGCTGCGACCTGATCGTCGGCTTCCTGACCACATACATGACGGCCTCGATGCTCGCGCCGGTGGCGCAACGCAGCGGCGCTCCGGTGTTGCTGATCAACCTCCAGCCGACCGAGGTCATGGACCACGCCACCTTCGACACCGGGAAGTGGCTGGCCTACTGCGGCGCCTGCCCGCTGCCCGAGATGGCCAACACCTTCGAGCGTCTGGGCGTGCCGTTCCGCTCGGTGTCGGGGTACGTCGAGGACGAGCGGGCCTGGACGCGCATCGGCCGCTGGATCAAGGCTGCCGGCGTCCGCGGCGCGCTGCGAACCGGACGGCACGGCCTGATGGGCCACCTCTACCCCGGGATGCTCGACGTCTCCACCGACCTCACGCTCGTCACCGCCAACTTCGGCGGCCACATGGAGGTCGTCGAGTTCGACGACCTGCGGGTGCGGGTCGACGCCGTGACCGACTCCGACGTCGACGCGCGGATGACGCTGACCCGCGACATCTTCTCCCTCGACGACACCGTCCAGGACGACGACTTCCGGTGGGCGGCGAAGGTGTCGGTGGGTCTCGACCGGCTCGTCGACGACTTCGGCCTCGACAGCCTGGCCTACTACCACCGCGGTCTCGAGGGCGAGCAGCACGAGCGGCTCGGCGCCGGCATGATCCTGGGCGCCTCGCTGCTCACCGCGCGGGGCATCCCCGCGTGCGGCGAGTACGAGCTGCGCACGTCGCTGGCGATGCTGATCGTCGACCGGCTCGGCGGCGGCGGGTCGTTCACCGAGCTGCAGGCGTTGAACTTCCGCGACGACGTCGTCGAGATGGGCCACGACGGTCCGGCGCACCTGGCGATCAGCGACCGTCGCCCGCTGCTGCGCGGGCTGGGCGTCTATCACGGCAAGCGCGGGTGGGGGGTGTCCGTCGAGTTCGACGTCAAGCACGGGCCCGTCACCACCTTCGGCATCGTGCAGCGTCGCAACGGCACCTTCGACTTCGTCGCCTCCCGCGGCACGGTCGTGCCCGGACCGTTGCTGCGCATCGGCAACACGACGTCCCGCGTCGACTTCGGCGGCGATCCCGGTGAATGGGTCGACGCCTGGAGCGCCACCGGCATCTCGCACCACTGGGCGCTCGGCGTCGGCGACCTGCTGCCCGAGCTCCGCGCCACCGCCGACCTGCTCGGCGTCGAGTGCACCGAAGTAACCCTCTGACTTCCCGTTCCACGAAAGCAGGTTCACCTCATGGTCGATCAGCATGCCGTCACCGCGGCGCTGGCCCGGCAGCGCATCGAGCTGCCGTCCTGGGCCTTCGGCAACTCGGGAACGCGGTTCAAGGTGTTCGCCCAGCAGGGTGTCCCGCGCGATCCGTACGAGAAGATCGCCGACGCCGCGCAGGTGCATCGCCACACCGGCGTCGCGCCCAGCGTGGCCCTGCACATCCCGTGGGACAGGGTCGAGGACTACGCCGAGCTGGCCACCGCCGCCAAGGACCACGGCATCGAGCTCGGCACGATCAACGCCAACGTCTTCCAGGACGACGACTACATGCTGGGCAGCATCACCAACCCCGACCCGCGGGTGCGTCGCAAGGCTCTCGATCACCTGCTCGAGTGCGTCGACGTCATGGACGAGACCGGCTCGCGCGACCTCAAGCTGTGGTTCTCCGACGGTACGAACTACCCGGGCCAGGACAGCATCCGCGAGCGTCAGGACCGGCTGGCCGAGGGGCTGGCCGCGGTGTACGCCCGGCTCGGCGAGCACCAGCGCCTGATCCTCGAGTACAAGCTGTTCGAGCCGGCGTTCTACACGATGGACGTCCCGGACTGGGGTACGTCCTACGCGCACTGCCTGCAGCTGGGCGAGCGGGCGAAGGTCTGCGTCGACACCGGCCACCACGCCCCGGGCACCAACATCGAGTTCATCGTCGCGTTCCTGATGCGCGCCGGGAAGCTCGGCGCGTTCGACTTCAACTCCCGCTTCTACGCCGACGACGACCTCATGGTCGGCTCGGCCGACCCGTTCCAGCTGTTCCGGATCCTGTTCGAGGTGCGCGACGGCGGCGGCTTCGACGCGGACACCGACATCGCCTACATGCTCGATCAGTGCCACAACATCGAGCCGAAGATCCCGGGCCAGATCCGCTCGGTGATGAACGTCCAGGAGGCGAGCGCGAAGGCGCTGCTCGTCGACACCGAGGCGCTCGCCGCGATGCAACGCGCCGGTGACGTGCTCGGCGCCAACGCCGTCCTGATGGACGCGTACAACACAGACGTCCGGCCCCTGCTCGCCGACCTGCGGTCCGAGCAGGGGCTGGACCCCAACCCCATGGCGGCCTACGCGGCGTCCGGCTACGCCGAGCGCATCGTCGCCGAGCGGGTCGGCGGCGTCGCGGCCGGCTGGGGAGCTTAACCCCACCAGAACGCTCCGCTGCGCTCCACGTTCCGGCGGGGACCCCGAAAACCGAGAAGGACTGAACCAGCACATGGCAGCTGTCGATGAATTGATCGCGCGCTCGAACCGTTTGGGCGCCGACCCCCGCAACACCAACTACGCCGGTGGCAACACCTCGGCCAAGGGCACCGAGGCCGACCCGGTCACGTCCGAGCCGGTCGAGCTCGTCTGGGTGAAGGGTTCCGGCGGCGACCTCGGAACGCTGAAGCCCGCCGGGCTCGCGGTGCTGCGCCTCGACCGGCTGCGCGCGCTCGCCGACGTCTACCCAGGCGTCGAGCGCGAGGACGAGATGGTGGCTGCGTTCGACTACTGCCTGCACGGGAAGGGCGGCGCCGCGCCGTCGATCGACACCGCGATGCACGGGCTCGTCGAGCAGCCGCACGTCGATCACCTGCACCCGGATTCGGGCATCGCGCTGGCCACTGCGGCCGACGGCGAGAAGTTGACCGCCGAGTGCTTCGGCGATCGCGTGGTGTGGGTGCCGTGGCGGCGTCCCGGGTGGCAGCTCGGGGCTGACATCTCTGCCATCGCGAGTGCGAACCCGCAGGCCATCGGCTGCGTGCTCGGCGGCCACGGCGTCACCGCCTGGGGCGCCACGAGCGACGAGTGCGAGGCCAACTCGCTGGAGATCATCCGGACGGCCGAGCAGTTCATCGTCGACCGTGGACGTCCCGACCCGTTCGGCGCGGTCGTGGGCGAGACGCTGCCCGTCGACGAGCGGCACGCGCGGGCCGCGGCGCTCGCCCCGCTGATCCGCGGGCTGGCCTCGACCGACCGTGCGCAGGTCGGGCACTACACCGACTCCGAGCCGGTGCTCGACTTCCTGTCCCGCGCCGAGCACCCGCGCCTGGCCGCACTGGGCACCTCGTGCCCCGATCACTTCCTGCGCACGAAGGTACGTCCGCTCGTGCTCGACCTGCCGCCCACCGCGTCGCTCGAGGACGCGGCGACCCGGCTGCGCGAACTGCACGCGGCCTACCGCGAGGACTACGCCGCCTACTACCGCAAGTACGCAACCCCGGACTCGCCGCCGATGCGCGGCGCCGACCCGGCCATCGTGCTGGTGCCGGGCGTCGGGATGTTCAGCTTCGGCGCGAACAAGCAGACGGCTCGGGTTGCCGGCGAGTTCTACGTCAACGCCATCAACGTCATGCGCGGCGCCGAGGCGCTGTCGACGTACGCACCGATCGACGAGTCCGAGAAGTTCCGCATCGAGTACTGGGCGCTCGAGGAGGCGAAGCTCGCGCGGCAGCCGTTGCCCAAGGCACTGGCCGGTCGCATCGCGTTCGTCACGGGCGCGGCCTCGGGCATCGGCAGGGCGACGGCCGAGAAGCTGGCCGCCGAGGGCGCCTGCGTCGTCATCGCCGACCTCTCGCTGGACAAGGCCGTCGAGGCAGCCGCCGGGATCGGCAACTCCGACGTCGCGGTCGGCGTCCAGGTCGACGTGTCCAAGGCCGACGCCGTCCAGGCCGCGGTCGATGCCGCGGTGCTGGCGTTCGGCGGCGTCGATCTCATCGTCAACAACGCCGGGCTGTCGCTGTCGCGCTCGCTGCTCGAGACGTCCGAGCAGGACTGGGACCTGCAGCACGACGTCATGGCCAAGGGTTCGTTCCTGGTGGCCAAGGCGGCGGCGAAGGCCATGATCGATCAGGGGATGGGCGGCGACATCGTCTACATCTCCTCGAAGAACAGCGTGTTCGCCGGCCCGAACAACGTCGCCTACGGTGCCGCGAAAGCCGACCAGGCGCACCAGGTGCGGCTGCTCGCGGCCGAGTTGGGCCAGTACGGCATCAAGGTCAACGGCGTGAACCCCGACGGCGTCGTCCAGGGCTCGGGTATCTTCGCCAGCGGCTGGGGCGCGAACCGGGCCGCCGTCTACGGCGTCGAGGAGAAGGACCTGGGCGCGTTCTACGCCCAGCGCACCATCCTCAAGCGCGAGGTGCTGCCCGCGAACATCGCCAACGCGGTGTTCGTCCTGTGCAGCGCCGAGCTCAGCCACACGACCGGGCTGCACATTCCCGTCGACGCCGGGGTGGCCGCGGCCTTCCTCCGGTGACGAACTTCGCCGCTGTCGATCTCGGCGCCTCCTCGGGGCGGGTGATGGTCGCTTCTGTCGAGGCCTCCGGCGTGCAGTTGCGCGAGGTGCACCGGTTCGTGAACCGGCCGGTGCGCCTGCGCGGCACGCTGCACTGGGACGTCCTGTCGCTCTGGGCGGGTGTGCTCGACGGGCTGCGTGAGGCCGTTTCGAGCGGGCCGCTCGCGGGGATCGGTGTCGACTCGTGGGCGATCGACTACGGCCTGCTCGACGGGGACGGTGCGCTGCTCGCCAACCCGGTGCACTACCGCGACACCCGTACCGATGGTGTCGCCGCGCAGGTTGGCGAAGTGCTCGAGCTGTACCCGATCACCGGAATCCAGGAGCTGCCGTTCAACACCGTCTTCCAACTGGTCGCGGCGCGCGAGGCGTGGCCGGAACGTCATGCGGCACACGCGCTGCTCATCCCCGACCTGTTCGGTTACTGGCTGACCGGGACGCTCGGCAGCGAGCTGACGAACGCCTCGACCACCGGTCTGTTCGACGTCCGTTCCCGTGCGTGGTCGGCTGACGTCGCCACGAAGCTCGACGTCCGCACAGCTCTGTTCCCGGACATCCGCGAGCCGGGAGACCTGCTCGGACCCGTGCTGCCCGGGGTCGCGTCCGAGGCGGGCATCGGTGAGGTGCCGGTGTTCGCGGTCGGGTCGCACGACACGGCCTCGGCGGTGCTCGGCGTCCCGGCCCAGGACGACCGGTTCGCCTACATCTCGTGCGGGACGTGGTCGCTCGTCGGCGTCGAGCTCGAGGCTCCGGTGACGAGCGAGGCAGCCCGGGCCGCGAACTTCAGCAACGAGCTCGGGGTCGACGGGACGGTCCGTTTCCTGCGCAACGTCATGGGCCTGTGGCTGCTGCAGGAGTCGATGCGCACCTGGGAACGTTCCGGTGCCGTCGAGGACCTGCGGCGGCTGCTCATCGAGGCCGCGCTCGCACCGGGTGGGCGCAGCGTCATCGACCCCGACCGTCCCGAGTTCCTGCCGCCGGGCGACATGCCCGCGCGGCTGCGCGCGGAGTGCCGGCGTACCGGGCAACCGACGCCCGAAACCCCGGCCGAGGTCACCCGCTGCATCCTGGACAGCCTCGCCGCGGCCTACCGGCGCACGGTGCGCGAGGCGTCGGCGCTGTCCGGCAAGGCCGTCGAGGTCGTGCATCTCGTCGGCGGGGGAGCGAACAACGCCCTGCTCTGCCAGCTGACAGCCGATGCCTGTCAGCTGCCGGTCGTCGCCGGACCCGTCGAGGCCGCGGCCTACGGCAATGTGCTCGTGCAGGCCCGCGCGGCAGGCGTGCTGCGCGGTGATCGCACCGACCTGCGTGCCCTGCTGCGCGGCACCGAGACCCGTACGTTCACGCCGCGCGCCTGACGCGGTACCACCGACGATGCGTCGGCAGAACGTAGACCGTGACGTCGGGCAACGAGGGTCTTGCGTACCAGAGCGGTGCCGTTTTGGTGCGACTACTCAGATCACGGTCCGCCTGTCCGATGATCTGGTGGCCTTCGTCGACGACCTCGTCAGCCGCGGCGAAGGAGCAAGTCGGGCGGCCGTTGTGTCACGCGCTCTCGAGCGCGAGCCGCGCCGCACGATCGCAGAACGCGATGCGGTCATCCTGGCCCGTGAGGCACCCGACGCCGGCCTCGATCAGCTCGCCGAGTTCGCTGCCGTAACCCCGATGCCCGACATCGACTGATGCGACCTATCCACACCGCCCATCTCGACAAGGCCCGCCATGTTCTCGTACTCACCCGCGAGGTCGTACGTCCTTACCTGACCAGGGTCACCGTGGCGCCGATAACGAGCACCATCCGCGGCCTGTCCACGGAGGTGTCGGTCGGCGCACGAAATGGGCTCGATCACGAGGGCGTCGTCAGCTGCGACAACATCGTGACCGTGCCGGTTGCGGCGCTCGGCCGTCAGGTCGGGTTCCTGCTTGCCGATCAAGAACAGGATCTGACGGCGGCGATCCACGCCGCGTTCGACCTCGACTGAAAGAAACGCCCACGCAGGCTTCGGCGCGGTCAGCGACCGCGCTGGCAACCGTCACCTGCGGTGATATTCCCACTTCGACCAGTGTGGGAATATCTCCACTTCGTGTAGTGTGGGGATATTCCCACAGCAAAGGTGCGAGATGCCCAGCCTCAACGCGCGAAAGCAGCAGGACGTCGCCGCAGTGATCAAGGCTGCGCGCGAGGAAGCCGGTATCAGTCAGAGCGGCCTGGCCGAACGGTTGGCGTTCTCCCGCGACTACATGGTCGATCTCGAGTCCGGCAGGGGCAATGTCTACACCTCGCGGTTGTTCCGGGTGCTGCACGAACTTGGCATCACCGTCACCCTGACCTACGGGGACGACCGTGCCAGCGCTTGACGTTTTCCTGCACGAGGACTTCGTCGGCACCATCGAGCCGGACGCGCGCGACCCAGGCCGCGTCGCGCTGGCCGTTGATGGAAACTACAGCGGCGCGATCTTGCTGTCCGAGGCATTCGCGACGCTGCCGGGTCGCCGACCGCCGGTCGACGCGGTCTCGAACTTCCTCGGCGGTTACGTTCCGGAAGGTAACCATCGGGAGAAGATGGCTGCCAAGCGACACATCGACCCGGGCGATCTGTTCGCGTTGTTGAATGAGTTCGGCGGCTCGATCGCGGGCGCCGTCACGTTGCGCCGGCCGGGCGAGAGCGCCCCGAATCGAGCGGAATACGAGCCGCTGACGGATCGAGTGCTGGCCGCCAAGCTCAGGCAGGCGCTCAGGGAGTCGGACCAAGGAATCCCCGACGACAGCCGTTCCACCCTGCCCGGGTACCAGCCCAAGGTGCTCGTTGCCGAGGTCGACGGGCGGTGGTCCTACCCTCACGGTCGCGCACACTCGACCTGGATATTGAAGCCGCAGGTCCCCGCGCGCCCGGACCGGTTGTTCGACGAGCACTACAGCCACTTGCTCGCCCAACACGTCGGCCTGTCCGCCTATCGCAGCGAGATCCGCAAGGCAGGACGAATCACCTACCTGGCGATCGAACGCTTCGACCGCGATGTTGTCGACGGGCACGTCCACCTTCGCCACCAGGAAGACCTCGCGCAAGCGATGGGACTGAACTGGCGAAACCCCGACGCAAAGTTTCAGGAGCCCGACCGGCCGGCCGACCCTCGCCGCGCAACCGCCCGACAGATAGGCGAACTGCTCGGATCGATCCCCGGCGGGGACGCGACCGTCGCACAGTGGCTCCGGCAACTGACCTTTCACGTCGCCATCGGCAACAACGATGCGCACGCCAAGAACGTCGCCCTGATGCACCTGTCCACCGGAACCGGGCTTGCACAGATCTACGATGCGGTGCCCAACCTGTTCCAGCAAGGGACGATCAAGTTCGACCTCGCGTTAGCTGTCGACGGCGTCTTCGACCACCGTCGCATGTCGGTCGAGCGCCTCGTCGCCGAAGCGACGTCGTGGGGTGTCATCGCTGCAGCTCGAGCCGAGGCGCTCATCCGCGAGACCCTTGTCGCCCTCCGTGGTGCCGTCGATGCCGTCAACCCGCCGAAGCTGGTCGCGCCCGGCCTCAGCGAGCGACTGGAGTGGAATATCCAGCGACTTCTCGCCGGCTCGGAGATCACGGAACCGAAACGTCGTCGGAGGCGGGGTGATGGTCCTGCCGATGAGCACCGGGCGACCTGAAACTAGCCGGCAATCCGCTAACCGAGCGAGACGCCATCATCGAGATGGCATCACCTTCCCAGCCAGGGGCGTAGCCATCGCGGTCGGTCGGCATGCGAGCCAGGTTACGTAGTGAGCCGGGCGGCCTGCCGAAGTCCGGTTGTCACAGCTCGTCGAGCAGATGGCGAGCGAGCCACCGCGCAACGCCGTTGCTGTCGTTACCGGCGATGATCTCGTCGGCGAGGTCGAGAATTTCCGGAACAGCGTTGGCGACCGCGCAGCTGTGATCGGCCATCGTGAACATGGGCACGTCGTTGTGATTGTCGCCGAAGACCACGAGACTGCCAGCGCCGAGCTCATGGTGCAGTCGCGAGACCGCGGCGGCTTTGGTGGCGTCGAGGGAGCAGATCTCGAGCCAGGTCTGGTCAGGGCGGTATCCGTCGGGGCCTAGTGTCGAGAAGCAGTCGGCGAGGTGCGGCGCCAGCTCCTCGCGGACGGCAGCGATGTCGGTCCGGTCCCCGATGAGGGTGGCGTAGAAGACTCCGCCCGTCGGCAGGCCGGACCAGTCCGGGACCGGTAGCAGTCGCGGGTTCCCGGCACGATCGGCAACGAAGGTTCGGGTGAACGCGGTGGAGTGCTCGTTGCGCCAACAGACCCGGTCCCGGCCTTCGACAATCGCGTACAGCAACGGTTCCACCGTCGAGTTGCCGGCGGTGATCGCACAGATCGCCTCGACCGCCGCATCGGCGATCGGTCGGACGTCGATGCGTGCGCCGCTCGTCGGGTCGAACGTCACCGCCCCGCCGTACGTGATCACCGGAAGGGTGAGGTGCAGCCGGCGGGTGACCCGCATTGTCGAGGCGAACGAACGGGCTGTGGCACAGGTGAAGTAGTAGCCGGCGGCGAGAAGACGGTTGACCACGTCGACCGTCTCATCGCTCAGCTGAGCATCGCTGCCCAGCAGGGTGAAGTCCAGATCGCTGACATACAGCGTCGGGGCGACCGCATCGGCCTGGTGACGCATGAACCGTGATGCTGCCAGAGCAACGGGTCCACCAGCGCGATGCCCTACGGAACACGATCACGGCGGGCCCCATTACCCGGTTACCGCGCTGTCACACCTGGGAACGCCGAGAGCCGTGAACCACGTAGTGCTCGGCGTCATCGTGATTGTCATCGGGGCGGTCGTCGTCGGGTTGCAACCCGCGCTGAAGCGATCGTGGACCCGCAATGGTGACATACGCACCGGGGTGCGCACCTACGGCAACGTGATCACGGGAATTGTCATTGTCGTGGTCGGCATCCTGGTCGCTGCCGCGGTGATCTGACAACCGGCCCAAGCCACCACCGAGCTCTCGAGCCGTTCAATGGGGTTCGCTATTTTCTGGGCATGAACTACCTGGTGTGTCCGGACGATGGCGAACGACTCAAGGCGGTACCAAGCACGCGCGACGTCAGTTCCGCGCAACTTGTCGCGTGCCCGCTGTGCGGCCGACGGTTCACGTTCGGCGCGAAGGGCCTCGTCGGGCTGCCGCCGGATGACGAACCCAAGAGCGAGTGACGCACACCCAGCGCGCTCCGTGCAGCTGATGCTCTGGGTTCCGCGGTGGCCCTCACGCTGGTTCTCACTGCGACCGGCGGTTCGACCGGGCGAAAATGCAATTCGGGTGCAGTGATTGCCGTGGGCGTCCTCTGGGCCGTTGTCGCGTATCACCGCTGGAAAGGTGGCGCATCGAGTTGACGCCACCAGCGCGAAAGCCCGCGCCCATGTACCCGGTAGTCACCTGGGTCCGATTGTTGCCCGTTACCAGAGACACGTGGGAGCGTTCGGCCAAGATCCGGTCGCGTTGACGATCCGTGTGAGTCGGGAGGTTCGCAGTGGATGCGCCAGACGTCGTCGAACGGAATGCGCACGAACTGTTCGACGAGGCGCAGGCGCTGTTGGGTGATCGTTTCGCGGAGGGGCGGTTCGATCCCGATCGGGGACTGCGGATCACGATCATCGAGATGAAGGAACGCGATGTCGCGGCGATCGCTGCCGTGGCCGAACGGCTGGGCATTGGCGGATGGGTGCGCGTCGAGTGCGCTGAACCGTCGGCACTGGAGGCGTGGGAACGGCTGCGGCACGATCTGCGCCGGCTGGCAGAGCTGCGGCCATCGGCACTCATGCAGTATCCGATGCCTGATCCCGGATATCGCCGACCACCGGTAGAGATCGGTGTGGCTGCCGACGCTGAAGCCGTTGCCGCCGAATTGCACGACGCATACGGGGAGTTCGTGTCACTGACGGTCGGCGCGCTTCCATACCCGCCCAGGGCGAACCCGCTCGATCGCAGCAGGCCGCCACGTCGAGCCGATCGACAGGACACGGTCGACCCGAGCGAACTGC